>NZ_KI632512.1:1189749-1359749 GCF_000504305.1 Nitratidesulfovibrio termitidis HI1
TATTTCACGCTGACCTTCGACCTGCACCTGGAGCCGCTGACGCCGTACGCGCTGGCCGCCTCCATGCTGGACGAGGCCGCCATGACCCGCCTGGACACGCTGGAACCCACCCGGTTCGCCGGGTAGGCGCGCCGGACAAGGACATACGATGAGCGACACCCCCTATCTCGGCCAGACCACCGACGTGATCCTGGGCCAGGAATTCCTGACCTGGCTGTGGTACCGCAGCGAAACCGCGCCCGGCTCGTTCCGCATGCCGGACGGCAGCCCCTTCGGCGTGCACATGGAGCAGCGCATTTCGGTGCAGGGCGGCGAGGGCGAAAGCCTGGAAACCGCCACCGTCTCCGGCTCCATGTCCCCCCTGCGCGAGGCGCGCATGGGCCTGACCACCGGCAAGAAGGTGACCCGCGCCCTGCTGCGCTTCGAGCGCGAGGCCGATTCGTGGCAGGTAAGCCTGCGGGCAGAGGACTTTTCCCTCAACAGCCTGAAGACCCCCACGGTGGAGAAAGACGGCGAGGGCGGCGACGACGACCCCGACGCCCGCCTGCTGGAAAATATCTACCTGATCGAAACCTGCCTTGGCTTCCTTGACGAGGTGTACCGCCAGTTCATGGAAGTGCGCCTTTCGAAGGGCTGGGCAGAGGAAGTGCGCGACCTGCGCGGGTGGATGGAGCACGAGGCGTAGGGCGCCCCCTGGCCCCCGCCTCCACAAGGCTTTGAGGACATCGACGCCGTGACCAGCGACCCTCGCGATATACCGCCACCAGCGCCCGCCACCGGAGACACTCCGGTGGATGGCGCCGCGCCTTCGACGGAGGCGCTCGCCGCTACCCACGGCCAGCCCGCCGGGGGCGTCAATTCCGCCAATTCCCCCAGTCCCGGAGATCCCGCCAGTCCCGGCGCTTTTTCCGACGACGACGGTGCCAGCCACACCGCGCAGCAGCCCAGCCGCATGGCCGCCCTGCTGCGCCGCATGGCCCGCAAGCTGGCGTGGATGCTCTTCGTGTTCTGGGGCATCACGATCATCAGCTTCTGGGTCATCCATCTGGCCCCCGGCTCGCCCACGGACATGCAGACCACCATGAACCCGCTGGCCGGGGCGGAAACCCGCAAGCGGCTGGAAGCCCTGTACGGCCTCGACAAGCCGCTGCACGTGCAGTACGTGCAGTGGCTGGGGCGCCTGGCCCGGCTGGACTTCGGCAATTCCATGTCCAGCGACGCGCGCCCGGTGTGGGACAAGATCAAGGAACGCCTGCCGCTTACCGTGGGCATGAACGCGGCCTCGCTGGTGCTCACCCTGCTGTGCGCCATCCCCATCGGGGTGGCCTCCGCCCATTGGCAGGGCAGGCTGTTCGACCGGGCCATGACGGTGCTGGTGTTCATAGGCTTTGCCATGCCCGGCTTCTGGCTGGCCCTGCTGCTGATGCTGCTGTTCGGCATCCATCTGCAATGGCTGCCGCTTTCCGGCCTGACATCACTGGACCACGCCGCCATGTCGCCGTTGGGCAGGGCCTGGGACATTCTGGCGCATCTGGCCATGCCCATCTTCATCTATACCTTCGGGAGCCTGGCCGGGCTTTCGCGGTTCATGCGCGCTTCCATGCTGGAAGTGCTGCGGCAGGATTACATCCTTACCGCGCAGGCCAAGGGACTGCCGGTGCGCACGGTCATCTTCCGCCACGCGCTGCGCAACGCGCTGCTGCCGGTCATCACCATCCTGGGATTGTCGCTGCCAGGCCTCATCGGCGGCAGCGTGATCATCGAATCCATCTTTGCCCTGCCCGGCCTGGGGCAGCTGTTCTACCAGGCGGTCATGGCCCGTGATTACCCGCTGATCATGGGCAATCTGGTGCTGGGCGCGGTGCTGACACTGGTCGGCAACCTGCTGGCAGACCTGTGCTACGGCCTGGCCGACCCGCGCATCCGGCTCACCGGGGGCTCGGGCGGCGACGGCGGAAATGGGGGGGACAACGCATGAGCGCGGCCACCCTGTTCTCTCCCCGCCACTGGCTGCATTTCTGGATGCGCCACCCCATGCTGGCCACCGGCCTTTCGCTGGTGCTGGCCATGTCGGCGGCGGCCCTGCTGGCCCCGTGGATAGCCCCGCACGACCCCACCGCGCTGGACCTGACGGCCATCCTGCAACCGCCGTCTTCCGCGCACCCGCTGGGCACCGACGCCCTGGGCCGCGACGTGTTCTCGCGCATGCTGCACGGGGCACGGGTGTCCTTGTGGGTGGGCTTCGTCTCGGTGGGCATCTCCGTTGCCATCGGCCTCGCGCTGGGGTTGGCGGCGGGCTACTTCGGCGGGCTGGCGGACGAACTGATCATGCGCTGCGTGGACATCATGCTGTGCTTCCCCTCGTTTTTCCTGATCCTTGCGGTCATCGCCTTCCTGGAGCCCAGCCTGCTGAACATCATGGCGGTGATCGGGCTCACCTCGTGGATGGGCGTGGCCCGGCTGGTGCGGGCGGAAACCCTGTCCCTGCGCGAACGCGACTTCATCGCCGCCGCCCGGCTGGCCGGGGCGGGACCGGTGCGCATCCTGTCGCTGCACGTGCTGCCCAACGCCGTGGCTCCGGTGCTGGTTTCCGCCACGCTGGGCGTGGCCGGGGCCATCCTGACCGAATCGGCCCTGAGCTTTCTGGGGCTTGGCGTGCAACCGCCCATGCCCAGTTGGGGCAACATGCTGCTGGAGGGCAAGGACGTGCTGGAGATCGCCCCGTGGCTGTCCGTCTTTCCGGGCTGCGCCATCCTGCTCACCGTGCTCGGCTACAATCTGCTGGGTGAAAGCCTGCGCGACCTGCTGGACCCGCGCCTGAAGCGCTAGGCCATGCGCATCGCCTGCGTCGGCACGCACCTGGCCGCCAGCCTCCGGCGCATGGGGCACGAGGTGCTGGACCTGCACCCCCACGGCGGCATCGTGGACATCGCCGCCCTGCTGGACGCCCAGGGCTTCGCCCCCGACCTGCTGGTGCAGCAGGAAACGCTGGGCGCGCGGGTGATCCTGGCCGGGCTGGAAACCCTGCGTTGCCGCAAGGCCTACTGGGCCATCGACAGCCACCTGAACATGCACTGGCACCGCCACTACGCGCGGCTGTTCGACGTGCTGTTCACCCCCCACCTTTCGCTGTTCCGGGCGCTGCCGCCGCAGTGGCGCCACCCGCAGGCCACGCATCTGCCCATGTACGGGCACGCCCGCCCGTGGCTACCGCACGCCGGGCGCGGGCACGACATCTCCATGGTGGGCGTGCTGGACAAGCACCGCCCCCTGCGCGGCTGGCTGGCCGAACTTCTGCGGGACCGGTTCGGCGTGCAGGCCCGACAGGGCGTACCCTTTGCCGACATGCTGCGCCTGTACGGCGACACGCGCATCATCCCCAACGAATCCATCGGGTTCGAGGTCAACTTCCGTCTCACGGAAGGGGCCTCGTGCGGGGCCTGCGTGCTCACGCCCGACGTGGGACCCGACCAGGACGCACTGTTCGACGACGGCCACGAAATGGTGGTCTACGCCGATGGGCTGGACATGCTGGAAAAACTGCGCTTCCTGCTGCGCAGGCCGGATGTGGCCGAACGCATCGGCCATGCCGCGTGGCAACGGGTGCAGACGCAGCATTTGCCGGACCACCGGGCGGCCACGGTGCTGGATGCCGTGGACACGGCATCGGGCCATGCCGCCACCGGCACGGCAGGCGCCGAGGCCCTGTGGCTGACGCTGTTCCACCGCATGCGCTCCGGCGTGCTGGATCTGCCGCCGGACGCGGTGTCCACCGCTCTGGACAACCTGCCCGAAACTTCGGCGAACATGGCCGCGCGGCTGCGCGTTGCGGCGGAGCCGCCCAAGGGCCAGCCCACCCTGCCGGTGCGCGAAACACCGGCCCTTGCCGACCTGCTCGACCGGCTGCTGGCCACCGGGGCCCACGCGGACGATGTGGACGTCAACGTGGCCGCCGCAGGGGCAGCGCTGGTGCGCGGCGACCTGAAGGCCGCCAAGCCCTTCTGGTACCGCCTGCACCAGGCGAGACGCCTGCGTGAACCGGAAAAACCGCAGTCGGTGTACCACGCCTGCCTGCTGTGGGCGGAACTGCTGCGCCGCGAAGGCCGCGACGCCCAGCCTGGCTTCACCTATGACCCGGAGCGCCACTGTCCCGAGGCCGCCTTCGAGATGCTGGTGCTGGCGCAACGTCACAATGGCAACGACCTTGAATGGATGCGGGGGGTTGAGCGCTTGACTTCGCGCCGCAAGGCGCTCACCTTTTACAGGCTCGGCATTCTGGCGCGCCTTGCGCTGGAACCCGGTGCGCCGTGGCGTACCCAGGCGGAATACGGCCTGGCCTGCCTGCGTGCCTACCGTGTCGAACAGGGGCTGCACGAACTGGCCGAAGCCGGGCGACGCGCCACGGCGGAAGACCAGGAACGGGCCTTCCTGCGGCTGCTGGACGGGAACGGCCCCGGCGGGCACCTGCGCCGGGGGCTGGATGTGGCGCCCACTGCGCCTTCCGCCCACCTGCGTGTGGCGAAACCAAACGCCGAAGCCGACATTTCACCGGACGCCACCGCCGCTCCCCCGGCGGACGACGGCGACCGGACCTGAGCAAGGACACCTCATGCTGGAATACCTGCGCATTCGGGATCTCGCGCTCATCGAGGACATGGAACTGGACTTCGCCCCCGGCCTCAACGCCCTTACCGGCGAGACAGGCGCGGGCAAAAGCTTCATCCTCAAGGCGCTCAATTTCCTCATCGGCGACCGGCTGACCGCCGACATGGTCCGCCCCGGCAAGGAAAAGGCCCATGTCGAGGCCCTGTTCGCCCTGGCCGACGGCGACATGGTGCTGCGCCGCGAACTGACGGCGGACACGGGTCGCAGCCGTCTGTTCATCAATGACCGGCTCAGTTCGCAGGACACGGTGCGCGACATGCGCGCCTCGCTGGTGGTGCACACCAGCCAGCACGGCCAGCAGAAGCTGCTGCAACCCGCCTTCCAGGCCCGATTGCTGGACGAATTCCTGAACCGGCCCGACCTGCTGACCGCCCGCGATGAGACGCTGAAAGGGTTGCGCGAGGTGGCCGCGAAACGCGAGGAACTGGCGGCCCGCGCCCGCTCGCTGGAAGACCGGCGCGACGTGCTGGAATTCCAGCAGCGCGAGATCGACAAGGTGGCCCCCGAAGCAGGAGAGGAGGACCGGCTGGAGGAACGCCGCCGCGCCCTGCGCGACGTGGAGTCTGCCCAGCAGGCCCAGGAGCGCGCCCTGGCCGTGCTGCGCGGCGAGGACGGCCCCGGCGTGGCCGAGGCGCTGGGCCTGCTGGAGCGGGCGCTGGACGGGCTTGCCCGGCTTGGCGTCACGGGAGACGGGTCCGGCTGGTCCGAGGATGTGGCCTCCATCTCCGCCTTCCGGCAGGGATTGGCCGACCTGGAACGCCGCCTGCGCCGCCGCCCCGCACCCGCCGCTTCCGCCACGTCCGATGATGACGACGACATGGACGTGGAGGCCATCGAAAAGCGGCTGTACGAACTGGCCCAGCTGAAACGCAAGCTGCGCCGCACCCTGGACGAGATCGTGGATATGCGCCGCGAGATCGAGGAGAATCTTTCGTTTCTCGATGCCTGCCGCCTGGACCTGCGCACCCTGGAGCGCGAGGAAGATGCCCTGAAGGAACAACTGTGCGCCGTGCTGGCGGAATTGAACCCCGCCCGGCACGAGGCCGCGGCCCGGCTGGCCCAGGCGCTGGAGGGCGAACTGGCGGGCCTGGGCTTTTCCGAGCACGTGCGCGTGGCCTTCGACTTCACCCCGTCCGAGCCGTGGCCCGGCTGCGTGGAAGACCGGGCGCGCCTGATGTGGGTGCCCAACCCCGGCCAGCCGCCGCAGCCGCTGGACCGCATTGCCTCCGGGGGCGAACTTTCGCGCTTTCTGCTGGCGGTGGTGGGGCTGATGGCCCGCGACGAAACCGCCACGCTGATCTTCGACGAAGTGGATTCCGGCGTGGGCGGGCTGACCCTGAACCGCGTCTCGGACCGCCTGGCCGCGCTGGCCGGGCGCAGACAGGTGATCCTGATCACCCACTGGCCGCAGTTGGCCGCCCGCGCGGGGCGGCACTTCCAGGTCAGCAAGGAAGTGGCGGACAACGCCACCTTCACCCTGTGCCGCAGGCTGGACGGCGAAGACATCCGCAAGGAACTGGCCCGCATGGCGGGAGGCGGCGGACAGGGTGATGCCATGGCACGAGAGCTGATTTCATGATATCGTACAGGAACTGACGTCATGATATCTGGTTGACAATTCGCCATTCAGCGGACAGAGACGTGGAGCGCCCCCATGTGCGAATGGGGGATTACACCCAGTTTCGCACCCGCAGAACGCCCCACGCAGGAACCTGCCATGACCGACGCGCGCAACCACGATCCGACGCAAGGCCCGCCGCCCGATGAACGTCTGGCCACCTATGTGGCCTGCCTTGCCGCCACCAAGGACCGCCGTGCCGTGCGCGAAGTGGTGGAGCGCGGGGTGCTGCTGTGCCTCATCCGCACCAACAGTGACCGCATCAACGAATATCCCCTGCTGGAAACGCAACAGCGGTCCATCATCGAAATCGTCGCCGCGCGCGGCGCGGTGGACCCGCTGCACGCGCACATCCGCAAGCTGGTGGGCGAATTCGTGGCCCAGTTGGGGCAATATGCCAAGCCCGGCGGGGGCGATTCCAGCCAGTTGCGCACCCGGCTGGTGAACACGGAAACCCTGCTGCTGAAGTGCGTGCAGGGCGTGGTGTACACCACCGCCCTGTGCACCGACAATTTCATCGAAACCCTGGTCCGTGCCTACGGCGAAGAAGCCCTTGGCCCCTCGGACGCGGTCACCGAATCCACCGAACTCGACGAGCAGTACTGGCGCAAGCACTTCGAGCACTTCGTGGTGCGCATGGTGGACGAGGCCTACGACGCCATCATGACGCAGGAAGCGTTCACCCTGTCCAAGGAACGCTCGCTGCTGGTCATCCGCTACCCCTTCGACGCCCTGCTGGAACGGCTGTGCCGCACGCCGAAGCCGCTGGACAAGACGCGGGTGCAGACCCTGTTCGAATTCGAGACGCGCGACTTCGCCAGCCGCAAGGCGCGCAAGCTGGTGCACGACATCCTGCTGGGCATGGCCGCCCGGCCCGACTACCCCTTTGCCTCGGGCGACATCGACTTCATCAGCCAGATCGTGTGCATCGACCCTGCCGCCAGGGAAATGGAAAAGCTGCAAACCCTGCTGCTCTCCGGCGGCCTGACGGGTGATACGGCGGGCGACGCTGCAAGCGCTCCCTCCGTCCAGACCGAGGACGCCGCCGCCGGGGCGGAAGCCGAAACCGTCGCGGCGCCCGCGCCCCCCGCGCCCCCCGCGCCGGAGGTCAACGCCGAGCAGGTGCAGTTCCTGCGTGAACAGGTGGTGGGCATGGCATGCAGCGTGGCCATCACCCTGAACCTGCTGCGCGAGGACTTCCTGCGGGCGCTGGACGGCTTTTCACCCAAGGAGACGGCCATCGTCCGCCGCACCCTTGGCGATTTTTCGCTGCCGTGCCTGGGCAGGGCCCTGCAATCACTGCTGGAATTCCAGTTCGTCACCCTGCTGCGCCGCCGCGCGGGCGAGGACATGGGCAAGATCCACATCCGCACCCGCAAGGAACGGCGCACCTCGGTGGCCGCCGTGGAGACACTGTTCGACTCCGGGCTGACGCGCATCCGGCGCAACAAGCTGTGGCAGCCGGACCCCGGCAGGGCCACCATGCAGTTGTTCCGCCCGCAGACGGCCACGGAACTGGAATCGCTGCTGCACCTGTTGCAGATAGAGCCGCAACTGGCCCGCGAAATCGGATCGTTGTGGACTGACGCCTCGTTCCGGGTGGAATTCGCGCTGTACATCAGCCTGGACCTGCTGTCGCGCTCCACCACCAACCTGAACCAGCGCCTGGCCGAACTGCTGTCGCGCTTCGGCATCACCCGGCTGTAGCCCGGGCACGGCGGCAAACCGCGCCCGGCACTGGTCCCGTTCCGCAGTTCCGCAACAAAACGCCGCCCCGGAGGATACCCTCCGGGGCGGCTGTTTTTTCATGTACCGGGTGCAAGGCGCGGCTAGGCCTCGCCACCACCACTGGTCTTTCCGGATTTCACGGCCTTGGCAGGCTTCGCCTGGTCCGGCTTGTCCCCCCCGGATATGGACGCCTTGGCCTTGGCGGGTTTGGCATCACCCGCCTTCTTCGGGGTGGCCTTGGCCGGGCCGCGCTTTTCGGATGCGACGGCCTTGCCGGAGTTGGCAGTCTTGTCGGCCTTGCCGGAATTGTCGGGCTCGACGGGCTTGGCCGGTGCGGCGGCCTTGCCGGAAGGCTTTCCCTTCGGGGCGGATTTGTCCTTGCCGGACCTTGCGTTGCCAGTCGTGCTTTCCTTCGACTTGGCGGAATTACCGGGTTTTGCGGATTTGGCGACCTTTTCCTCCCCGGCGTTCTGCGGGGCAGAGGCCTTTCTGGCGGACGGCTTCGGACCAGCAGCCTTCGGGGCAGCCCCCTTGCGGGTGGCGGGCTTGGAATCAGCCTTGCCGCCCCGCCCCTTGCGCGGCGCGTTCTCGAACGGTTCCGGCAGTTCCGTGGGCATGGGATCATCCCACCCCGCATCGGTGGTGGAACGCGCCCTGGCCTTGCGCGACGTGCGGTCGGCCTGGGCGGCGGCAGACGGAGCCGGTGCCGGTGCGCGGTCGCCGCGACTGATATCATCACGCGTACCGCGTTTGGCATCATCACGCGTACCGCGATTCGCGCGGGGGGCTTCGTCACGGCCATAGCCGCGCCCGCCGCGTGCGCCCCTGCCTCCACGACCTTCGCTACCGGCACGACCGGCATTCCAGTCCCGCCCGGCGGGCCGGGGCTTCTTCGCGCCCGTGGAGGCCACGGCATCCGGCCCGGCCAGCGCCAGGTTCACTTCCAGCCGGGCCACGTTGACCTCGGCCAGTCGCACCGTCACGGCCTGCCCAAGCCGGAAGCTGCGGCCCGTGCGCTCGCCCACCAGTTCCTGCCGCTCCGGCAGGTAGCCGTAATAATCGTCGTCCAGCGACGACAGGCGCACCATGCCCTCGGCCATCACCTCGTTGAATTCCACGAAGAAGCCGAAGTCGATGATGCCGGAAATGACCCCGGTGAATTCCTGTCCCACCCGTTCGGCCAGGAACAGCACGGTGATGCGCTTGAGTATCTCGCGCTCGGCCTCCATGGCCACGCGCTCGTTGGTGTTCAGGGTGTCGGCGATGGTCAGCAGCGCCCGTTCGCCCGGCAGCGGTCCGTTCACCGGCAGCCCCAGGGTGCGGCGCAGGGCGCGGTGCACGATGAGGTCGGCGTAGCGGCGGATGGGCGAGGTGAAGTGGCAGTAGCATTCCGAGGCCAGGCCGAAGTGCCCTTCATGGTCCGGCGCATAGCGGGCCTGCATCATGGTGCGCAAGGCCATGCGGTTGACCACGAATTCCTGATCGGTATCCTTGGCCGCCTGCAGCACGCCCTGCAGCGCCTTGGCCGACGCCTTGCCGGGCAGGTGCTGCGCCAGCGAGGTGCGCGCCAGCACCTTGAACAGCCCTTCCAGCTTTTCGGTGTCCGGCTCCGGGTGCACCCGGTACAGGAAGCGGGCGTTCTTTTCGGTCAGGAAGCGGGCCACCGCCTCGTTGGCGGCGATCATGAATTCCTCGATGATCTGGTGGCCGAAGTGGCGCACCTTGCGGCCAATGTCCACCGTCTCGCCGTAGATGTTGAAGATCACCTCCGGCTCGGGCAGGTCGAAATCCAGGCTGCCGCGCTCGTTGCGCTTGGCGTTCAGCAGGCGGGCCAGCGCTTCGGCGCGTTCCAGCAGGGGCAGCACCGGGGTGAGCAGACGGCGCTCCTTTTCGTCCTTCTCGATGATCGCCCGGTTGACCTGCCCGTAGGTCAGGCGGGCCTTGGACTCGATGATGGCCGCGTAGAACTTGCTGCGGCCGGGGGTCCCGTCGGCATAAAAGAAGGTTTCCGCCACCATGGCCAGCCTGGGCACGCGCGGATTCAGGCTGCACAGCCCGTTGGAAAGGGCCTCGGGCAGCATGGGTTCCACGGACTGCGGGAAATAGTACGAGTTGGACCGGGTCTGCGCCTCGCGGTCCATGGCCGAGCCGGGCCGCACGTAGTGGGCCACGTCGGCGATGGCCACCCACAGGCGATAGCCGGTGCCCTGCTCTTCCACGTACACGGCGTCGTCGAAGTCGCGGGCCTTGGCCCCGTCAATGGTGACGAACTCCAGGTGGCGCAGGTCGATGCGGCCTTCCATGTCGTCGCGGCTGGGCACGGCGGGCAGGTCGCGGGCTTCTTCCAGCACCTCGGGCGGAAAGTCGGTGGGCACGTCGTGGTTGATCTTCACCAGCCGTTCCTGCACCAGCACGTTGTCGTCCGCGCCCAGCACGGCAAGCCCGGTGGCCGCCCACAGGCCGTCCTCCACCTTTTCGCCGGGGGCGGCCACCACCAGGTCGCCCTTTTCGGCCTTTTCTTCCACGGCGCTCATGTCCACAACAAAGCTGACGGCCATGCGCGGGTCGGCCGGGCGGCACAGCAGGCTGTGCCTGCCCATGCGGCGCACCACGCGGGCGGGTATTTCCTTGCGGCCCCGCTCCAGCACGCGCACGATGCGTCCTTCCGGATTCTTGCCGTGGCGGCCCGGCAGCAGGGCCACCACCACCTTGTCGCCGTGCCAGGCGTCGCCCATCTGGTAGGGGTGCACGTAGATGTCGTCGCGCCCCTTTTCCTCGGGCAGCACGAAGCCCATGCCCGAACGCTGGATGGACAGGGTGCCCGTGACCAGCCGCAGCTGTTCCACAAGGCCCCAGGCCCCGCCGCGCAGGCGGATGATGCGGCCCTGCCGGACAAGGTCGTCCAGGCGGTCCTCCAGTTCGTTCTTCATGCGGCGGTGCAGGCCCAGCATGCGCATCAGCGCGTCGATCTTCAGCGGGCGGTGCGCCTCGCGGAACAGGGTAGCCAGGTCATTCGCGTCGGGCAGCACGTAGCTTTCGTCGCGTTTCTTCTTTGCCATTATGGATGTCCTTTCCGGCCATGCCGGAGTGAAAGATGTCGAATGCGGGCGGGCTGCCGGGGAAGGCCATCGGAGCGGGCCAGACGCCCCCGGCAAGGGGCGGTCAACCACGCGGGCCAGTTGCAGGCCAGGCCAGCCGGACGGCGAAAGCTCAGCCCCGCCGGGCCGCGGAAAGCCCCGCCCAGCGGGCGGCCCACCATTCGGGAAAATTGGTCGCGGACCACAATGCAGGTCCGAATTCTGTCGTCAGATCGAAGGCCCACAGGTCCGGTTGGTTGGCGTTCTCATGTCCGCCTCCCTCATGCCGGGCACCTTCGCCGCATAACGGCGCCAGTTTGACGGCGTCCTTGGGGGTGCACACCACCGCGCATCCCTCGCCCGCCAGCAGGCGCACATCGCCCGGGCCGTACGGGTGATGGTCGGGAAAGATGCGGTGGCGCAACGGCGGATAGCCGAAAAAACGCGTGGCCGTGGCGTGCACCTGCGCCGGGTCGCCCACGCCGGTGGCCAGCACGTAGGGTGCGCCGTCCAGGTGCGCACGGGTGGCCGCCCCCTGCTCCGCCGGGCGCGGGTCCAGCCCCCGGCCCACCCGCACAAGGCCGCGCGGCGCAAGGCGAAAGCTGAACACCGGCATGCCGTAGCCGATCAGGCGGCGTTCCAGTTGGGGGCCCAGCGCATCGAACATGTCCGGTTCCGCCTTCATGCAGAAGGCGTGCGCCCGGCCCAGCGCACTCGCGCCCTCGCGCCACGCCCCCGCCGGGATGGTCCGTCCCCATTGGCCGGTCAGGTCCGCCGGGCGCAGCACCACGATGTCCAGGTCGCGGCGCACCGCCAGGTGCTGAAACCCGTCGTCCAGCAGGTACAGGTGCGGGGCAAGATGCGCCTCTGCCCAGTGCCCCGCCCTGCGTCGCACCGGGTCCACCAGCACGGCGGCATCGGGGTTCTGGCGGGCCAGCATCAGCGGTTCGTCGCCCGCCTCCGCCGCCGTGTTCCCCGGCCGCACCAGCAAGGGACGTTGCGGCGGCCTTGCCCCGTAGCCGCGCGTGAGCACGGCGGCGGACAGGCCGTGCGCGCCGCACCAGCGGAGCAGCCAGTGCACCAGCGGGGTCTTGCCCGTGCCGCCCCAGCAGATGTTGCCCACCGAGACCACCGGACGCGGCGGGGCAAAGCGCGGCAGCACGCCCGCCTCGTACGCGGCGCGGCGCGCGGCCATGCACGCGGCGTAGGCCGCGCCCAACGGGCGCAGAAGAGGTGCGCAGGCCTTCTGCACGGCGGCGATGTTCATGACGCCACCCGGATCGATCGGGGAAAGGGCAACGATGTGCGCATGAAAGCGAGTCTACCATGCGCGGGCGCGCTTGTCGCCGGGGGAATGCGGACGGCGGGCCGGACGGCTCGGCAGCACGGCACGAACAAGACGGGCACGACAGGCGGGCAAAACACGGCAGGACAGGCCCGAATTGGGCCGAATTGGGCGGGCAGGGCACGGCGCGCAGCCGCCATGCAAAAAGAGGGGCTTGCGCCAGTCATGCAAAAGGGAGGCTTGCGCCAAGCATGCAGAAGGGGGGCTTGCGCCCCCCTGGCAGTCACTGTCGATCACGCAGGCGATGCCCGCGGCTAGTCGCGAGAAGAGCCGAACAGCCGCAGCAGCATCAGGAACAGGTTGATGAAGTCCAGGTACAGGGTCAGCGCGCCCAGAATGGTGCCGCGCCGGATGGCCGTGGCATCGTCCATGGGGGCGGTTTCGCCCATCATGCGCAGCTTCTGGCTGTCGTAGGCGGTCAGGCCCGTGAACACGATGACGCCGATGGCGCTGATGGCCAGCGACATGGCCGAACTGCCCACGAACATGTTCACCACGCTGGCGATGAGAATGCCGATGAGGCCCATGAACAGGAAGCTGCCCCACGAGGTGAGGTCCTTCTTGGTGGTCAGACCGTAGATGGACATGGCGCCGAACATGCCCGCCGCCGTGGCGAAGGCCTGAAACACCGTGCTCATGGTGTAGGCCAGCAGGACGGCGGAAAGGGTGATGCCGTTCAGCGCGCTGTACAGCACGAAAAGCCCGGTGGCCGCGCCGCCGGAAAGCCGTGCGATGCCCGCGCTGATGCCCATGACCAGGCCGAGTTCGGCAAGGATCAGGCCGATCAGCACGAAGCTGTTGCCGAACACCAGTTGCAGCATGGCCGGGCTCGACGCCGTGAACCACGCGGCGGCGGCCGTCACGGCAAGCCCCACGAACATCCAGTTGTATACACCGCGCATGAAGGCGTTGACGGTTTCAGCCCGCGCCCTCGTGGGTGCGGAGACCGTGCGTCCGAGCATGTCGAAACCTCCTGTAACGTTTGTGCGAAGCGGCCGTTCCGGCGGGGCCGGGAAAAGCATCCAGATAATAATACGCCGCTCCAGCCATGATAGGTAACAATCCTCTGGCACTCTGACAAGGGCGGCACCGCCATCTTTCCGCGAAGCACTTCACGCGCCGCACCCCGGAGGTCCGCCATGCCCCCTGCCCTTCCCCCTGCCGGTCAGACAC
Source organism: Nitratidesulfovibrio termitidis HI1 (assembly GCF_000504305.1). NCBI lineage: Bacteria > Pseudomonadati > Thermodesulfobacteriota > Desulfovibrionia > Desulfovibrionales > Desulfovibrionaceae > Nitratidesulfovibrio > Nitratidesulfovibrio termitidis. Next base: position 1,203,356 of record NZ_KI632512.1, read on the forward strand.
CGGGCAACAATCCCCCGGCACGCCGCGAGCCCCCCGACGCAGACGCAGCCCCAGGCGCCGCCGTCTCGCCGGGCCCGCCGCCGCCCCCGGCAAGCCCCCTCGCTGCCAGCCATCATCGACCGGTGCGCGTATTGTTCGCCTGGTTCCTGCTGGCGTTCATCGCCTTTCAGTCGGCCTGGGCCTACTGGCTCACCCGCGTGCAGGCACGCGACACCATGGCCAGCCTGCGCGCCGAAACCCTGGCCGACGAAGCCACCGTGTACGCCGCCCTTGTGGACAGGTACCTGAACAACCGCAGCCAGATGCTGGACAGCTACGCGGCATTCCCGTCCCTGCGCCGCGCCCTGGAACCAGCGGCACAACAGGCCGGACAGGCACAACAGGCCGGACAGGAGCAATGGGGACAGGCGGGACACGCACCGCCACAGCTTGCGGAAACCATGGACCTGTTCGCCACCGTGGGGCGCGGGGCCTGCACGGCCCTGTACGGAGCCGACGGCAAGCCCGTTCTGGTCAACGGCGCGCCGTGCGACAAGGACGGCATTTCGCCGCCGTGGCTGGAACAGGCCCTTGCCGCGCCGCAGGCGGTACTCCTCCAAAGCGAGGTGCGCGACGGCGCGGGCGCCACGGTCGAAACCGGCGGGGCGAATCAGAAGGCCGCATACTGGCGGCTGGCCCGGGCGGTGCTGCGGGACGGCGTTCCAGTGGGCGTGCTGAGCGCGCTGCTGCCCGTGGACATCACCTTCCTGCCACACGACCCCACCGACCACAGGCTGCGCAAGGTGCTGCTGCGTGACGGACAACCGTTGGCCGTCATGGGGCCGGACATGCAGGTGGCCCTGCGCACGGAGCACGCCCTTTCCGTGCCGGGCATGCGCATTGCCCTCGAAACGGACGATTCGGGCATACAGGCGCGCTCGACGGGCCTGCTGCTGCGCATCCTGCCGCTGCTGCTGGCGGGCACGGCCGGGCTGGTGGTGGTGTTCCATCTGCTGGGGCACCGGCTGTTCGTGGCCCCGCAGGAGGCGCTGCAATCGCTGCGGCGTGAACTGGAAGACCGCAACCGCAAGCTGGAACGGGTAATCCAGGAGCAGCAGCAGGTGGATACGCTGCTGGAAACCAAATCGCGCCTGCTGGAAGAAAGCGAGGCCCTGCTTTCGGCCATCATCAGCGACCAGACGGAACTGATCTGCCGCTACCTGCCCGACGGCACCATCACCTTCGCCAACGACGCCTTCTGCGCGTTCTTCGGGGTGGAGCGTGAACAACTGGTCGGCACCGTATTCAGGGCGCGCACCGCTCCGGGGGCGGAGCGGGACCTTTTCACGGACGCACTCGATCCCGGCCCGCCGACCATCACCACCTTCGATCACTGGGTCATCGCCGGGTCGGGCGAAGAGCGTCGCCTGCAATGGACGCGGCGCCACCTGCACGACAACCGGGGGGCGCTGGTAGGGTTTCAGGGCGTGGGCCGCGACGTGACCACGGAATACGCGCTGGAAAAGGCCCTGCGCACCGCCAACGAGGAACTGGAGGCGCGCATCCGCGCCCGCACCCGAGACCTGGCGGAGCGCGAGGAACTGCTGTCGCGCATCTTCTCGGGGTTGCGGGCGGCCATCCTCATCGTCCGCCCCGGCGACTGCACCGTGGCCGAGGTCAACACCGTGGCCCGCGACCTGCTGGGCTGCGGCGACGATGGGGCAGGCTGCGCCGACCTGTACCGGCAGATCACCCAGGGAACCTGCCTGCTGCCCGGCGAGACCGGGTTCGCCCCGGCGCTGGACCGGGAACACGTGCTGCGCCGCCCCGACGGGCGCAACATTCCCGTGCGCTGGAGTCTGCTGCCCGTGCCCTGGCAGGGCGCGCCGCACCTTGCGCTGGTGTTCTTCGACGCCACGGCGCAAAAAACCATGGAACGCCGCCTGACCCAGGCCCAGAAGCTGGAATCCATCGGCCAGCTGGCGGCCGGGGTGGCGCACGAAATCAATACCCCCATCCAGTACGTGGGCGACAACCTGCGCTTTCTCGGCGGAGCCTTCGAGGATCTGCTGCGGCCCCTGGCCGAGTGCGGAGCCCTGGCCGGGACATCCGCGAAAACCGGGAATGCGCCGGAAAAGGAAGAAGAGAAGGAAAACGGGGACGGCCAGCCGGGCGGGGAGGACAGCGGAGACATGGGAACCGGCAGTTCGACCGCTGCCGGGCCGACCACGCCAGCACCGGACGCCGGAGAACGCCTTGCCCGCCTGCGCGATACCCTGGCCGCCTCGGATGTGGACTTCCTGGCCGACGAGGTGCCCCGCGCCATCACCCAGGCGCTGGAAGGGGTGGAACGCGTGGCCTCCATCGTGCTGGCCATGAAGAAGTTCTCGCACCCGGAAACGGCGGAAAAGCGCCCTGCCGACATCAATCAGCTGGTGCAGGACACGGTGACCGTGTCGCGCAACGAATGGAAATACGTGGCCGAGGTGGAGACGCGCCTTGCGCCCGACCTGCCGCTGATCCCCTGCCTGCCCGGCGATCTGGCGCAGGTGCTGCTGAACGTGGTGGTCAACGCTGCCCACGCCATCGCCGAGGCACGCCAGGCTGCCGAAGTGATGCACGGCGACGAGGCCGGGGCCACCGGGGTGGCGGACGGCACGCCACCGCCGCCGGGGCACATCACCATCACCACGCGCATGATGCCGGACAGCGACCCCACAAGCGCCCCCACCGGGCGCGGCCATGTGGAAATCCGCATCGCGGATACGGGCGCCGGCATCCCGGAAGCCCTGCGCGACAGAGTGTTCGACCCGTTCTTCACCACCAAGGAGGTGGGCAGGGGCACCGGACAGGGGCTGGCCATCGCCCACGACATCGTGGTCAAGAAGCACGGCGGCACCATCGATTTCACCAGCACTCCGGGCCGGGGCACCACCTTCACCATCACCCTGCCCGCATAGCCGGACGGGCCGGAAATGCCGGGCGGGGGAGTGGAGCGGATGGCGGACGGTGCGCGACGGATGCGCAGGTCAAAGGCAGGACGGCAGGGCGCGGCTACGGGGCCACCCGCACCGCCACACGTCGCTCCAGCACCGTGCGGGCCTTGGCCCCGCCGCAACTGGAGCGGGCCACCAGGGTCACCGTCAGGTCCAGTTCGTAGCGGCCCGGCGCGCTGAAGCGCACTTCGGAATCCGGGTACCCGGTGGTGGAAGACACCCGCCCGCCATCCGGCCCGGACACCTTGTCGATGTTCACCACCGGAAACACGCCGGAAGGCAGGAGCGGCCCTTCCAGCGCCACCACCACCGCAAGGGGCGCTCCCACGCGGGCCGAGGCGAAAGTGTCTTCCTGCGCCCCCTGTGTTCCTTGCCTTCCCTGCTCTCCCTGCCCTTTCGGTCCTCTCAAACCAGGCAAGGCGGGCGTCACCAGCCGGGCGGTGTGCTCCGGCGAGGTAAGCGGGCACGGCGCGCCCACGGGGGCGGTATCCCGCGCGGGGGCAACGGCGGGGGCAGCCGCATCGGCGGCCAGGGCCGGTGCCGCTCCCACCGGTCCGCACCACGTTCCTTCCAGTGCTCCGACCAACGCTCCGGCAATCACCGCCGCCAGCAGCCAGACGCACGGTCTCGGCGCGGCGGGCAATGGCCCACGGCCACGGCGCGCAAGCGGCCAGACCATCAAGGACCGGAACCACCCGACCGACCCGACTGGCCCGACCGGCCCGACCGGCCCGACTGGCCCGACTGGCCCGACTGGCCCGACTGGGCTGACCGGGCTGACCGGCGGGCATCCCGCCGCGTTCCCGGTCAATCCTCCGGCCCCTGCATGTTCCCCGCGTTTCTCCACCACGGCCTCCGCTCGCTTTCCGCCAGACACGCCCTTGTGTCCATGCGTGACTTGGGTAAAGAATAGCATACCCGCGCGGGGGCGCAACGCACCGGGTACCCATCGGGTATGCCCGTGCGGCCCGCTTCCGCTTCTCCCGCGCCAGTCGGCCTTCCCGTCATGCCCCCGTCATGCCCCCGTCAGGCCCCGTCGTGGCCCCGTCATTCCCCAACCATTCCCCCAACCAGTTCTGATGACTTCAAAACCGGACGCGCACCTTCCGGAGTTTCCATGACCACCCATCACACCCGTACCCCCGCCGCGCCCTCGGCCAAACCCGGAACCGACGCGGACATCGCCGACAAGGCGCTTTTCACGGCAGCCCGCCCCGTCCTTCTGGCCATCGAAGGGCAAATGGACCCCTTCCTGTCCCGCTGGTCCGAACGCATGCGCGAGGCGGGCTACCTGCGCCACACCACGGCCAAGCGGCAGGACTGCATCGATTCGCTGCTGGGATTTCTGCATCCCCTGCGCGATGCCCTGCACGCCGGGCTTGCCCCCACCTTTGGCGACCTGGTGCGTGAAATCGAAAAGGGTGCAGCCACCCACGCCCCGCGCGGCTGGGGCCATGAACTGCTGGCCTCTGCCCGACGCCACCGCATGCGCGGCGTTACCGAGGCCATGTTCCTGGGCTGCTTCCACACCCTCGTGCATGCGGTGCTGGACGTGGTGGAGGCCATGCCCGCGACCCGTCGCGCCCGCGATGCGGCCGCGCAGGTGGTGCGCCTGTACGGCGACGCCTTTTCGGTGCTGTTCACCCGCCACTGGGAATCCCGCCGGGCAGAGGTGGACACCACCCAGTTGGACGATGCCAACCGTCTGCTGACGCTGGAAAAATGCAAGGTGGAAAATTTTCTCGATTCCACCTCGGACATGGTGCTGGCCATCGACGCCGCGGGCATCATCACCAGCGTCAACCGCGCCGCGCACCAGCACCTGGCCGGACGCGCGGTGCCGGGGTTGCCCGTCTGGGCGGCGCTGGGGCTGGAGGGCGAAAGCATGCAGGATCTGCTGCGCTTCTACCCTTTGGGGGTCTCGTGCGAGATCACTCCCGCCGCGCACGATGACGCCGCCACCGCAGTGGGTAACGCTACCCCCGGTGCGCCCCGCAAGCGCGCAGGAACCGCGCGGTCCGAAGACGCCACGTCGGGCGTGGCGCTTCCCGCCGCCCCCAACCGTCCCGAAGTTGGGCCGCCCCACGCCGCGCAGGTCTTTCGCATGCGCATCTCGCCGCTCAACGCCGTCAGCCTGGCCAGCGACGGATACCTGGTCATGCTCACCGACGTGACCAGCCACGTGCACCAGCGCGAGGCGCTGGAACGGGTGGTGGCCGAACGCACCGAAGCCCTGCGCGAGGAAAAGACCCACCTGGAGGAAATGAACATCACCCTGCGCACGGTGTTGCGCAACATCGACGGCGAACGCGCCGAAATCAACCGAGAGGTGGCGCGCAAGGTGCACGCCATGCTGCTACCCGCGCTGGACCACCTGGAGGCGGACATGGAGCCGGAAGTGCGGCGCGGCTACCTGACCGTGATCCGCGACCAGTTGCTGCGCCTGGCCCCCGACGATGCCGGGCCGGACCCGCTGTTGCTGCGCCTGAGCCCGGCGGAAATGCGCATCTGCCAGTTCATCCAGGCGGGCAGCCCCACCAAGGACATCGCCAGCGCCCTCAACCTGTCCGTGGAAACGGTGCAGACCCACCGCAAGAACATCCGCCGCAAGCTGGGCCTGCATGGCAAGGACGCCAGCCTGTGCGCCTTCCTGCGCAGCGCCCCGGGGCCGCGCTCTCCCTCCGGCGCGGAGTGACGCGGGATGATTTTCTTGCGGCGGACATGATTTTTCCGCCACGGCCCGGCAGCCGCCAGGCCCGGCAATTCCCCCTTGCGACCGGCGTGGCACGCCGCCCCCCATGCCGCCGCCCGACGATGCAGCCGCCCGAACTCCTGCACGCGCAACGGGTTGCCCCTTCCAGCCCGGCCACGGCCTTCGCCACTCCTCTCCCCATCTGGACGTTTCCGCTCTGCATCGGGTAGTACCCCCTACCCATTATCACCCCATTTCATAGCCTTGTGACAACAGCGCTCCCGGACTAGCCTGCATATGTCCAAAAACAGGCCACTGTCCGCATCCGCCTGCATCCGCGTTGCGGCCCGGACAGATCGAGGAGACGCAATGGATCACATTTCCCCCACGCCCGGCGCGCCCGGGGTGCCCCTTCGGGGCGGGCAGTCCGGAAGGGGCAACCGGGCAGGCAAGGCTGACGGCACCGCCCGCGATGCATGCCTGTTGCGCGCCCTGCGCGACCTGTTTTCCGCGCGGGGTGCGGACGACCTGCGTGCGGCCTCGCTGGCGCTGGATGCGTGCCGCACCAGGTTCGGGTGCTCCCGTGCCACGCGCGGCGCTCCCCCCTGCACCCCATCCGGCTCCCCATCTGGCCCCTTATCTGGCCCCCCATCTGGCCCCCCATCTGGCCCAGACACCATAGATACCCCCGACCACTGGCGCGCTACCGAGTACGCCTTCAACCGGCTGTTCGTGGGCCCCATGGCCGTGCCCGCACCGCCCTACGCTTCTGCATGGCTGGAAACGGAGCCCCGCCTGATGGGTGAAGCCGCCATGGACATGCGGGCCTTGTACCACGCCCTGGGGCGCGCCGTACCCGGTGAAGGCGCCACGCCCGACGACCACCTGAGCTTCGAACTGGATGCGGCGCTTGCGCTGCTGGCCCTGCGAGAGGCGGCAGGCGCCGCGTCGCCATCTTCCGCTCCAGAGCCTTCCCCCTCCACACTCGCCACCGACACACAGGAAGCATGGCGCTGGCTTGTGGCCGAGCACATGGGGGCATGGGTGCCGCGCTTCGTGCAGCACGCCCTGGCCGAACCCGACGTGCCGCCCGCCATCGCCCGTGCGCTGGCCATGCTGCTGTGCTGGCAGGAAGACGCAGCCGCAGCCTGCGCCCCACCCCGCACGGAAGTGACAACCACCGGAACGCAAGACCGGCAGGACGCATAGTCAACGAACTTCCGCAAATCATGAACACCACGGAGGTCACCATGTCCGATTCCATCGGCGCCCCCTCGCGCGGAGCGCCATCCCGCGCGCCATCCTGTTCCATGACCAGACGCAGCTTCCTCAAGGGGCTCATCGCATCCGGCGCGCTGGCCACGCTGCCCTGCGGGCTGCTGCTGCCCCGCAGCGCATCCGCCGCACCCTTCAACAAGTCAGATTTCCAGATCTTCCGCAACGCCTGCCCGCGCAACTGTTACGACACGTGCAGCATCGTCACCTACGTCAAGGACGGGGTGGTCCAGTTCGTGGAAGGCGCGCCGGAATCCACCTACACGGCGGGCGGGCTGTGCGTGAAGGGCTATGCCTACCCCCGCCGCGTCTACAGTCCCGACCGCATCAAGTACCCCATGGTCCAGGACGGGCGCGGCAGCGGCAACTGGCGGCGCGTCTCGTGGGACGAAGCCATGGAGCGCATCGCTCGCAAGCTGTTGGAGATAAAGGAAAAGGACGGCAACCTGCTGGGGCTTGCCCTTACCAAGTATTCCGGCAACTTCGGCATCACCAACTACGGCGTGGAAGGCATGATGTCCTCGCTGGGCTACACCACCCGCCTCGTGGGCACGCCCTGCTGGCCCGCCGGCATCGACGCCCAGAACTACGACCTGGGCGACATGTGGTGCAACGACCCGGAAGACATGGAAAAATCGCGCTATGTCATCATCTGGGGGGCCAACCCCGCGTGGTGTTCGGTGCATTCCATGAAGTACGTCTACGCCGCCCGCGACCGGGGGGCCAAGATCGTGGTCATCGACCCGGTGCTGACCCAGACCGCCGCCAAGGGCGACGTGGCCTGGCAGCCGGAAACCGGCAGCGACGGCGCGCTGGCGCTGGGCATGGCCCGGCACGTGCTTGACCTGGGTCTGGTGGACCGCGACTTCGTGACCAACAACGCCGTGGGCTTCGAGGAATTCGCCGCCTACCTGCGCCAGAACGTCACCGTGGAATGGGCGGCGGAAAAGTCGGGCATTCCCGCCGACGAGATCCGCCGCGTGGCCGAGGAATTCGCCACCGCCAAGCCCGCCACCATCTGGATCGGCTACGGCATGCAGCGCCACGTCAACGGAGGGGCCGCCGTGCGCGCCATCGACGCGCTGGTGGCCATGACCGGCAACGTGGGCAAGGTGGGCGGCGGCGCGCGCTACGGCCACCTGCAGACCTGGGGCTTCAACTACCACGCCATGATCCAGAAGGCCCCGGAAGGCTCCATCGGCTTCGTGGGCAAGGCGGGCCCCAAGGGCGAATTCGACGTTACCGCCGGAGCGGCTGCCGCCACCGCCTACACCGACCGCGCCCTGAACATCAACAAGACCGCGCAGGAACTGCTGGACGCCCAGAACCCGCCGGTGCGCGTGCTGTGGTCGTCGTGCAAGAACCCCTTCGCGCAGGACTTCGACCGCAACAAGCTGGAAAAGGCCTTCAACAAGCTGGAAATGGCGGTCAGCGTCGAGCAGTTCTTTACCGAAACCGTGCGCCATTCCGACATCGTGCTGCCGGTGACCACCCTGTTCGAGGAATGGACAGTCAACGCATCCTACTGGCACTACTGGGTATCGCTGAACGAGCAGGCCATCGCCCCCATGCACGAGGCCAAGTCGAACATCGAGATCGCGGCGCTGCTCTCCAGGCACATGAACCGCCTGTCGCCCGGTTCCTGCACCTATCCGCAGGACATCGACACCAGGGAATGGATGGAGAAGGAGTTCAACAAGGGCGTGTACGACCTTTTGGGCATCACCCACTGGCAGGACCTGCGCAAGGGACCGGCCAAGGCCAGGATGCCGTCGTCCGCCTCGTGGAGCGACCACAAGTTCAAGACGCCGTCGGGCAAGTACGAGTTCCGGTCCGACCTGTGCGCCAGCCACGGGCACAAGGCCCTGCCGGAGTACAAGGAAGGCCGCAAGGCCTACGCTCCCTATCGCCTGCTGACCCCGCACAGCAAGTTCGCCATCCATTCGCAGTTCGCCAACCTGGACTGGATGGAGGAGTTCCAGAAGGAACCCTTCGTCTACCTGAACCCCGTGCTGGCCAAGGCCAAGGGCATCGCCGACCAGGACACCGTGCGGGTGTTCAACCCCACCGGCGAGGTGAAGCTGCGCGCCAAGATCACCAATACGGTGCCCGGCGACTGCCTGCTGGTGTACGAGGCCTGGTTCCGCAAGCTGAACTTCAACGTGCAGAACCTTGTGGATGACGAATCGGCCGACATGGGCGCCTACAAGACCGGCGCGCCCGGCGTGGCCATTCACGACCAGTTCGCCGACGTGGCGAGAGCATAGGAGGCGGACCATGACCGCACAACAGACATCCCTTCCCCGGCAGCGCGCATTTCTTGTCGACGTGGAGCGCTGCATCGGCTGCTTCACCTGCGCCATGGCGTGCAAGAACTACTACCATCAGGAAACCGGCGTGGTCTGGCGGCAGCTGTACCCGCTGGACGAAGCCATCTACCCCCACCGCGAGCGGGCCTTTTTCTCGCTGGCCTGCAACCACTGCGAAAACCCGGCCTGCCTCAACGCCTGCCCGGTAAAGGCCTACGAAAAGCGCGAGGACGGCGTGGTGGTGCACCACCAGGACCGCTGCATCGGCTGCGGCAACTGCATCCGTTCCTGTCCCTACGGCGCGCCGCGCTACAACCCGGTGCTGCAAAAGGCGGAAAAGTGCAGCCTGTGCCACGAACGGCTGGACGCCGGGGAACAGCCCGCCTGCGTGCAGAGCTGTCCGGTGCGGGCGCTGCGGCTGGTGGACATTACCGCCATGACCACCGCCGATGCCGCCAACGCCGTGCAATACCCGGCAGGGTACCCGGAAATGCCGCAGGTCAACCCGTCCACCCGCTTCATCATGCCCAGAACACCCCGTGTGGTGAGGAGGTAACCATGCAGAACATCGAACTTCCCCTGGTGCTGTTCACCGTGCTGTCGCAAGCCGCCGTGGGCATGGCCCTGCTGCTGGCCGTGCGTTCGTGCGGTTGCGCGGGTGGCGCCTGCGCTGGCGCACCCGGCACGGCCACAGCGGGTGACACCTCCGGCAACCGCACGGAATGGCTGACCGCCACCATCATCATGGGCGTGGCCCTGTTGGTTTCGCTGTTCCATCTGGGGCATCCGGAAGGGGCGGTGCGCACCCTGGCCCATCTGGAAAAGGCCTGGCTGAGCCGGGAGATTCTGGCCTTTGGCGCGTTCGCCGCGCTGCTGGCCGTGGCCGCCCTTACCGGCAAGGCGGGCGCGGGTCTGCGCGCCGCAGCCGCGCTGGTGGGCCTGGCTGCCCTGTATACCTCGGGCATGACGTATGCCCCGCCTGCCATGCCCGCCCTGCACAACGCCGCGCCGCTGGGGTTCTTTCTGCTGTCGGCGCTGCTGCTTGGGGCCTCGTTCGGCAGCTGGTTCGCGGGCGAGGGCAGCCAGCCCACGCTGCGCGCCATACTGCTCGGCAGTCTGGCGGCGGCGCTTGCTGTGTATGTCATCGTGCCCTGCGTGTGGGCATCGGGCGGTACGGTCATGCAGATGACCGCCCGCGCGTGGCTGGCGTCGCCCCTGTACTGGGCGCGGCTGGTGCTGGGCATCCTCGTGCCGCTGGTGGTGATGATCCGCAGCCCGCGCATCCCCCGCTGGATGGGGCCGCTGGTACTGCTGGGCGAACTGGCGGGCCGGGCGGTGTTCTTCGGGGCCACCGTGCATGCGGCCATGAATCTGGGCGCACCGTATTAGGGGCGTCCCCGAATTCCCTGTCGCCTTCACCTGAATGAAAACGGGGCGGTGTTCTTCCAACACCGCCCCGTACCATTTTCATGAACCGCAATACCCTTGCAGCTAATAGCCTTCCACACCGTCGGTCAATGCCTCCGGCACGTCGCACGGGTCGTTCAGCAGAAGTTCCTGCGGCATGTCCATGGGGTGCCCCACCTCACGGCCCTTGCGCACGGCGATGATGGCGCGCAACTGCTGCCCTTCCTCCAGCCGGGGGTTCAGGCTCAGGGCACGGCACAGAAAGCCGTTGGCCTTCTCGTAGTCGCCGGACTCGAACAGGGTACGGGCGATGTTGTACAGCAGGTGGTCGTCCTTGGGGGCCAGCTGCGCGGCGCGGGCGTAGAAGCGCAGCGCCTCTCCGAACATACGGCTCTTGCGCAGCTTGATGCCGAAATCGTTGAACATGTGCTTGTGACGCGGGTCAAAGGCGCCGGGCAGGGCAATGAGCCGCTGGAACACTTCGCGCGCCTTGTCCAGGTCTTCGCGGGCAAGGTAGGTCAGCCCCAGCCCGAAGGTGGCGCGCACATTCTGCTCGTCGATGGCCAGGGCGTTCTGGAACTCGAACTCGGCGCTCCAGGTCTCGCCACGTTCGCGGTGGCGTTCGCCACGCGCGATGTGCCCGGCCAGTTCGCGCATGGCCGGATACACCTTCTCGTGATAGATGGCGGGTTCGGGGATGTAGTCCAGCACCAGATCCTCGTAGGTGAGGATGGTGGTCTCGCCGGTGGGCACGTGATTGTCGTTCAGCGCCTGGGCGTCGTAGCGGCCGTCCTCGCGCTGGTTCACGTAGATCATCACGTTCTGCTGCACGGTACGCCGCGTTCCGCCGAAACCGATTTTCATATCGGCCGTCGTGGAAAAGACCCCGCGCCTGGGTTTTTCACCCAGCACGGGGAAATCTTTCACCATTTCCGTATCGACGTTCACGGCGAACCCCCGGTTGTCTACGGCATGATGATAGCCTTGCATCGTGCCCCCGTAAACCCTGCTTGTGCCCCCATAGTCGGGTTGGGCACCTTTCCCCGTTGCGCAGGGCGGTGTATCCTGCCGGAAACCAGGAGGTCCCCATGCCCCGCAGCCTGTGCATTCACGGCCATTTCTATCAGCCCCCGCGCGAGGATCCGTGGCTGGATGATATTTTGCCTGAAGGCAGCGCAGCCCCCGCCCCAGACTGGAACACCCGCATCCTGCGCGAAAGTTACGCACCGCTGGGGTGGGCGCGCCGCCTGGACCGCGAGGGGCGCATCGGCGACATCCTGAACTGCTACGAATGGACCAGCTTCAACGCCGGGCCCACCCTGCTGCGCTGGATGGACCGCCACGCCCCGGACACCCTGCGCCGCATGGTGGAAGGCGACCGGGTCAGCGCGGCGCGCTGGGGGCACGGCAACGCCATGGCCCAGGTGTATCATCACGTCATCATGCCCCTGGCCACACCGCTGGACCGCGAGGTGGAAACCGCGTGGGCCGTGGCCGACTTTGCCGCCCGGTTTGGCCGCGCGCCCGAAGGCATGTGGCTGCCCGAGGCCGCCGTGGACACCCCCACGCTGGAAACGCTGGCGGCGGCGGGCATCGCCTTTACCGTGCTGGCTCCGCGCCAGGCCCGCGCCGTGGCCGCGCTGGACGGCATCGACCAAGCCAATGCCGCATGGCAGCCGGTGCACGAAGGCTCGCTGGACATCGGCCTGCCCTACCGGGCGGAACTGCCCTCCGGCCGGAGCATCGACATCTTTTTCTACGACGGCCCCATCTCGCGGGCCGTGGCGTTCGAGCAACTTTTGCGCGACGGCGAAGTCTTCTGGCGCAGGCTGGCCGATGCGGCCCGCACCCTGCCCGTGCCCCCCGGCGAGGAACAGGGCGGAGACGCCGGAAACGCAGGCAACGTGGATCGCCTGCTGGCCGTGTGCACCGACGGCGAAACCTACGGCCACCACTTCACCTTCGGCGAAATGGCCCTGGCCCACGTGCTGGCCCAGGGCTACGCCGGGCGCGACGGGGTGTCCCTGACCAACTTCGCCGCGTTCCGCCACCGCAACCCGCCGCGCATGCGGGTGCTGCTGCACGAACCGTCGTCGTGGAGCTGCGCCCACGGCGTGGAGCGCTGGCGCTCCGACTGCGGCTGCACCGACGGCGGGCACCCCGGCTGGAACCAGCGCTGGCGCGGCCCCCTGCGCCAGGGGCTGGACGCCGTCAAGCAGGGGCTGGACGCCCATTTCGCCGCCGTTGGAGCCGCGCTGTTCCGCGATCCCAAGGCCGCCCTGCTGGCCTACGGCCAGGTGCTGGCTGCTCCCGGGGACATCGAGGTACGCGAGGCCTTTGCCGCCGCGCATCTGGCCCCCGGCATCGCCGGGCGGCAGGCAGATGCGGCCTGGAAGCTGCTGGCCATGCAGGAGGCGGGTCTGGCGTCCTTTGCCAGCTGCGCCTGGTTCTTCGACGAAATTTCGCGCATCGAACCGGTGAACGCCATGACCTATGCCTTGCGCGCGCTGGACCTGTGCACCGCCACCGGCGGGCCGGACCTGTTGCCGCACCTGACGGAGCATCTGGCCCACGCCGTTTCCAACAAGCCGGAGGAAGGCGCCGGGGCGGACATCCTGTCCCGCACCGTGCTGCCCCGGCGCGGCACCGACGCCAGCCTGGTGCTGCAGGCCCTGTGGCGACTGCGCGCGGAACACGGACTGCCCGCCCCCGGAGCCATGGCAACCCACGCCTGGCCGGGCGCCGAAGTGGACGTGACCCTTGATGCACGTGATGCCCATTCCGCGCCCGAGGGAGCTGACGGATCTGGCGGAGCTGACGGATCTGGCAAAACTGGCGGATCTGACCCGGACAGCATTGCCGGCACTGCCGCCCTGCGCCTGCCGCTGGAAACGGAAGGCCGCGCCGTGCGCTTCACCTGGCAGCCGCCAGGACCATCCACGTCCGCCCGTGCCTCGCGCATCACCGTTCGCCCCGTGACGGAGCCCGATGCCGCCGCAACGTCCCTGTCCGTGGCCGACCTGCCGCTGAACGCCCGCCAGGCCCTGCTGCTGTCCCTGCTGCACGGCGAGGAACGGAGCCAGGCCCCACGGCGCGCGGCGCTGGCCCGTCAGACCCTGGCGCTTGTGGACCCGTGGGAAGAGGCCCAGCACGACATGCCCGCCAGCCACCTGTGGGCCGACCTGGCCCCGCAACTGGGGCTGGCGCTGGTGACGGAGCCCCCGGCAACCGACGTGCCCGGCGGCGAATCGTCCGGCAGGGAATCCCCCGGCAAGGCCGCATGGCGACAAGGGCTGGAACTGCTGCGTTCCCTGCAACCATCCCCCCGGCAACGGGACGGGCTGCATCAACTGCTGCGAAATCACCTGCTGGAACTGCTGGCCGCACCCGCGCCGGACTGGGCCGGGCTGTGCGGTGCCGTGGAACGCACCCGCGAGGTAGCGCCCGACTTCGACTGGTGGGCCGTGCAGAACCGCATGTGGGAACGGTTGCAAACCAGCGGCGCAATGGCCGAGGCATCAACCCGGCATTGCGCAACCCTGCTGGGTTTTCGGGTGTAACGCTTCCTGCTCTGAAAACGGAAAAGACCCCGGGCACACCATGTGCCTGAGGCCTTTTTCATCACAACGATAACGAATGTCAATCGCAGAAAAACACGGCAGGTTCGAAAAAGGCCTCGCCAGAGCCGCATGAGGACGGGACGGCAAAAAAATGGGCGGGGCGGGCTATACGGAAGTCTGGATCATGGGCGTGCCATGCACCAGGGAGGCGGAGCGGGCATAGGCGCGGGCGCCTGCGGCGGGGGTACGGGTGGGGGGTGCCTCTCCGGTCAACGCAGCCTGGGGGTTCCGGGCGGCAACATCCGGATTGCCGCCGAGCGATGTCGTAGCACCGGAATCGCCGTCCGGCGCGGTTTGCGCGGGAGCCAGTTCCGCCAGCAGCTGCTGCGTCTGCAGGCTGTCGGCGAAGTTGAAGGCCCGCATGCGTTGCAGCGATTCGGCGGCCTGTACGGCGGCGTCCTGCGCCGTGGGGGCGGTTTCGGTCTCGTAGCTGACCGTCAGCGGGCCGAGGGAAAAGGCCGTCTTCGTTCGCTTGGCGGAAAGCAGCCCCAGCGCATCGCCCGCATCGCGGGTCAGTGCGCGGCTGTACGCGGCAAGGCCGCGTGACGAGGTTGCGTCGCCGATGTCCATGGCCGATCCCTGGCTATGGGTTCTGCATATGCGCCGCGCCGGTGCGTCGGCCTTGCGGACCTTGCCGCGAGAGAGCCGGAAGCGTCACCGCCCACCGGACTTTCGGACTACGCCCGTGTGCACCATATGCAACCGCTGGTCTGATACAATAACTTACATACGGATCGCCAACCGCGCAACCCGCATTTTTCTTGCATTGAGCGGGCGCAGAACTTACGAAGGTCGCTGACCGTTCAACCGGTTGCGGCCATTTTCCCATGGCCCCCGGCAACCGTCGTCCGCCCGGCGCGGCCCGTACCTGCATGCCATACCGCAGACTTTGCGTCGGCACTGGCAGACATCACCGGGCGGACAGCCAATCCCCGCAAGGAAGGAAGCACGCGCATGCCCTGCAAGATACTGGAAAAAGAGCGCCTGATCCCCGGCCAGACCAGCAAGCTGGTCATTGACGCGCCGCACATCGCCAAAAAGGCGCAGCCGGGCAACTTCGTCATCCTGCGCGTCTGCGACAAGGGCGAGCGCATCCCGCTCACCATCGCCGACGCCGATCCCGAACGCGGCACCATCACCATCGTCTATCTGGTCATGGGCAAGTCCACCGCCCTGCTGGAAACCCTGGACGCGGGCGATTCCATCCTCGATGTGTGCGGCCCGCTGGGCAAGCCCACCCACATCGAAAAGGCGGGCACGGTCATCTGCGTGGGCGGCGGCACGGGCATCGCGGCCATGCACCACATCGCCAAGGGGCACCACAGGGCGGGCAACCACGTGGTGGCCGTCATCGGCGCGCGCAGCAAGGACCTGCTGCTCTTTTACGACGAACTTTCGTCCTTCTGCCCCGAAGTGCTGGTGTCCACCGACGACGGCAGCTTCGGCCACAAGGGCCTGGTCACCGACCTGCTGCGCCAGCGGCTGGAAACGGACAAGACCGTGTCCGAGGTGGTGGCCGTGGGCCCCGTGCCCATGATGGCCGCGGTGGCGAAGACCACCGAACCTTTCGGCGTGAAAACCACGGTCAGCCTGAACTCCATCATGGTGGACGGCATCGGCATGTGCGGCGCCTGCCGCGTGAGCGTGGGCGGCGAAACCCGCTTCGCCTGCGTGGACGGCCCCGAATTCGACGGCCACAAGGTGGACTTCAACGAACTGCGCCAGCGCCTTGCCGCCTTCAAGCCGCAGGAGAAGGCATCGTACGATCACCACTGCAAGTGTACCTGCGCGGGGGAGAAGTAAGACCATGACCGCCACCGCCGAACGCAAGCCCGCCGGGGGCCGCAAGATCGCCCCGCGCGTGGACATGCCCTGCCAGCCCGCCGGGGAGCGCATCCGCAACTTCGAAGAAGTGGCCCTGGGCTACACGCAGCAGATGGCCACGGAAGAGGCCCGGCGCTGCCTGCAATGCAAGAACCCCAAGTGCGTCAAGGGCTGCCCCGTTGAAGTGCCCATCAGGGACTTCATCGGCCAGCTTGCCAAGGGTGACCTGGAAGGCGCGTACCGCACCATCAAGTCCACCAACAGCCTGCCCGGCGTATGCGGCCGGGTGTGCCCGCAGGAAAACCAGTGCGAGGGCGCCTGCGTGCTGAACGCCAAGGGCCAGCCCGTGGCCATTGGCCGTCTGGAACGCTACGTGGCCGACACCTACATGGCCCTCGACGCCTGCGACCATCTTTCCGCCAGGCTGACCTGCCCGGCGGTGGACCCGGAACTGCGCGTGGCCTGCATCGGCAGCGGCCCGGCCAGCCTGACCGTGGCGGGGTACCTGTCCTCGCGCGGGATCAAGGTGACCGTGTACGAGGCGCTGCACGAGGTGGGCGGGGTGCTGGTGTACGGCATTCCCGAATTCCGCCTGCCGAAATCGGCCATCGTGGAAAAGGAAGTGCAGGCCCTGCGCACCCAGGAAGTGGACTTCGTCACCAACTGGGTGGGGGGCCGCACCTTTTCGATCGACGACCTGTTCGCGGAAGGCTACCGCGCCGTGTTCATCGGCGTGGGCGCGGGGCTGCCGCGCTTTCTCGGCGTGCCCGGCGAGAACCTGACCGGCGTTTTTTCCGCCAACGAATACCTTACCCGCGTCAACCTGGGCCGGGCCTACGCCTTTCCCGACTACGACACCCCGGTCTACCAGGGCCGCAACGTGACGGTATACGGCGGCGGCAACGTGGCCATGGACGCGGCCCGCACGGCGCTGCGCCTGGGTGCGGAATCGGTGCGCATCGTCTATCGCCGCACCCGCGACGAACTGCCCGCCCGGCACGAGGAACTGGAACACGCCGAGGAAGAAGGCGTGATCCTGGAACTGCTGGCCAACCCCGTGGCCTTCCACGGCGACGAGATGGGCCGCCTGACCGGCGTCACCCTGCAACGCATGCAGCTTGGCGAGCCGGACGCATCGGGCCGCCGCAGCCCGGTGCCGGTGGAAGGCGACACCTACGAACTGCCCACCGACCTTGCCGTCATCGCCGTGGGCACCCGGCCCAACCCCATCCTGCTGGAAGCAACGCCGCAGCTGAAGCTGAACCGGCGCGGCTACATCGAGGTGGACGAGACCACCGGCGAAACCTCCATCCCCAACGTGTTCGCCGGGGGGGACATCGTTACCGGCGCGGCCACGGTCATTCTGGCCATGGGCGCGGGCCGCAGGGCGGCCAAGGAAATCCGCAACCGCCTGAAGGGCGGGGAGTAACGGGAAACGGCGCGGACACGGCAGGCGGAACGCTGCATGATGCCGCAAGGCGGAAAGTGAGCGCCGCACCGCCTCCACGCTCTCAACGGCACGCGCATCCCCCCATAGACGCCCCCCCCGCAGGCGCATCGAACGCATGCCGCCGTCCTTTCGCCCGCACGGGCCGAAGGGGCGGCGGTTTCGCATTGCGGCAGAGCCACGCGCGCTTGCGACCAGCCCGCGCCGTTGCTATGTTCCTGAGAGCGGCATGTGCCGCCCGCATGGCGAGGAATCGCGCGCACGATGAAAGCCGCGCCCGCCATCAGACACCATCCCCCACCGAGGAGGCCCGCCCATGGCGCCCAGAAGCGAGAAGTACCGCATCGGCGACATCGACCTGACCGACATCCGCAACCGCAACGAACAGCGGGTCATCAAGGCCATCGAACAGGTCCTGCGCGAGCCCCCGGTGTACACCCCCGACCCCAAGGACATTCAGGACATCTACGCGCTGGCGTTGAACAACCTCACCCCGCGCTATGCCCAGACCGGCACCATCGTGCTGCGCGACCCGGTGCGCGACGACCAGATCGTCGAATCCGTGCGCAACGCCTTCGTGCGGGTCATGGAACGTCCCAAGGAATAACCGCGCCCGCGCGGGCCGAACGGATCAACCGCCAGCCCCGTATGTCCGGCCTGTCTGCCCGACCTGTCTGGGCCGCGCGCCGCCTTTCACAGCAACCCGCCCCGCCACCACGGGGCGGCCATGGACACACCGCCGTGATCACCGTCGATCTGCACACCCACACCAGCCACTCCCACGGGCAGGCCACCGTGGAAGAAATGTTCGCCAGCGCCATGGATCGCGGCATGGAAGTCTTCGGCTTTTCCGAACACTCGCCCCGTCCCCTCGCCTATTCCTATCCCAAGGACTACCGCGAGAAGCTGACGGCGGGCTTTCCCCGTTACGTGGACGAGGTGCGCGCCCTGTCCGATGGACGGCAGGACGGCAAGACCGTGCTGCTGGGCCTGGAAATGGACTGGCTGCCGGGGCAAGAGCCCTTCACGGCGGAAACCATCCACCGCTACCCGTTCGACTACATCATCGGGGGCATCCACTTTCTGGGCACCTGGGGCTTCGACTGCACCGTGGACGACTGGAAAGACCTTGCGCCGGAACAGGCCAACGACGCCTTCGAGCGTTACTTCGACAGCCTGCGCCGCATGGGGGCATCGGGCATGTTCAACATCGCCGCCCACCCGGACATCATCAAGATATTCGCGGTGGATGCCTTCCACGAGTGGCTGGACCGCCCGGAATCGCGCCAGCGGGTGCGCGACGCGCTGGCCACCCTGCGCGCGGCGGGCATGGCCATGGAGATATCCTCTGCCGGGTTGCGCAAGCTGTGCAAGGAAATCTACCCCTGCCCCACCATCATGGAAATGGCCCGCGAACTGGAACTGCCCATCACCTTCGGCTCGGACGCGCACTGCACCTCCACCGTGGCCTGGGGCTTTGACCAACTGGAAGAATACGCCCGCCGCTTCGGCTACACGCACAGCGTGTGGTTTCAGAAGGGTGTGATGCATCAACGGCCCTTCTAGGGGGCAAGGACACGTTCCGCCCGTAGCGCCGGGGTGCCCTGAGCCCCGGCGTGCGTTTTTCATCCTCCAGCATCAGGCCGATGACGCCGCCATTCCCCCATCATGCCCACCACACCTACCCACCATACCGACCACGCCGCCCCGCTGGCGGTGCTGGACAACGTCCGCGTCAGCTTCGGCGGACGCCGCGCCCTGGACGGCGCAAGCTGGACCCTGCGCGCCGGGGAATGCTGGGCCGTGCTCGGTCGCAACGGCGCGGGCAAGTCCACCCTGTTGCGCGTGGTGCGCGGCACCACCCGGCCCGACCAGATCGACGGCGGTCAGGTGACCTGGTACCCGCCCGTGAGCAGGGATGAAAGCACACCACACGGCGAGGCATCCCCCGGAGAAACCTCTGCACTGACCGGGCGCGCCCTGTGCGCCAGCGTTTCCTCGGCCCAGCAGGAACGCTACATGCGCCAGGGCTGGCTGCTCACCGGCGAGGAACTGCTGCTTACCGGCTATTACGACACCCCCCTGCTCTACGAAGACCCCGGCGCGGAGCGCATCGCTGCCGCGCGCGACCTGGCGCGCCGCCTGGGGGCCGCGCACCTGCTGGACGTCAAGGTGCCCGCCATGTCGCAGGGCCAGCTGCGCCTGCTGCTGGTGGCCCGCGCCCTGGTGCGCCAGCCCGCCGTGCTGCTGCTGGACGAGGTGTGCGAAGGGCTGGACGCCACGGCCCGTGCCGCCGTGCTGGGAGCCGTGGACCACGCCGCCGCGCTGGGGGTGACCGTGCTGTTCGCCACCCACCGCACCGACCAGTTGCCTGCCTGCCTCACCCGCGCCCTGCTGGTGCAGGGCGGGCGCATCATGGCGGAAGGCCCGCTGGATGAAGTCATGTCCAACCTGCCCGCCGACTCCGGCGTGTGCGGGGGGGATGGACTGGACATTCCGGATGTCGGCATGCCCGGCCTGAACGGCCAGAGTACATTGGACGGCAGCGCCGCCCCGGCCCGCCAGCCCCGCGACCCGGTCCCGGCTTTGGCCCCCGTACTGGCCCGCATCGAGCGCGCCGACGTGTACGTGGAGCGCACGCATGTGCTGCACGCCATCGACTGGACCATCCGGCGCGGCGAGAACTGGTGCGTCATCGGCCCCAACGGCTCCGGCAAGTCCACCCTGCTGCGTCTGCTGCACGGCGAGGAAAACGTGGCCGTGGGCGGCGACATCGTATGGTTTGCGGACGAGGCATCCTGCGGGGTGGCCCGGCGCGAACCGCCCCAACAGGCATCCCTGCGCGACCTGCCCCTGCTGCACCGCCGCGTGGCCCTGGTGTCCGACCAGTTGCAGGCCACCTACGGGTACGACCTGACCGCCGAGGAACTGGTGCTCACCGGTTTTTCCGGCACCATCGGCCTGTACGACGAGCCGGACGACGACCAGCGGGCAGAGGCCGCCCACTGGCTGCGCATGCTGGGCGCGGCGGGCCTTGCCGGGCAGCGCATCCGCACCCTGTCCACCGGACAGTTGCGCCGAGTGCTTCTGGCCCGTGCCCTTGCGGGCGCACCGGATCTGCTGCTGCTGGACGAACCCTGCTCCGGGCTGGACCCGGCCAGCCGTGCCGCCTTCCTGAGCCTGCTGGGGCAACTGGCCCGCGCGGGCGTGCAGATGGTGCTGGTCACCCATCACGAGGACGACCTGATTCCGGAAATCAGCCACGTGCTGCGCCTGGCCGATGGCCGCGTCACCGAATGCGGCCCGCGCAACGGCAGCGGCAACGTGGAGCAGGGCGCGCCCGCGTGACCGGTTCCACGCATTTCGCTGCGCCCCGGTTGGAGCACGGCGCGCCCTTTGCCGGGCTGATCCAGGTGGCGGGCGTGCACGACATGGCCGAGGCCCTGACCCTGCGCGAAGCCGGGGTGCACGCCATGGGCCTGCCCCTGCGCCTGCCGGTGAACGCGGAAGACCTGACCGAGGCCGAGGCCGCCCGGCTGGTGGCCGCTGTGGAACGTCTGCCCGCGCCGCCCCTGCTGCCCGTGGGCATCACCTACATCGCCGATGGGGCCGAGGCGGCGGAATTCTGCCGCGCGCTCGGGCTGCGCCGCCTGCAATTGCATGGCCCGGTGGCAGCCTGTGAACTGGCCCGGCTGCGGCGCGCGATTCCGGACCTGTTCCTGATCAAGAGCCTGGTGGTGCGGGCAGACGGCAACCTGCCGGAACTGCTGGACACCGTGCGCGAACTGGCCCCGCTGGCCGATGCCTTCATCACCGACACCCACAACCCCGCCACCGGTGCGGACGGCGCCACCGGCCTTACTCACGATTGGTCCGTGAGCGCGGAACTGGTGCGGCGCTCGCCCCGCCCGGTGATCCTTGCTGGCGGCCTGACCCCGGACAACGTGCGCACGGCCATCCTGCGGGTGCGCCCGGCAGGGGTGGATGCGCACACCGGCGTGGAAGGCCCGGATGGCCGCAAGTGCCCGGACCGGCTGCGCCGCTTCGTGGCCGAGGCCCGGCAGGGTTTTGCGGAGGCGAGGCCGGGCCAAGCCCAGACGTGGCCTGATCGGGCCGGGGCCTGACGGGGTTTCCGCGTCTTCGGAGACTTCCGGCGGCCCTCTGCGTCCGGCCAGCCTCCCAGCCCCGATGCCCGGCGCTTGCCACATCCCATTTGGCACATCCCACCTGGCGCATTGCACCGGCACATCCCACCCGGCGCGTGCCGCCGGTCGCGCATCCCCTCCCCCCTCCTGCGGCAAGCCCCTTGAACTTCCTGATTCTTTCCGCTACACCTCGGATTGAGGATTGGGAAATTGCGCACAACCCGCGCGCGTTCCGCGCCGGGGCACCAGAAGGAGGCTGTCATGGATTTCGCATGGTTCATCGCGGGTATTCTGGGCGTTGCCATCGCGCTGCGCTACATCAAGTGCACTACCCCCAACGACGCGCATCACCACTAGGATACGGTTTTTGCCCATACGGGCATGCGGCCTGCGCCAGGTTCACACCCGGCCACGGCCCGCGCAGGAAACGGACGGCCCCGGCCGTCCGTTTCGCATTTTTCCGGCGCGCCTCTCTCCCGCATATACCGTCCTGTGACGCATCCTCCTGCGCTGCCCGAACCATTGCTGTCGGGCCATGGCTGCCGGACCATGACTGCCGGGCCATGCCGTTCAGCCTTGCCCGACATGGCGGTTTTCGCCGCCGTTACGGCATGGACGCACCGCCACGCGTGATGCACCGTGACCCACGTCACGGACGGGGCCGCCACCACGGATCATGGTGGCGACAGGCGCGCCGCCGTCGCCTTTGCGCTGCGCAGCCTTCACTCCCTTGCGTATCCGGACTGCCTGCCGCAATTGTCGGCTGCCCGACGGACACCCCCGTCCACAGGGTGCAGAACCGCCGCATGGGGCACTGTTTTCCGCAGCCGGACCGCAGTTGCACGCGGCAGATCGGACAGGCTCCGGCCCCGCCCGGCTGCCCGGCGCGCGCCGCACCGCAAACCGTCCGCCAGTCAAACCCTCGGCCATTTTCGCCAGCTTCAGTCCCAAGGAGCATTCCGTGTCGCATTCCCCGTTCCGCCTGCTGTCCCCCGCCCGTGTCCGCCTTGGCGTGCAGGCCGCCTATGCCCTGTTCCTGCTGTATGCCGGTTGGCGCTTTTTTCTCTACGTGCGCTGGGCCATGGGCGAATCCGAAGACTTCGTGCCCAAGCCCCCGTCCGTGGAAGGATTTCTGCCCATCAGCGCGCTGATCGCCTTCAAGCGGCTGCTGTTCACCGGCCAGTGGGACCCGGTGCACCCCGCCGGGCTGTTCATCTTCATCGCCGTGCTGGGCATGGCCCTGCTGCTGCGCAAGGGCTTTTGCGGATACATCTGTCCCGTGGGTTTCGTCTCCTCCTTGCTGGCCCGGCTGGGCACGCGGCTGGGCATCGCCCGGCGCACCGGGCCGCGCGCAGCGCGCCTGCTCTCGCTGCCCAAGTACCTGCTGCTGGCGCAGTTCGCCTGGATTTCCGTGGTGTCCATGGATGTGAAATCCATAGAAGGCTTCCTGCTTTCGCCCTACAACTTCGTGGCGGACACCCGGATGCTCCAGTTCTTTCTGGCCCCCAGCAACACCGCGCTGACCGTGTTCGCCGTGCTGGGCGTGGGGTCGCTGGTGCTGCCCTACTTCTGGTGCCGGGTGCTGTGTCCGTACGGCGCGCTGCTTTCGCTGCTGGCGCGCCTTTCTCCGGTGGCGGTACGGCGCGACCCGGCCACCTGCGTGGACTGCGGACGCTGTTCGCGCGCCTGCCCCGCAGCCCTGCCCGTGCAGCGGCTGGAACGCGTCTCGTCCGGCGAATGCGTGGGCTGCACCGAATGCATCGCCGCCTGCCCCGTGGATGGCTGCCTGTCGGTTACCCTGCCCGGCAAGCGCCGCCTGCCCGCATGGTCCATCGCCGCAGGGTGCGTGCTGATGCTGCTGGCGGCCTGGGGCGTGGCGCAGGCATTGGGCATGTGGGATTCTCCCTTGCCGCAGTCCATGGCGCGCCGCTTCCACATGATGCTGCGGGTTGGCATGATCACCCATTAGGCAATCCACTGCGGATTCGCCCTGCCTGCACTTTTGCGTTGTGCAAGTCCGCGACGCTCCATTCGCAACGCATCCCGGCATTCCTTCACGGTGGCCGGGATGCACGCATTGGGCATTCATCCCCCGGCCTGCACGCCGCCGCACCCCGTCCATGGCGAAACCACAGGGTACGGCGCACGCCGACATTCCTTCCCCCCCCCGTCGCACGACGAAAGCTCCACCCTCTTTCTCCCCAGCCCCCTGCCGCAGTATTGCGGCGTCGCCCCCCTTGTCATCTCCCGCAGCGATATTACATAGTTGCGCAGGCGGACAGGCGACCAGATGGCAAGACGACCAGACGTTACGACGTGCCCCATGGCCATGCGGCCCGGCACGCCCCATCCGCCGCACATCCAACCGCGCGGTCCATCCCGCGCCTACCCCACGCAAGGAGCACAGACCGTGACCAGTCAGATCAAGACCGCCATGCTGCTTGCCCTTCTTTCGGGCATCATCATCGTCCTTGGCGGGGCCATGGGCGGCAAGACGGGCATCATGATCGCACTGATCCTGGCCCTGGTGATGAACGTCGGCAGCTACTGGTATTCCGACAAGATCGTCCTTTCCATGTACGGCGCGCAGGAAGTGGCCCCCCAGGACGCCCCCATGCTGCACGCCATGGTGGAAGAACTGGCCGCGCGCGCGGGCATTCCCAAGCCGCGCGTGTGCGTCATCCCCGAAGACGCCCCCAATGCCTTCGCCACCGGGCGCGACCCGGCCCACGGCGTGGTGGCGGTAACACACGGCATCATGCGCATCCTCTCGCCCGAGGAACTCAAGGGTGTGCTGGCCCACGAGATCGGGCACATCGCCAACCGCGACATCCTGGTGCAGACCGTGGCCGGGGTGCTGGCCTCGGTCATCGTGTCCATCGCCAACATGATGCAGTGGGCGGCCATCTTCGGCTTTGGCCGCAGCGACGATGAAGAAGGCGGCACGAGCCCGCTGGTGGCCATCCTGATGGCCATCGTGGCGCCCATCGCCGCCTCGCTGATCCAGTTCGCCATCTCGCGCTCGCGCGAGTATCTGGCCGACGAGACGGGGGCATCGCTGTCCGGCAACCCGCTGTACCTGGCCGGAGCCCTGGCCAAGTTGCAGGCATGGTCGCAGAAGGTGCCCATGCAGCACGGCAGCCAGGCCACCGCGCACATGTTCATCGTCAACCCGTTCAGCGGGGCCAGCATGGCCAGCCTGTTCAGCACCCACCCGCCCATGGAAGAGCGTATCGCCCGCCTGCAGGCCATGGCCGCGCGCCGCTGAACGGACTCCGCATTCGGCCTGAACGGCCAGATCCGATAAATCGGCCAGATCAGGTAAACCGGGCAAACAGGCAACCCGGGCAACGCGGGCCGGAGCGCCAGCGCAAGATCGAAACGCGCAGCCGGGCCGTTGCCTGCAACTCCCCCAACAGCGCCGCCACCAGTGGCGCGCATGACACACATCGGCTATACAAAGGGGCGGGGCAATGTTCCCCGCCCCTTTTGCATGCACTACACCAGGAGGCTCCGTGAGCACCGTCCATGAAGACCTTGTCGCCTTCGTCGAACAGCACGTGGACTGGCACCGCCACCTGGGCATCCGGGTGGAGGAGGTGCGCACCGGCTACGCCCGGCTGCGCCTGCCCTTCCGCGAGGAATTCGCGGGCAACAAGTCACGCGGGGCGCTGCACGGCGGGGTCATCTCCACCCTGGCGGACATTTGCGGCAACGTGGCCCTGTGGACCCACTTCGGCCCCAACGACATGGTTTCCACCGTGGACATGCGCGTGGACTTCCTGCGCCCCGCGCCCTTCGCCGACCTGATAGCCGAGGCCGACGTGCGCTTGCAGGGCTACCGCATCGGCAATATCTTCGTGCGCATCGCGTCCGAATCCACGCCCGGCGTGGCCGTGGCCGAAGGCCGCATCGTCTGCTACGTGAAGCGCGCGGAATAAGCCCGCCCGTGCGGGAGTAAGCCTCTGGAGCCGTCAACGGCTCCATTCCATGTCCGGCCGCTAGCGCGCCCGCTCCTATCGCGCTTACGCACCGCGCATCGGCACGGCCCTGCCTCACACTTCCCTTCTCCCGATACCGTTCGCACTCCTCCCGCCTGCCGGATCCTGCCACACAGGGTCTGACTTTTTCGCATCCCTGATCGGACGCAGTTTTCATTTCTTGCAGAGCAAAACCTCCATATACATTTCATAATGGAGAAATATTTATCGTTGATTTTTTCCCATGACTTGCCTTATTCACAAAAAGCGACATATTTCGAACAACTACGAAGAAAGCATATATTTATGAATCGAAATATATGTACTGCGCCGCAACATCCACAAAACACAAAAATATACAGGTACAAGGAGATGGCAAATGTCTGCTTTCAGATCAATGAGCATTTTCTCAAAATTGGCTGTCTCTTTTTCGATCATCATCGTTATAATGATCTTCATAAGCATGTTCGGCGTAACAAGGATAGACAGCGTCAACAGCATATCTACAGAAATGAACGCCATATATACTCCATCTATACGATATGTTAACAGGATGATCCAGGATATTGCGATATTCCGTCAGCTTCAGTTTCAGCACAACATTTCCATCGACGCTAACGCCATGCGCACTGCGGAAGATGAAATGAAGGGAACTTCCGAGGCCTTTGAAAAGAGCATGCGGGATTATGAAAAACTGCCGCGGGTCATGGTGGAACAGGAGAATTATGCACTGCTGAAAGCCGATTGGTCCCGTTACCTTTCGCTGCACGAAAGCTTTCTGCAACTTTCGCGCGCCAACAAGAATGAAGAGGCCCTGGCACTGCTGGGCGGAGAAATGCTGCCCCTGTACCGCAAGATGATCACCACCGCCCGCACGACCATCGAGGCCAACAACACAAAGTCCACCGCCGCCAGCGACGAAGGCGACCGCACATACACCATGTCACGCAACGTCATGTACGGCCTGACCATCGGCGCCACCCTGGTGGCTGCCGCCATAGCCCTGTACATGGGCCGCCTGATCGCCCGCCCCGTGACCGAACTGGCGTCTTCGGCAGAACGCATCGCCGGCGGCGCCTATGACACCCCCCTGCCGCCCGACGCCCTCTTTCATGGCGAACTGGTGACCCTGCACCGCGCCTTTGGCGAAATGGTCAGCAGGATCGTGGCCGCGCTGAAGGGCGCGGAGCAGAAGTCACGCGAGGCCGAGCAGGAGGCGGAACGGGCCCGCAAGGCCATGGCCGAGGCGGAAGTGGCCCGCAAGGACGCGGAGGCCAAGGGCGGGGCCATCCTGGCCGCCGTATCCCGTCTGGAGGTGGTCATGGAACAGCTTTCCAGTTCGTCCACCGAACTGGCCGCCCAGGTCGAGCAGGCCAGCCGGGGGGCCGAGGAACAGACCCGCCGCGTGAGCGAGACGGCCACCGCCATGGAAGAAATGAACGCCACGGTGCTCGAGGTGGCCCGCAACGCCACCGAGGCGTCGGACAACTCCCGCACCGCGCGGGCCAAGGCGGAATCGGGCGCGCAGGTGGTCAACAAGGCGGTGCACGCCATCGACGCGGTGCGCCGCCAGGCGGAATCGCTGAAGGACGACATGGGCCGCCTGGGCAGCCAGGCCGAATCCATCGGCCAGATCATGAACGTGATCACCGATATCGCCGACCAGACCAACCTGCTGGCGCTGAACGCGGCCATCGAGGCGGCCCGCGCCGGGGATGCCGGGCGCGGTTTTGCCGTCGTCGCCGACGAGGTCCGCAAACTGGCCGAAAAGACCATGAACGCCACCAAGGAAGTGGGCGACTCCATCCGGGCCATTCAGGAAAGCGCCCGCGCCAGCATGCAGAGCGTGGACGGGGCGGTGAACACCATCGGCGAGGCAACGGCGCTGTCGGGCGAATCCGGGTCGGCCCTTGGCGAAATCGTCAACCTCGTGCAGGTGGCGGCGGACCAGGTCAACGCCATCGCCACCGCATCGTCGCAGCAGTCCACGGCCAGTGACGAGATCAACCGGTCCATAGAGGACATCAGCCGCATTTCCAGCGAGACCTCGCAGGCCATGCAGCACTCGGCGCAGGCCATCGGCGAACTGGCCCAGCAGACCCAGGAACTGGAAAACCTGGTGCGCGCGCTGCGCAACGGCTGATTCGCGGCGAGGCGGGGTGTACGGGGTCGCAAGGGCCCGCCTTCCCGCCCGCAGCAACCACCGGACATGGAAAGGGCGTCCCTGCCGGATGACGGCGTGGACGCCCCTTTTCATGGACGAACGAGCAATGCACAGACAACGTGCGGAAGTTGCGGGCGGCCCGCATCCCGATCGTCAGCGGTCGTCGCCCCGGTCGCGTTCCAGAATGCCGAGCATCCGGGTAATCTCACGGCGCTTCACCTGTTCCGGCACGGCGTCCATCCGGACGATGTCCTTCCCCTTGGCCCAGTCGCCGCCGGGCCGTTCCAGGCGGAAGGCCTGTTCCGCCCGCGCCTCGAAGGCCGCCAGTGCGGCAGGATCGTCCAGCACCGCCGGGCGGCCGAAACGCGGCGCATCATCCGCACCTTTCCCGTCACCGCCAGGCAATGGTTCCCGGTACTCCACCACAAGCTTCACGTGACGCATTTCCGCAAGCCCGGTGAACCGACGCACCAGCGCGCCGGAACGCCATGGCGCGGGGTCGTCCCCAAAGGCCGGGGCCAGCGCGTCCCGGTCCGTAGGCAGCGCGAAGGTGGCGGCGTGCACGGTCATGCCCGCCAGTTGACCGGTGGCGCTACGCGCCCCGACCACCATCACGTCGGGCCCCGGCGCCACATCCAGTGGCCAGCGGTATTCGCTGGAAGCTTCCGCCAGCAAGGCCGCCAGGCGGACCGGAGTGCCGCCGCTCCCTCCGCGCGTGGGGCTGGCATGCAACGCGTAGTACACCCGGGCCGAGCCGGTGGCGCTGGCCGTATCCGGCGCGATATCGGCCACACCCGCACCCGCGGGCGCCAATGCGGACGCCGGGCGCACCAGCAACGCGGGCCGCGCCGACGAGGCCAGCATGTCCCCCGCAAGGCCCCTCCGGACAGGGTTGCGGTGCATGAGGGCGTAGATGAAACCGGCCAGCAGCACGACAAGGGCAAGGACAATCAGCTTGGGCATGGGTCACCTGCAGTTGAGGGGGATACGCGCCGCATGGGCTGCGCCGTACGAGATGCCGGAGCAAGGGATGTACGCTCCCGAGTACGCGGGGGCTGACCGGGTACCCAGGTCAGCCCCCGCGCTCGCGGATGTCCGCTGCTATCTGTCGTCACTGGGCAGATTGCGGATGGGTTCCATGCGCCCGGCCATGCCAGCCAGGTTGCGCACGTGCACCCGGCTGGCATCATACACGAAGTTTTCCGCCGTCACCCCACCGTCCGGATAGGTCACCACCGAGAACGCCGCGCGCGACCGCGCCTCGAACTCTCCCAGCAGGGCGGCTGCGCGTCCGGAAGGCTGCTGCCCCGCGTCCAGCGCGTCGGCCAGTTGTTCCCCCACCCCGGCGGGTATGGGCTCGCGGTATTCCACCACCAGCTTCACCGCCCGGAAGTCGGACAGTTGCGTGTAGCGCCGCACCAGCCAGCGCCATTCACCCTCGTCAGCCTGCAGCGTGGGCGGCGCGGGCAGCATGGTTGCGAACGGGTCGGCGGAAGCGGGCATCAGAAAGGTCGCACCGGCGAAACGGGCGGGGCCGGAGGCGTACACGCCGCGCCGCACCTCGCGCCAGGGGCTGGAAACGTCCAGTTCCCACTGCCAGCCGTCTGGCGCTTCGCTCAACAGCACGGCCAGTTGGCGTTCGCGCGTGGCATCGGCGTAGAAGGCCCAGCCCACGTCGGCATGGCGCAGCCCCAACTCGGTATCCAGCATGGGTGAGGCGGCGCCGCTGCCCAGCAGGTCGAACCCGGCAGCCGGGCGTACCAGCAGCGGCGGGCGCGACGACGACACGACGGCATCACCGCTCAGGCCGCGCGTAAGCGGCGCGCAGGCGGCCGCAAGAAACGCCAGCAGAACCAGCGAAAGAAACAGTGAATACCGAGATCCTGTGGGAGTGGAGTCCACCCCGAAACGACGCAACGTCACCATGGTTGTCTCCTTTGCGGACCACGCCACCAACGGCAGCACCGCGCATATGCACAGGCGGCCGCATCGTTCCTGCTGCCGGATTGCCACTCCGGCGTGCACGCGCACGCTTGGGGTTTTCACGGTTCTCTATACGGCAGGCACGCTTGCAGCGTGCAGTCACGCACGGCATACAGCGTAACCACTGCCACGAAAAAATCCAGCCCCGCAAACGAGAAAAGGCCACCCCCTTGGGGGCGGCCCTCCCGTAAACCGTGCCGGGATGGAGAGGCGTCTTCTTCGTCCCGAGCGCGGGGTCTATCGTGCGCGCATGGCGCGTGGAACCCGGTACCTGCGGTGTACCCCCCCGGTTGTACGCCGGTTCCGCAGGGACGGGGGCCGCGTTCGTCCTGCCGCGTGGGCAGGAAGGGAATGCGGCCTGGCTTCCGTCCGCTAGTCCGCCTGCTTGCGGATGAAGGACGGAATCTCGAACTCGTCCTCGTCGAAGATGAAGTCTTCTTCGCCGGGGGCGTGGGTGTTGATGCGGTTCACCGTGGCCTGCACCTGGCCCTGCTTGCGCAGGTAGGCGGGAATGTTGCGGTCGTCGTCGGAGAAACCGCCAAGGCCGCGCGGCTGCGCCTGTTGCGGGGCGGGCTTGGCCTGCTGCACCTGCTCGGCGCGCGGCTGCGCGGCAGATCGGGGAGCGGGCTGGGCCTGACCCATGGAACCGCCCTTGCGGAACGGGGTGACGGTGCCCGACTTGCCAGCGCCTTCAACGCCCACCATATCTGCGTCGATGCCGGTGGCAATGACGGTGATGCGCATTTCCTCGCCCGCCGCGTCGTCGAACACTGTGCCGAAGAAGATGCGCGCGTCTTCGTGCGCGGCTTCCTGAATGATGCCCGCGGCTTCACTGACTTCGTCGATGGTCAGGTCGGGCCCGCAGGTGATGTTCATGAGCACGCCGCGCGCGCCGTCGATGGACACGTCTTCCAGCAGCGGGCTGGTGATGGCCTTCATGGCGGCCTCGCGGGCGCGCGATTCGCCGCGTGCGATGCCCGCACCCATCATGGCCAGCCCCGATTCACCCATCACCGCCTTCACGTCCGCGAAGTCCAGGTTGATGAGGCCGGGCACCATGATCAGGTCGGAAATGCCCTTCACCGCGAAGTACAGCACTTCGTCGGCCTTCTTCAGCATTTCCACGAAGGTGGCCTTCTTGGGCGCAAGCGACAGCAGGCGGTCGTTGGGAATGGTGATCAGGCTGTCCACGTGCTCGCGGAATTCGGAGATGCCCACTTCGGCCGCTTCAAGGCGCTTCTTGCCTTCGAAGAAGAACGGCTTGGTGACCACGCCCACGGTCAGCGCGCCCAGTTCCTTGGCAGCCTGCGCGATGACGGGGGCCGCGCCGGTGCCGGTGCCGCCGCCCATGCCCGCGGTGACGAAGACCATGTCGGCCTCGCCGATGGCGTCCTTGATGGCGCCCATGCTTTCAAGGGCGGCATCGCGACCGATGCCCGGGTTGGCGCCAGCGCCAAGGCCCTTGGTCAGCTTGTCGCCGAGCTGGATCTTGAGTTCGGCGGAAGACCGGCTGAGGGCCTGGATATCGGTGTTCGCCGCGATGAAGGTAACGCCCTTCAGCGCGGAGGATATCATGTTCTGGACCGCGTTGCCGCCACCGCCGCCGACGCCGATGACCTTGATCTTTGCAGTGCTTTCGGCATCGATCTCGTGAAATTCCATACGCCTCTCCTTGTCCGAATGACTATTCCGTTGGACCCACGGTTTACGAGATGTCGGAGAACCATTTGCGCATGCGCGACAGTACGCGGTTGAACACGTTTCCGTCGCGGATGCGGAACTTGAGTTCAAGGCCCTCCTTTTCGGCGCCGTAGCGCAAAAGCCCCACGGCGGTGGCGAACTTCGGGCTGTTCACCACGTCACGCAGCCCGCCCACATTCCGGGGGTAACCGATGCGGGTAGGCATGTTGAAAATCTGCTCGCCAAGTTCCTGGCACCCTTCGATGAGGGCCGTGCCGCCGGTCAGCACCACGCCCGCCCCGATCATGCTCTTGAAGCCGGAGCGGACGAGTTCCTGGTCCACCAGCGACAGGATTTCCTCCATGCGGGGTTCGCAGATTTCGGCAAGCACCTGGCGCGACAGGCGGCGCGGATCGCGCCCGCCCACGCTCGGCACCTCGATGAGGTCGTCGTTGCGCACAAGGTCGGCCATGGCGCAGCCATACTTGACCTTGATCTTTTCGGCCGAAACCATGGGGGTGCGCAACCCGAAGGCGATGTCGTTGGTCAGGTTCTGGCCGCCCAGCGCAAGCACGCCCGTGTGCTTGATGGAATCGTTGGAGAACACGGCGATGTCGGTGGTGCCGCCGCCAAGGTCGACAAGGGCGACGCCAATCTCCCTTTCTTCCTCGGTCAGTACGGCCTTGCTGGAGGCCAGCGCCTCGAGCACGATGTCCGACACGTCGAGCCCGCTCCTGTGGCAGGAACGCACGATGTTCTGGGCGGACGTCACGGCGCCCGTCACGATGTGCACCTTGACCTCGAGCCGCACGCCCGCCATGCCGAGGGGATCGGCAATGCCGCGCTGGTCGTCCACGATGTATTCCTGCGGAAGGATATGGATGACCTCGCGGTCCAGCGGAATGGCCACGGCTTTCGCCGCGTCCAGCGCGCGCTCTACGTCTTTCGGGCCCACCTCGCCGCCTTTGACGGCGATGACGCCATGACTGTTGAAGCCCTTGATGTGGCTGCCCGCGATACCCGCATAGACCGAACGGATTTCGCAGCCGGCCATCAGCTCGGCTTCTTCGAGAGCTTTCTTGATGGACTGGACGGTCTGCTCGATATTGACCACCACGCCCTTGCGCAGGCCGGTGGAGGGACTGGTGCCGATGCCGACGATATCGACCCCGTCGGGCGTGGCTTCTCCCACGACCGCGCAGATTTTGGTGGTACCGATATCAAGGCCGACAATCAGATCCGACTTGGGCATCTGCTACTCCTGTTTACGCGATGCCGAACGGGTGCCATGGGGCTGCCCGTGCGGTTTCGCACTGCCGGGTCAGCCGCCGAGGGCGGCGTCCTTCTGTACCCAGACGTTGACGCCCCCCGCCTTTACCTCGCGCACCTGCTTCAGTTCGCCCCGACGGGCAAGGTCGTCGAGCACCTTACCCAGCCTGTCGAGGTTGCCGCGCCAGTCTTCCAGCGCGATGCTGAGCCGCAGGTCGCTGTTTTCCAGATACAGTTCCACGCCCTTGCCGGGGCTGAGGCGTACCCACGAAACCAGCGCGATGTCCACGGGCAGCCTGGCCCGCTTCAGGTCGCCGGTTATCTCGGGCAGCCGCTCCAGCGCTTCCTCCGCCCCTGCTTCCACTTCCAGCGTGGGCAGCGAGGTGAACCGGCCCGCCCCCACCGGGGCGATGATGTTGCCGTGTTCGTCGGCGTAGAGCAGCTCTGCGCCGCGCTGTACCCAGAACTTCGGTTCCCGTTCAGCGACTTTTATCGCAAATCCGGCAGGAAGCAACCTTTTTACGGACACTTCCGTAATCCATGGATTGCGCAGCAGCCCCGACTCCATGTCCGCGATGTTTACCGCAAGGCTGTTCGTGCCGGGGGCAATGCCTGCCAATCCCAGGATTTCCTCTTGTCTTAACCTCAAATTGCCGGAGACTTCAATAGTCTTGACTGCAAAATATTCAGATTGTGTCGCATACCTGTAGATATACAACAAACCTATGCTTACACCAACAAGCAGAGAAACGGAAATGATCATGGTGAACATCCACTTGGCGAATGACAGCAGCCCGTTACCGGGATCCAGCGTGCTTTTCTGTGGCTTCACGCTTTTTCTGCTGTACGCATTCTTCGCGCCTTTTTTTCCGCGCGACAACGCTATCGCCATGACCAGACCTTCACTTCCAGTTCGAGATCGATTCCAAAACGTTCACTCACGGCAACTCTTGCAAACTGCAATAAACTGAAAGCATCTTTTGCAACACCATAACCTTCATTGATCATGAAGTTGGCATGCAGAGTCGAGAACGCCATATCACCAATGCGGTATCCCTTCAGGCCTGCCGCGTCCAGCAGCTTGCCCGCAGGATTCATGGGCGACGGATTGCGGAATACGCACCCCGCGCTGTGGGACAGCACAGGTTGTGTCGCTTTCTTCTTCAGGTAGTTACCGCGCATGGCGGCATGCACCACCGCGCTGTCGCACCGCGTCAGGGCAAAGGTGGCGGCGGTGACCAGATACCAGCCGCCCAGCGGCGCTCCAGCCTCGTCCAGCACCTCGAAGTGCCGGTAGCCGTAGCGGAACCGGTCGCGGCCCAGGGTCATATGCCCCAGCGCGGGCGAAAACACGGAAACGGCATGCAACGCGGCGCCGCTTTCGCAACCGTATGAACCCGCGTTCATGGCCACCGCGCCGCCCACCGCGCCGGGTATCCCCGCCAGCCCCTCCATGCCGCACAGCCCCCATGCCGACAGGCGCGACACCAGACGCGGCAGCCGCTGTGCCGCGCCCACGCGCACCAGCACGCGGCCGTCTTCCGTTTCGCCGGTCACTTCCGGGATGGCATCGAAGGGGCCGCCGCCTTCCAGCGCCACCACCACCACGGGCAGTTCGCCGTCGTCGGCAAGGATGTTGCTGCCGCAGCCCAGCATGCGCGGTTCGCCGCCAAGGCGGTCCAGCGCACCGGGCAGTTCGTCCAGGTCCTGCGGCCCGGCCGCGCGCACCTCTGCCAGCGCCCTGCCGCCAAGGCGGAGCGTGGTACGGTGCGCAAGCACGGGGCCGTCGAGAACCTTGAGCATGCTATTCCCTTTCCAGGTAGCGGGGGCCGATGGTGGTCACGTTGCCAGCGCCCAGCGTCAGCAGCAGGTCGCCTGGTTGCAGCACCTCGGGCAGTGCCGCCAGCACGGAATCGAAATCCTGGTGGTAGGTCACGTCGGTCTTGGACACCTGACGGATGCCCTGGGCAAGGCTTTGCCCGCTCACGCCGGGAATGGGCTTTTCCGACGCCGGGTAGATTTCCGTCAGCAGCAGCTTGTCCACCCCGTCGAACACCTTGCAGAATTCGCCGAACAGGGCCTGCGTGCGGCTGAACCGGTGCGGCTGGAACACCACCACCAGCCGCCGGTGCGGAAAGCACTGGCGCGCCGTGGCCAGCGTTGCCGCGATTTCCGCCGGATGGTGCCCGTAGTCGTCCACCACCAGCACGCCGTCGCGCTCGCCCTTGCGCTCGAAGCGCCGCCCCACCCCGCCGAACCGTGCCAGGCCCGACACGATCTTCTCGGGCGCGATGTCGCATTCCAGCGCCACGCCGATGGCGGCCAGGGCGTTCAGGATGTTGTGGCGGCCCGGCTGGGCCAGGCGCACCTGCCCGATGTCGTCGCCGTCGACGATGACGTTGAACAGGCTGGTATCCGCGCAGGCCAGCACCTCTGCCCTGATGGCGTTGCCCTCGCCGAAGCCGTAGGTGACCACCGGGCGCTTCACGCGGGGCAGCAGCCGCCGCACGCCGGGGTCGTCGCCGCAGACCACGTTCATGCCGTAGAACGGCACCTTGTTCATGAAGTCCACGAAGGCGTCGTCGATGGCCTGCTGCGAGGGGTAGTGGTCCATGTGGTCCATGTCCACGTTGGTGACCACGGTGACGATGGGGAACAGGCACAGGAACGAGCCGTCCGATTCGTCGGCCTCTGCGATCAGGTAGGCGCCGTCGCCCAGGCGCGCGTTGGCGCCATAGGCGTTCAGCCGCCCGCCGATGATCACCGTGGGGTCGGTGCCCGCCTCGTCGAAGATGGCCGCGGCCAGCGAGGTGGTGGTGGTCTTGCCGTGCGTGCCCGCAATGGCGATGCCCGTGCGCAGGCGCATCAGCTCCGCCAGCATCTCGGCACGCGGAATGA
This sequence comes from Nitratidesulfovibrio termitidis HI1, assembly GCF_000504305.1. Taxonomy (NCBI): domain Bacteria; kingdom Pseudomonadati; phylum Thermodesulfobacteriota; class Desulfovibrionia; order Desulfovibrionales; family Desulfovibrionaceae; genus Nitratidesulfovibrio; species Nitratidesulfovibrio termitidis. The sequence goes on from NZ_KI632512.1 coordinate 1,239,024, forward strand.
TAGGAATGCCGCGCCTGCGCGCCGCCGCCACCTCGGGGTTCTCGTCGCCGATGGCCGTGGACTTCACCAGCACCTGAGCGTCCGTCAGGTTGCCCTCGCCATGGCCGATGTAGATCTCGGCACCCAGCTTGCGCAGGCGGCGCACCACCGTGCCGTCGGACATGTCCGAACCGCACACCTCGTACCCCAGGTTCAGCAGCACCTCGGCAATGCCGCTCATGCCCGAGCCGCCGATGCCGACCATGTGTATTTTCTTGATCTTGTTGTTATTCATAACTTTTACGTCGCATTTCGCTGTGTTGCATTCACTGACTGCGGCACACAAAAAACTTCAGCCTACCTGCGCCCCGCGAGAATCGCTTCCATGCCATCCACCACGGCGGCGGCGGCCTGCGGGCGCCCCATGGCGCGTGCGGCGCGGCCCATGTCGGCCAGACGCGCGCGGTCAGCCAGCAGTTCGACCAGCACGCGGTCCAATGACACGGGCGCCACGGCAGGCTGGCCGTCGTGGCTGCCAGCACCGGGGGTGATGTCCTTCTGTTCCACCACCAGCGCCGCCCCGGCGTCGGCAACGTGCCGGGCGTTGTGCAACTGATGGTTGTGGGTGGCGAACGGAAACGGCACCAGCACCGAGGGCTTGCCCGCCACGGCCAGCTCGGCCACGGAAGTGGCCCCGGCGCGGCACAGGACAAGGTCGGCCCAGGTGTAGGCGCTGGCCACATCGTCGATGAACGCCTCGACGCGGGCCTCGGAGATTCCGGCCTGCTTGTAGCCCGCGCGCACGCGCTCCCAGTCGGCCACGCCGGTCTGGTGCCACAGTTCCACACCGGCATCGCGCAGGGCAGGCAATGCGGCCACCACAGCCTCATTGATGGCCCGTGCGCCAAGGCTGCCGCCCATGACCAGCAAACGTCGCGAATGGGCGGAACGCAAAGCGCCGCCCCCCTCCGCCGCCCCGGCGTCGACAGTCGCCCCTGCCGCCACGATGGCCGCGCGCACCGGGTTGCCGGTGGCCACGCAGCGCCGCGCGGGGAACACGCCCGCCGTATCCGGCAGGGACAGGAACACCCGCTGCACCATGTGGCCCAGCAGGCGGTTGGTCAGCCCGGGAATGGCGTTCTGCTCGTGGATGGCGGCAGGCCTGCCGCACAGCCGGGCGGCCAGCACACCGGCAAAGGCAGCATAGCCGCCGAAGCCCACGGCGATGTCCGGGTCGAACCGGCGCACCACGGATACCGCGCGCCACACGCCAAGGCCCATGGCCCCGGCGGCGGCCACGGCACGCAGGCCGCGCCCCATCACCCCGCGCACCGGCAGGCCCACATACTCAAGCCCGGCGCGGGCCGCAAGGTCGGCTTCCGGCCCGTACTGCCCGCCCAAAAACAGGATGCGGGCCTTGGGGTACCGGCGGGTGATCTCCTCGGCCACGGCCAGCGCCGGGAAGATGTGCCCCCCGGTTCCGCCCGTGGTGAGGATGACGCGGCGCATGGTGTTTCCTCCGGTGTCTTGAACGGTGGCAGAAACGTGCGAAGGCACGCCGTCAGCGTGCCGTCCGCGAATAGTTCAGCAGCAGCCCCACGCAGGTCAGGGTGGTCAGCAGGCTGCTGCCCCCGTAACTCAGGAAGGGCATGGGCACGCCCTTGGGGGGCGCCACGCCCATGACCACGGCCATGTTCAGCACGGCGCCCAGCAGCAGCACCAGGGTCACCCCGAAGGCGGTGAACCGGTCGCGCAGGTCCTCCTGCCGGGCGGCGATACGAAAGCTCCGCCAGAACAGCATGCCCATCAGCACGAAGACCAGCGACATGCCGATGAAGCCCAGTTCCTCGCCCAGCACGGCGATGATGAAGTCGTTGTGCGCTTCCGGCAGATAGAACAGCTTCTGGCGGCTGGCGCCGATGCCCACGCCGGTGATGCCCCCGGAGCCCAGCGCGAACAGCGACTGCACCAGCTGATAGCCGGAATCCTGCGCATCGGCGAAGGGGTCGAGAAAGGCGGTGAACCGGCGGAAGCGATACGGCGAATGCACCACCAGCATGATGGCCCCGGCCACTGCCGCAGCGCCGGACACGGCCAGATAGAAGAACCGTGTGCCGCCCACCAGACACATGAAGAACAGGATCATGGCCAGCACCGCCGCCCCGCCGAAGTCGGGCTGGCGCAGCAGCAGCAGGCAGAACACCCCGGTCACGGCAAAGGGCGGAATGACCCCCCGGCTGAAGGTCTTGATGATGTCCTGCTTGGTGCTCATGAAGTAGGCCAGGTACAGGGCCAGGGCGATCTTGGTGAACTCCATGGGCTGCAGGGCCACCGGCCCCACCTGGATCCACCGGCGCGCGCCGTTGACCTTGTTGCCCAGCGGAGTCAGCACCAGGACGAGCATGGCCAGCACCCCGAACAGGATGGGGTACTGCAGCTTGTACAGCAGGTTGCGCGGCACCACGGCGGCGGTGAACATGGCCACCCCGCCCACGCAGGCAAAGATCAGCTGGCGCTTGAAGAAGTAGTACTTGTCGCCGTTGAAGCGCTCGGCCACGATGCCGCTGGCGGACAGCACCATCAGCAGGCCGATGCCCAGCAGGGTCAGGGCGATGGCGAACAGCCACCAGTCCACGCCGCCCTGCTGGCCGTGGTCGCCATGGGCGATGCCGCCGAAGCTGCCGCCGTGGCGCAGGTCCGCCAGTGCGGCGGAAGGATGGGCGTCCGCGTGCGCGCCGAACCTCATGGCAGGGCCTCCACCGCGCGGCGGAAGGCGTGGCCGCGCTCCTTGTAGTTGGCGAAGAGGTCGAAGCTGGAAGTGGCCGGGGCCATCACCACCGCGTCGCCCGGCTGGGCCAGCGCGGCGGCCTGGGCCACGGCGGGGTCCAGCGTGTCATGCCAGGACAGGCTGAAGCGGTGGCCCGGCAGGGGCAGCCCCGCCTCGGTGTCCCTGGCGTTCGCAGGGCAACCGGCGTGGCATTGCCATGCGGCCTCGAAATATTCACGGCTTTTGCCAAAGCCCACCACGGCCCTCACACGCCCGTGCATCAGGGGCAGCAGCGACGCAAGGTCGCCTCCCTTGAACTTACCGCCCACCATCAGCACCACGGGACGGTCGAAGGCTTGCAGGGCCACGCGCAGGGCTTCCACCGTGGTGCACTTGGAATCGTTCACCCACAGCACGCCGTTGCGCTCTGCCACGGCCTCCAGCCGGTGTTCCAGCGGGGCGAAGTCCGCCACGGCCCTTTCCGCCGCCTCCGGCGTCACGCCGAACTCGCGGCAGGCCTGCCATGCGGCCTCGATGTTGGCCTGATTGTGCCCGCCCAGCAGGCGGGTATGCGGAAAGCGCCGCGCCGCCGCGTCGAAGAACAGCGTGCGGGGCTTCAGCTCGCGCGCGGCCACCAGGTCGCGCACGCCCTGGCCGAAGATGGCCAGATCGCCTTCGTCCATGCAGCGGAACAGCCGGAACTTGGCGTCGATGTATTCCGCCATGTCGGCGTGGTAGTCGAGATGGTTCTCGCTGATGTTCAGCAGCATGGCCACGCGCGGGCGAAAGGTGGTGCAGGCTTGCAACTGGAAGCTGGAAATTTCGATGACCAGCACATCGGCCCTGGGGCTGCCATTCGCCCCACCATGCGCTACGGACAGCACGTACTCGCTGAGGGGGGTGCCGATGTTGCCGCCCAGAAACACGGAAAGCCCCTGCGCGCGCAGCATGGCCGCGCACAGCGAAACCGTGGTGGTCTTGCCGCTGGTGCCGGTGACGGCCAGTACCGGCTCGCCGTCCAGCTGTCGCCAGGCAAGCTCCATTTCGGCCAGTATCTCGGGGGCGTCCGGCCCCTGCGGCAACAGCGGGCGCAGCGTGGCCACGGCCATGCCGGGGCTGGGCACCACGGCCCGCGCACCCTCGAACTGCGCCGGCGCATGGTCGCCAGTGGCGATTTCCACACCGGCATCGGCGGCCCAGCGCACAAAGTCGGCGGGCACCCCATCGGCGTTGCGTTCCAGCAGGCGCACGCGCGCGCCCATGCGGTGCAGCAGCCGCGCGGCAGCCATGCCGGAGCGGCCCGCGCCCACAACCACCACAAGGTCGCCCTTGCCGATGGTTTGCGCCGTGTGCTTGTCGCAGGTCATTGCCGTATCCTTCCGTCCTCAGGGCGCTGCTTCCGAAGCAGGATTTTCGTTCGCTGGCAAGGAAAACAAGCCCGCCATGAGGGAGTATACTCTTATGGTATTCGACCGTAATGGCTGGCGCAGTTTGACGCCGCCAGCGGACGAAAAGACAATTCGGAGCCAGCGTCCTAGCGGAGCTTGAGGACAGACAGCGCCATCAACCCCAGCAGCGCCGACATGATCCAGAACCTGATGATGATCTTCGACTCGGGAATGCCCTGCAATTCGAAGTGATGGTGCAGCGGGGCCATGCGGAAGATGCGCTTGCCCCCCGTGAACTTGAAGTAGCCCACCTGCAGGATCACCGACAGGGTTTCCACCACGAACAGCCCGCCCACGACGAGCAGCAGCAGTTCCTGCTTGCACAGCACGGCCAGAAAGCCCAGCGCGCCGCCAAGGGCCAGCGAGCCCACGTCGCCCATGAACACCTGGGCCGGGTAGGCGTTGAACCACAGAAAGCCCAGGCTCGCGCCCACCAGCGCCCCGCAGAACACGGTGACCTCGCCCACGCCGGGCACGTAGGGCACTTGCAGGTAATTGGACATCTGCACGTTGCCCGCCACGTAGATGAACACGGCAAAGACCATGCCCGCGATGATGGTGGGGCCGATGGCCAGGCCGTCCAGCCCGTCCGTAAGGTTCACCCCGTTGGACGAACCCACCATCACCGTCACGGCGAAGGGGATGTACAGCCAGCCGAGGTCGGGCGCGAGGCCCTTGAAGAACGGAAACGCGAGGCGCGTGGAATACACCGGTTCGCTGACCACCATGTACATGGCCACGGCGGCCACAATCACCTGCCCCAGAAACTTGGCGCGTGCGGACAGCCCCTTGTTGTTGCGGCGCCGTACCTTGATGTAGTCGTCCAGAAAGCCCACCAGGCCGAAGCCGAGAAAGATGAGCATGGTCAGCCAGACGTACTTGTTGGTCAGGTCGGCCCACAGCAGCACGCTGATGGACAGCGAAAAGGCGATGAGCAGGCCGCCCATGGTGGGTGTGCCCGCCTTCTGCATGTGGCAGGTGACGTCCTCGTGAATCTGCTGGCCGCACTTGATGCGTTGCAGCCATTCAATGAACCGGGGCCCCATGAGGATGGACAGCAGCAGCGCCGTCAGCAGCGCCCACACTGACCGGAAGGTGATGTAACGAAAGACGTTGAGGACCGTGAATTCGGCACTGAGGGGATACAGCAGGTTATACAGCATGGCGCGCCCCGGTGTCGTGCCCCGTCATGCGCGCGCCAGGAACGGCACGGCGGAACACGGATATCCCGGCAATGCCGCCGGTCGTGAAGGATGCGGCGCGGCCCCGCGCGGCGTGGCGCATGGCGGTGAACATCAATTGCACCCCAGTATCTCCCGAATGACCTGCTGGTCGCTGTACGGCACCTTGCGGTCGCCGATCTGCTGGTAACTTTCGTGCCCCTTGCCCGCCACCAGCAACACGTCGCCCGGCTGCAGCAACGCCAGGGCCTTGCCGATGGCCCTGGCCCGGTCGGGGTCGCTGACCACTTCGCGCGCCCCGGCAAGGCCGGGCAGCACGTCGGCCATGATGGCCTCCGGGTCCTCGTGGCGGGGGTTGTCGGACGTGAGCACGGCCACGTCGGCATGCCGTGCCACCGCCTGCCCCATCAGCGGGCGCTTGGTGCGGTCGCGGTTGCCGCCGCAGCCGAACACGGTGACGATGCGCGAAAAGCCCACCGCACGCAGCGCGCGCAGCACGTTTTCGAGCGCGTCGGGGGTATGGGCGTAATCGACGAAAATGTCCAGCCCCCGCGGATTCACGATGCGCTCCAGCCGCCCCGGCACGCCGGTGAAGTCGGCCAGGCTGGCGAAATCCTGCGGCGCAAGGCCCATGCCCAGGCATACCGCCTGCACGGCCAGCAGGTTGGAGGCGTTGTGCACGCCGACGAGATGCGAGGAAAGCTCCCACTGCCGCCCCTCGAAGGTCATGCGCAGCGTGAGGCCCGAGGTGGCGTTGCGCACCATCTCGCCGTGCAGGTACCGACGGCCCTGAACGGCGTTTGCCGCATCCAGCCCGAAACCGATGGCGTGCGGAACCTCGCCCAGCAGGCGGCGGCCCCAGGCGTCGTCGGCATTGACGGCGCAGGCCTTGTCCGCGTCGGGCAGTTCGGTGAACAGGCGGGCCTTGGCGGCATAGTAGTGTTCCATGTCGCCGTGGTAATCCAGATGATCCTGCGTCAGGTTGGTCAGGATGGCCCCGGCAAAGCGGATGCCCGCCACCCGGCGCTGATCCAGCGCGTGGGACGAGACTTCCATCAGCGCCACGTCCACCCCGGCGTCGCGCATGCGGGCCAGCATGGCGTGGGTTTCGATGCAATCGGGGGTGGTCAGGGGCGCGTCCATGGCAAAGCCCGGCCAGCGGTAGCTGACGGTGCCCAGCACCCCGGCCCGGCGGCCAAGGGCGGAAAACACGTGCTCCAGCAGATAGGTGATGGTGGTCTTGCCGTTGGTGCCGGTAACGGCCACCACCGGAAAAGGCAACGCATCGGTGCCGTGGCGGGCCTGACCCAGCAGGCCGATGGCCGCGCGCGGATCGTCGTGGGCGGCCACCACCGCGCCTGCGGGGGCGTCGGCAAGAGCCGCTTCCACCCGGTCGGGCAGGCAGACCACCGCACCGGCTCCGGCTGCCCACGCCTTGGGGACGAAGTCCGCGCCGTCCACGCCCGCGCCACCGTTGGCGGCAACACCGGGCACGGCCACGAACACGTCGCCCCGGCCCACCTTGCGCGAGTCGGTACGGATTTCCGGCGTGTTGGCACGAACACGGACCAGAAGTTCATCAAAAGATATACGGGTCATCTGCCGATGCTCCTAGGAATTCTCGGAAAGCCACAGGACGCACTGCCCCGTGGGCTGGCCCTTGGGCCATTCGGTACCCGGTTCCGGCGTCTGACGGACCACGGTCTGCCCCGCGCCCTTGAGCACGGGCACCATGCCTTGCCGGGCAAACACCTCCACGGCCCGGCGCACCGACTTGCCCACCACGTTGGGCACCCCGTCGGGGGCCTCGCGCACGGCCTCGGCCACCTCGCGACGCACTTCCACCGGGCCGGTCTTGCCCATGGGCGTGGCGTAGGTGGGGGCCTCGGGGTCGGGCGCATCGGGCAGCAGGCCATGGTAGGCCATGGTGCGCATGGCCACGTGCTTGAACACGGGCGCCGCGACCACGCCGCCGTACGAATTTTTCTGGGGTTCGTCCACCATGACCAAAATCAGGTACTTGGGTCTGTCGATGGGCGCAAAACCCACGAAGGAAGCCAGTCGTTCGTGCCCGTAACGGCCCGTTTCGTCAGCCTTTTGCGCAGTGCCGGTCTTGCCGCCCACCATGATGCCGGGGATGCGCGCGCGCGTGCCGGTGCCATCTTCCTCCACCACTTCGCGCAGCATGGAGATGACCTGCTTCACCGTCGTGTCGTTGTACACCTTCTGGCTGGCCGAATTGGCCGGGGTGTCGTCGCCGGAATCCACGATCAGCCGCAGCGGCTTGCGTTCGCCGCCGTTGGCCAGGGTCAGGTAGGCCTGGGCCATCTGCACGCCGGTGGCGGCTATGGACTGGCCGAACGAGGTGGTGATCAGGTCCGGCTCGGACCAGTGGCGCGGGTCACGCAGAATGCCCTTGCTCTCGGTGATGGGCAGGCCGGTGCGTTCGCCGAAGCCCAGCTGGTTCAGGTATTCCCAATACCGCTTGGCTCCCAGTTCCAGGCCTATCTTGGCCATGCCGATGTTGCTGGAATAGCGCAGCACCTTGTTCACCGGCAGCACGTCGTAGCTGTGCGTATCGCGAATGGTGATGTAGCGGGTCTTCCAGCGGCCCTTTTCGCAATTGAAGGTGGTGTCGCCCTTGACCGCCCCTTCCTGCAGGGCGGCAGCCACCAGGAAGGGCTTCAGCGTGGAGCCGGGCTCCAGCGCGTCGGCGGCCAGGCGGTTGCGCCAGCGTTCGGGCTTGTAGTCGCGGTAGGCGTTGGGGTTGAAGAACGGGTACTGCGCCCAGGCCAGGATGTCGCCCGAATCCACGTCCACCACAAGGCAGCCGCCCCAGGTGGCGTCGAACTGGTCCACCGAGCGGGCCAGGGCTTCTTCGGCGAAGAACTGCACCTGGGTGTCGATGGTCAGGCGCACGTCGTGACCGCGCAGGGACGCGCGCCCTCCGCCGCCGTCCATGTCCAGACGGCGTCCGGCAGCGTCGCGCTGCACCACGTTGCGGGCGGAATCGCCGCTCAGCACATCCTCGAAGGTCAGTTCAAGCCCTTCAAGGCCCTTGTTCTCCATGCCCACGAAGCCGAGCAGTTGCCCGGCCATCTGCTTGAAGGGATAGATGCGCTCGTACTCGCTGCTCAGGTACACGCCGGACAGCCCGGCCTTGCGCACGTTTTCGGCGGCCAGATCATCCACCTTGCGGGCCACCCATGCAAAGCCGCGCTTGGAGGTGACGGCCTCTCGCACCTGCTTGGCAGGGGCTTCCAGCGCCGTGGCAAGGGCGTTGACGGTGGCGTCAACGTCGCGCACCCCGCCGGGGCGGACGTAGACGGAGCGCACTTCCACGCTGCGGGCCAGTATCTGCCCGTTGCGGTCCAGGATAGCGCCGCGCCTGCCGGACACGGTCTCCGCAGCCATGTGCTGGCGGCGGGCAAGACCGGCCAGCCGGTCGCCGTCGTAGACCTGCACGTACCAGGCGCGCGACCACAACAGCAGCCACAGCAGCGCGAACACGCAGCCCACGCTGTACAGGCGCACCTTGCTCCAGTCCGTCTCGCCAAAGCGGGCAAAGGGATTGAAGCGCATGCCGCCCCCGAACGATGTGCCGGGGGCCTTCTTGTTGCGCAGGGCACGCGCGGCACGGGGGGCGCGCGCTTCGAAAGAGGGACGCGCGTCGCGCGCGGTGCGCGGCGCGGGCCTGCCGAGTATGCGTGACTTCCTGTCTGCTCGCAGCATGATGTTCCGGGGCGCTAGCGCCCCGCCTCCTCGATGCGGCGGATCTGCCCCGGGCGTGCCCCCCGCATGCCCATGGCCTCCGCCTTCCTTCCCAGTTCATACGGCGACATCAGCCGGTCCCGCTCCACTTCCAGCTTGGCGGTCAGGGCCGCCCTTCCGTCCAGTTCGCCCTGCAGCTTGCGCAGGTTGTAGGCCATGTCCATGCGTTCGATGTTCAGCCACACCAGCGACAATCCCAGCACCAGGCTGGTCAGCACCGACAGGATCATGGCCAGCACCCAGCTTCCCACGCCGTGGCTCATGATGCGCTCCCTTCCGCCGTATCGCGGCCTTCCGGGGCGTACTTGTTGCGCCGCCGGGGGCGCGGGGCCTGCCCTTCCGCCAGCCGCTGGGCCGCGCGCAGCTTGGCGCTGGAGGCGCGGGAATTGCGGGCCAGTTCCGCCTCGCTTGCGGTGACCGGCTTTCTGGTCAGCACGTCCACGCGGGCCTTGTGGCCGCATTCGCAGCGGGACACGCTGCGCGGGCACACACAGCCCTGCGATTCGTCCCGCAGGCGGTGCTTGACGATGCGGTCTTCCAGCGAATGGAAGGTGATCACCGCCAGCCGTCCGCCGGGGTTCAGCCGGTCCAGGATGCGGTCGAGAAAGCGTTCCAGCTGGCCCAGTTCGTCGTTGACGGCCATGCGCAGGGCCTGGAAGGTCCGGGTGGCCGGATGGTTGCGCGAGGTGGCGCGCCACTTGGCCGGGTAGGCCCGGTCCACGATGGCCACGAGCTGGGCCGTGGTCTCGATGGGGCCAGTCGCGCGGGCATCCACGATGGCGCGGGCGATGCGCCCGGCCATGGGGTCTTCGCCGTAGCGCAGGATGATGTCCTTGAGCACGTCCGCGGTGGCCCGGTTCACCAGCTTCGAAGCCGGGTCCTCGTCGCCGTCCCGGTCCATGCGCATGTCCAGCGGGCCGTCGGCATGAAAGCTGAAACCCCGGTCGGCCATGTCGATCTGCATGGACGACACGCCGATGTCGATGAGCGCGCCATCCACCTTGTCCCAGCCCAGTTGGTCCAGCGCTGCCTCGAAGTCCGCGTAGCGGGTATGGAAGAAATGCACGCGCCCTGCCCACGGGGCCAGACGCTGGCGGGCCAGTTCCAGTGCCGTGGTGTCACGGTCGAGGCAGCACAGTTCGCCGTCCGGGCCGATGCGTTCCATGATGGCGGCGGAATGGCCGCCAAGGCCCACGGTGCCGTCCAGGTACCTGCCGCCGGGGTGGGGGGCCAGCGCCTCCAGCACCTCGTCCAGCAACACGGGCACGTGCAGCGTGGCGGCGCGAGCCCCTTCCGTGGAAGCGGAGGCGGCCTGCGGTGTGGTGGAGTCGGGTGCGCCGGTCATTGCGTTGTCCTGTTGCTCTTAAGGGACTGTGCCCTGCCGGGCCTAAAGGGAAAGCTCTATGCCGCTGTCAGCCAGCTCTGCTGCCACGTCGTCGAAGTCCTGCGCCACGATGCCGTCAAAGCGCGACTGATCCCAGATTTCGAAGCGGCTGCCCTGGCCCAGCAGCACCACGTCCTTGGTGATGCCCGCGTAGTCCATGTGCGAACGCGAAATGCGCACCCGCCCCTGGCCGTCCAGTTCCATGAGTTCGGCGCTGCCGATGACCAGGCGGCGGAAGTCGCGCATCTTGCGCGAAGGATTCTTGAGGGTGGAGAACTTGCGCTCGAAGTCTTCCCAGTCGGGCAGGGGGTAGCCCATGACGCAGTCGTCGAAGCTGGTCAGCACCAGCTTGCCGCCGTCGGCACGCGACACGAGGATGTCGCGGAAATCCGGCGGCAGCATCAGTCGGCCCTTGGGGTCGAGACTGCGGTGGGAACGGCCTCTGAACAACATGGGAACACCACTTGCCTGTCATCTTGCGCTGTTGCGCAAGGCGTCGAAACTGCAAACCCTGCTTCCACCGTTTCCCCCGCGTGCCGCACGAAGGCTTTCTGATCGGAAGGAAGGGGCCTTTTCTGGGAGACTCTACCACCTTTTACCACAATTTCCCACTTTCTCTATGATATGTTTGGCACTGTCAAGCCGTGGACTCCGGCAGAGTCTAGAAAATTTCTAACGGTGGTTCCCCCGCGCGAGACGCATGACAAATAGTACATTATTATACTGTATTAGACTTGGTGGCACGAAAGACGAAAAACCACATCGGGCCACCCGCACGGAACCTGTCCGTGCGCTGGCGCACGGCATTTCGACGCGCCCGATGGCCCGCGACCTGCCCCTTGCGATGCGAACCACCGGCCTGCGCTGATATTTTTGCGGAACACATGGGGACACAAAGGGTGTCGGCACGATATACGAGGGTATTCGCCACGCGCCGCCGCATGGCCGACGCAACCTCTCGCGACGCACAAACGGCTTGACAAGATACAACTTATTGCACAGGGGTGGATCATGAGAACGAAGATAATCGCCACCATAGGTCCGGCATCGCGCTCGCGCGAGGTGCTTTCGCGCCTCATCGCCGCGGGAGTGCGCATCTTTCGCCTCAACTTTTCCCACGGCAGCGCACCCATGTTCGTGGATCTGGTGCGCCTGCTGCGCGAACTGGAAGCCGAATGCGGCAGCCCGGTGACCATCCTGCAGGACCTGTCCGGCCCCAAGATCCGCATCGGTGAAATTCCGGACGGCGCCATCTCCGTGGGCAAGGGCGACCGTGTGCTGCTGGGCCCCAAGGCCCCTGCCGACGCCGTGCTGCCGTTCCTCCCCTTCACCAATCAGGCCGTGCTGAACGGACTGGAAGCCGGTGACCGGATGGTGCTGTCCGACGGCGGGTTGCAGTTCCGCGTGCTGGGCACCGCGCCCGAGGGGTGCTTTGAACTGGAGGCCGACAACAGCGGCATCATCACCTCGCGCAAGGGCCTGGCCCTGCCCGGCAAGTCGGTGCGGCTGCCCGCCCTGACCGAAAAGGACCGCAAGGACCTAGCCGACGGCCTGGAACTGGGCGTGGACGCCGTGGCCCTGTCCTTCGTGCAGACGCCGGAAGACATCCGCGACGCCAAGGAAATCATCGCGGCCAGCGGCCGCAAGCACATCCCCGTCATCGCCAAGCTGGAACGCCAGAACGCCGTGGACCGGCTTGACGACATCCTGGCCGAGGCCGACGTGATCATGGTGGCCCGAGGCGACCTGGGCGTGGAATGCCCCCTGCCCGCCCTGCCCGCCATGCAGAAGCGCATCATCCGCGCCTGCAACCGCGCGGCAAAGCCGGTCATCGTGGCCACCCAGATGCTGCTGTCCATGGTCAACAGTCCCTCGCCCACCCGCGCGGAAACCACCGACGTGGCCAACGCCGTGCTGGACGGGGCCGACTGCGTGATGCTTTCCGAAGAAACGGCCATGGGCAACTTTCCCGTGGAGACCGTGGAATTCATGAAGGAAATCGCCGCCAAGGCGGAAGAACTGCACTTCGAGACGCAGCGCCTTGCCGAACCGGCGGACGAAAAGGGCACGGCGGACTTCCTGGCCTACGCGGCCTGCCTGCTGGCGGAAAAGACCGGGGCCAGGGGCATCGTCTCGCACAGCATGACCGGCGCCTCGGCCCGGCTCATTTCGTCGCGCCGCCCGCGCCAGATGGTCTGGGCGCTGACGCCCGACCAGGCCGCCCTGCGCGCCCTGAACTTCTCGTGGGGCATCGTGCCGCAGGGCATCACGCTGGACATCCCCGGCCACCTGACACGGGCGGAACGCTTCGTGGATACCGCGCCCGACTTCGAAAAGGGCGACAACGTGGTCATCACCGCCGGGCAGCCCAAGACGGGCCGCAAGCCGCGCGGCACCAACATGGTGAAAATATACAGGAAGTAACGGCAGGCGGCGTCCGGCCCCGCCACGGAGCCACGCGAGCGGACCGGACGCCACGGCACCAGCCGCGCATGCCACGCGGACCATGCGGACCATGCGGATCATGCAGACTATGCGGACCATGCGGACCACGCGAGCACCACAAGGGAGCTACCCACGGTGAAGGCAACCATCCCCGACAACATCTCCGAGGAATACTACCAGATCAGCACGGAGATCCTGTCGAGCTTTCCCAAATACCGTCCCCCGGTGGACCTGTTCCGCTTCCGCGAGGACATCGCGCAGTTGCAGCCGTACACCCGCAAGGGGGCGCGGCTCACCAACGAGCAGGTGGAAGAAGTGCAGCGCATGTGCGAGGCGGGCGACCTGTTCGTCTCGCGCTCCGACCACCCCATCTATTCGCAGCACATCGTGCACCAGCTTGACCTGGTGCTGGTGGACAAGAACCTGAAGGAAGGCGAGGTCGCCGACATCTTCCAGCAGGCCCTGGCCCTGCGGGTGAACGAGTTCATCGACCAGCCGGTGAAGCCGGTGTTCGAGGTGCTGTACCGCGACGTGATGGTGCTGACCGAATACCTGTGGCAGGACAAGCACCGGGTGAAACAGTTCATGCGCCGCCTGCACCGGGAACATTCGCTGGCCAAGCACTCGCTGAACACCCTGTCGGTGGGGCTGTGGCTGCTGGTCGCCGCCATGGGCGACAACCTGAAGCGCCGCGACCTGGACCGGGCCGCGCTGGCCCTTCTGCTGCACGACCTGGGCATGGCCAAGGTGCCCGCGTTCATCCTGTCCAAGGCCACCCCGCTGAAGCCCGACGAAAAGGACAAGATTCCCCTGCACCCGCTGGTGGGGGCCAAGATCATGCACAAGATGGGGCTGGCCTTCGACGAGTTGCGCCAGTGCACCCTGGAACACCACGAGCGGTTGGACGGTTCCGGCTATCCGCAGAAACTCAAGGGTGAACAGATCAGCCGGTTGGGGCGCATCTGCGCCGTGGCCGATTCGTTCTCGGCCATGATCAGCGCGCGCCCCCACGCCCCGGCCAAGGAACTGGTGCCCGCCGTTCAGGAACTGGCGGCGGACAAGGCGCGCTACGACGCCCGCTATACCTCGCTGCTGCTCAATGCGCTGGTCACCAACGCCTTCGGCACCACCGGAAAGCCCAAGGGCGAACCGAAGCCCGAAGGGGCCTCCTGATCGCCCGCCGCCGGGCGCACGCCTGCTCCGCCATACAAGCAAAACGGGCCGCCCCTTTCGGGAGCGGCCCTTTTCTTCGTCGGAATGCCATGGATGGCAGCGGAAGACGTACGAACCGGGCGCGGCGCGAAGCCCACCCCGGCACGGCACAGGCCGTACTGGTCAGGCGCGGCTGATGATCTCGCCACTGATCTCGCGGAACACGTCGTTGATCATGATGACGCCCAGCACCTTGCCCGCCTCGGTGACCACGGCGTAGCTGCGGCCCTTCTTCACGAAGCTTTCCAGCACCACCAGCAGCGGATCGTCGGGGGCCACCTGGGTCATGTCGCGGTCCATGACGTCGCGCACCTTGGTGGAACCGGCCACCTTGCAGGCATTGCGATAGATGCGGTCGAAGCCGTCTTCCTCTATGCCGCGCAACGAACCGCTGCGCAGCAGCGAATCTTCCATGAAGCGCACGGTGTCCCACACCGAAAGCGCACCGCGCAGCATGTCGCGCTCGTCATACACCAGGGCGCACAGGCATCCGGCCCCGCCCCCGCTGTCGGGCCCCACGCAGGAACTGAGCTTGCGCATGGCCTCGGCCAGCGAATCGTCCTCGCGCAGCTTGGGGAATTCTTCCCGCACGATGTCCCAGGCACGCTTTCGCAACAGCATCGGCACTCTCCTCGCAGTGTGTTCATGGACATCAGGCCGACCGGAGCACCAGCGGAGCATTCGCGAAGTTTCCGGGGCCGCCCCGGCCTCTCGACGGAATCAGGCCGGGATAGGGCATGGCGTCATCGTTATCAAAACTCGCCCCGCTTGTCTTCTCTTTCACAAGCCCTGCGGGCGGATGTGGGGCGGGATCGTCACCACACTCCGCACATCCGGCGCGGCTTCATGCCGCATGCCTGAAGGAAGCCGTTACGGTACGGGCGACCAAGGAGTGTCGGCGCAGGAACACATTTTGGCTTCTGCCGAGGAAAAACACGACTTGATACACCATGAAAGGACGCACCGGCCAAGCCCGCGCCACAGGCGAGGCCTGTGCAGGTGGGGATATTTTACCCCGGCACGCGCCGGACGGTTGCGGCACAAGAGGGAATTTTGGACTCTGCCAAGGAAGAGCGTCCTTTTCATGAAGGGAGTGCCTCAGCCGTTGGGTAAGCGGAGCGAACCTTACGGATGAGGACCGCAACGCGCACTCTTGCGTGCTCGACCGGAATGAAAAGGCGCTCTGACCGCTCTGCGCACGATGCCCGTAAGGCTCGCACGCTCGCCTAACGGGCACGCTTCGCGCCCTTCGGGTCGGAGGCAGAGGGCAAAAGCCCCCATGCACGGGCCTCGCCTAGTCGAAGTCGGCGAAAAGCGCCCCAACATGCAGCGGCCCCAGCGTCACCCGCCGGTACTCGGCGCGCAACCGGGCGATGGCCTCTTGCAGGTGGCTTGACGTCACGCCGTTGCGCACCGAGGTATGCGCCTCGATGAACGCGGCCAGGGTGTCGCAGGCCTTGACCAGGCGGCCGTCCTTGGGATCCAGCGCATCCATGTTGCAGGCGTTCTGCAATTCCTCGAAGGTAACCTTGCGGACCACTTTCGAAGTGCCATCGGGGCCGGGTTCGCGCACGGTCTCATCGAATTCCGAGCCGGTTTCCAGCCCCAGGAAGTAGCCCAACCGGCGGGCCACGTCGCCGTAGCCCGCCTTGTCCAGCAGCGAGAACACCCGCTCCTGCATTTCCTGCTCTTCATATTGACGGATGAGTTCCGGCAACTGCTTCACGGAACGCTTCACCGGCGAGATGATGTCGCGGGTCAACACTTCCGGCAGGTCGTGGAACAGGCCGCAGAAAAAGTTGTTCAGCCTTCGGGCGGGGCAGGCGCCCACGGCGATGCTGAAGAAATAGGCGTAGCAGGCCACGATGAACATATGCCCGATGACCGAGGTTTCGGGAATGCGCGGGGTCTGCGACCAACGCTTCTGAAAGCGCAGTTGCCCGCACAGGTTGGCGAAGCGCCCCAGCGCGTTGCTGGAACCGCCGATGAGTTCGGGCACCCCGGCCAGGTCGGCCATGGCGGTCAGGCGGGTCTGGAACGATCCGTCGATGTCCGGCATTTCGTCGTCGAACCCGTTCAGCGGCTTGATGAGGTTGAATTCCCAGCCGCTGGCGTAAAGGTGCGCGGCGGTCAGGATGCGGTCAGGCAGGGTATTCTTTTCGCGGCGGCGGATGTAGGTCAGCAGCCGCTGCCAGAAATCCTCGTCCAGCGGGCGCACGATGTGTTCCAGTTCTTCCGCCACCCACTCTGTAAGCTCGCTGTAGTGCGCCTCGTTCTCTTTTATACGGTAGAACACCGGCGGCTTGATGTCGGTGATGACCAGCCGGTAGAAATAGTCGAACAGGCAGCCTTCCACCACTTCTGCCCCAAGGCGCAGCCGTTCTTCGGCGGGCAGGCCGCGGGTGTTCAGTTGCAGCAGCAGCCAGGCCACGATCATCTTGTGGGCCTGCTTGTCCACCTCCATCAGTTCCACGGGCCGCAGCTTGTCGTTCCACCGCTTCATGTACGCACCGGAAAAGACGAACTGGAGCAGGCTCTTGCGAATGCTGGGCATGGGTCCTCCCGAGGGGGTTCAAGAAAATCTCTTGGCAATGTATGCGGTCATGGTGTAAAGCTCAAGAGTTTGAAGCGATACGCTTCGGGTTCACGCCATCCAAGCCCTCCGGACGGTCCAAGCCAACCTTCCGGCAGAATCCTTGCAGCGCCTGCCCGGTGCCGCCCCGTCCGCCGCTTTCGGCGCACAGCGCGGGGCCAGTCGCCCGCTCCCCAGGCCAGCCGCCCCGTTAGGCGCGCCAGTGGGAACCGAAGTGTGGACGACCGCCAGGCGAACCCCGCGTTTCCGCGACATGCACCGGGATTGCCAGCATCAAGCCTGACCGCAGGCCAGGTGGCGCCCCGGCCAGCCCGGTTCAAACCGGTACGGCAAGCATCGCACGCATGATGCCCCCCTGCGGGGCGGCGTCGTCCGTCGCGCGTTTCTACGCCCTTTTTCTGTTGACAAGGGGCGGGGAACCCAATACATAGACCGTTCTTTCGAGCTCGCACAGGAGTACGCTCTGATGAAAACGTTCAGCCCCACGCCCGAGAACATCAACCGCGAATGGTTCGTGGTCGATGCCTCCGACCTGGTTCTCGGTCGCCTTGCCACCCAGATCACGCATCGCCTGCGTGGCAAGCACAAGCCCGAGTTCGCCCCGCACATGGACAACGGCGACTTCATCGTCGTGGTCAACTGCGAAAAGATCAAGGTCACCGGCAACAAGCTTGCCGACAAGAAATACTACCGTCACTCCGGGTATGTCGGCGGTCTTCACGAGATCACCCTCGAGAAGCTGCTCGCCTCCCATCCGGAACGCGTGCTGATGAACGCCGTGCGGGGCATGCTGCCCAAGAACCGGCTTGGCCGCGCCATGCTGAAGAAGCTCAAGGTCTACGCTGGCCCCGAGCATCCGCATGCCGCCCAGAACCCGCAGCCGCTCGCCATCAAGTACTAACCAGATCGAGCCGGAGAGAATCATGGCCAACGAATTCAACTACGGTACCGGTCGCCGCAAGACCGCCACGGCCCGTACCCGTCTGTATGCCGGTTCCGGTCAGATCGTGGTGAACGGTCGTCCCTTCGAAGACTACTTCCCGCGCAAGTCGCTGCAGATGATCATCCGCCAGCCCCTGGTGCTGACCAAGAACGTCGAACGCTTCGACATCAAGGTCAACGTCTGCGGCGGTGGTGTGACCGGTCAGGCCGAAGCGGTGCGCCACGGCATTTCCCGCGCCCTGCTCGAAGTCGAGCCGGAACTGCGCGGCGCCCTGAAGCGCGCCGGTTTCCTGACCCGCGATGCCCGCAAGAAGGAACGCAAGAAGTACGGCCAGCGCGCTGCCCGCGCCCGGTACCAGTACTCCAAGCGTTAATCGCTTCCTACGCTGCCTTTCGGGCAGGTCCGCCTTGGCGGGCCTGCCCTTTTTGCGTTGGGGCGTCCACCGGCACGGGCACGACGCCAGTTGACACCGCACGCCGCCGCCGACTACACAGTCAGTCGCGCCGGGCCTGCGCCGCAAGGATTTTCCGGCCATGGCGCCCCGCCCTCATTCGCCCGGACCGCGCACAGGATTCGCCACAGGACTTCACATGACCACTCCCGATCCGCTCCTCTCCCTTGACCCCGCCCGCATTGCCCCTGACGGGTGCGTCAGCATCATCGGCATGGCCGGTGCAGGCAAGACCACCGTGGGCCGCGAACTGGCCCTTCAGCTGGGCTGGGCCCACGTGGACACCGACAACCTCATCGAGGCAACCTATGGCACCCGGCTGCAGGACGTGGCCGATGCCATGGACAAGGAACGCTTCCTGGACGTGGAGGCGGGCGTCATCCGCCGCATCGGCGCACGGCGCACCGTGCTGTCCACCGGCGGCAGCGTGGTGTACCGCCACGAAGCCATGGCCCACCTGGCCGCGCTGGGGCCGCTGGTCTACCTGGAAGTTTCCCTGCCGCTGATCCTGGAGCGCATCGCCATGAACCCGGAACGGGGGCTGGCCATCGCGCCGGGGCAGACCATCGAGGACCTGTACAACGAGCGCATCGCGCTGTACCGCCGCTATGCCAGCTTCACCGTGGCCGCCGATGCGCTGTCGCCAGGCGGGTGTGCCGCATACATCGTGGCCTGGCTGACCGGCGGGGAGGCGTGATGTCCGCGCATCAGTCCGGGCGCAAGCCTGCCCCCCTCGTGTCGTCGAAAATCGCCGCCGCCCTGAATGCGGCAAGCCGCGACGCAACAGCGCAAGGCGCCGCTGCTCCCTCCCGGCCAGGCCAACCGGCACCCAAAGGGGGCCGCAAGGGCCCCGGCGTCTTCGCCCGTCTTGCGGAACTGTACGCCGACATGGAGCGGGCCTACGCGGAAACCGCCCATGCCGCCGGGCTGACCTGTGCGGGCTGCGAGGACAACTGCTGCCGCACGCATTTTCAGCATCACACCCACGTGGAGTGGGCCTATCTGTGGAAGGGCATGCTGGCCCTGCCAGAGGCGCGCCGCGCCGACTACCTGCGCCGCGCCAGCGACGTGGTGACCCAGTGCGAAGCCGCACGGGCCGCAGGCGTGGTGCCGCGCGTGATGTGCCCCGTCAACGACGACGGACTGTGCGGCCTGTACGCCCACCGGCTGATGATCTGCCGCATGCACGGCACCCGCAACGTGCTGTTGCGCCCCGACGGGCAGCGCCAGCTGTTTCGCGGCTGCCACCGCTTCTGCGGCCTGACTGACGGCCAGCCGGACGAGGCGGTGCCCACGCTGGACCGCACCCCTTTCTACCGACGCCTGGCGGAACTGGAAATGGAGCACTGTACCAAGGGCGCGGGCAAGGGCGGCGCCCCCCGCGTTGCTCCCCGGGTTTCCTTGACGCTGGCGGAAATGCTGGTCTATGGTCCGCCCAAGTCATAAACTCCGTTGAACGCGACATATCGCGTCGACCACGCCCTCCGCGCGGCGGGGTCCAGCCTGCTTGCCGCAGCGCATTCCCCTTGCGGCGCAACCGCACGTTTCCCAACCGCCGGAGATGCCATGCCCGTGCTTTCCCCCTTGCTTCCCCCCATTTGCAACGAGACCACCCGTTCCGTCCGTTCAGCCGGGTTCCGGATACTGGCCGCGCTGGCCGTGTTCACGGTCTGCGCGGGCCTGCTCGCGGGCTGCGGCAAACAGACCGTGGGGCATCTTGCCCGCACCCAGTTGCAGCCCGATACCCCGCAGACCGTTTCCATGCAGTACCTGCGCTTTACCTACCGCGTGGTGCCGTTGCGCGAATCGGTGGGTGTGCGCGGGCAGGCCAGCCTTGTCCCAGGCGCCCTGCCCGCCTGGGCCAGGTGGTACGAACAGCTCACGGTGATGGTCTACCTCAGCGATGCCTCGGGCCGGGTGCTCGACGCGGAGGAATACGACTACCTGCCCCGCGCCGTGGGCGACGAGGGCGCCCTTCCCTTCGAAACGCGCTTCTATCTGGATCCCGACGATCAGGGACCGTTGTACGTCAGTTTCGGCTACCGCATGGTGGCCACGGAGCATGCACCCAACACAGATGGCACCGACGACGGTGGCCGTTCGCTCATCGTAGGCGAAGGCGCGCTGGACAACTGACCCGCCGCTCGCATCATCACATCCTGCATATTCTCAGAACCGCCCGTAAGGGCGGTTCGTCGTTTCCTGGCCCGATACGCACAGCACAGGAACAAGGCATGGCAGAACCTGCCACGCGCCTGGTCTACCCCATGCAGTGGCGCATGCAGTGCCGCCTTGCGGTGTATGCAAACAACGGCAAAGGCCGCCCTGCATTTGCAGGACGGCCTTTTTTCCGTCGCGAATTCTCGGCGGTGCCGCCGCAACAAGCGGCCCTCCCGAGGCTCTCCGGCATGCAGCCGGCGCCCCCCGCCTAGGAAGCGTGCTTGCGCCGCTTCTCCCAAAGCTTCATGTCCTTCATCTTCTTGCGCCGTTCACGCTGCAGCGCCTTGCACACCAGCGGGGTGCTCTTCTTGAGGCCCCACTTCTCGCGGTAGGCGACGGCGTCAAGGCCGTGCGACGCAAGATGCTTGCGGGTAAGAATCTTGAACGACTTGCCGCACTCAAGGCAGGTGATGGACTTTTCCTTCACGGCCTTGCGCGGGTCGCCGCAGGCTTCGCACGCTTCTTCAGGCTCTGCTTCGCCAAGGCTGATGGCACGAATGCCATTGGCAAGCTTCTGCACCATGGAGGTGATCTCGTCCTCCGTCATGGTCCGGACACTGGCCTGAGCCTTCACGATTTCCAGGGCTTCCTTCAAAAAGTCATCCATATGGACCTCCGCGGGAATTGAACGACGGGGCCGAAACAACGACGCCGAAACACCGACGCCAGTCACGGCACTTCGCCGCTCTTACATCCGCAACTACAGCAAGTCAACAACAGCGTAGCGGAAAACCGAAAACAAGAACGCAAAATGAACGCAGCACCACGCACCCCTGCTGCACGCTGCTCGAAAAACCTTCGTCAGTGGCCGCTTCCCCCCGGTTCAGGTCCCGGCGGCGCGCGCATGGTACGCACGTTGCGAAACACGTTGCGACAACGTATCGGACATGCCCGCGACGCCGATGCAATGCAACGGCAGGAGCACCTTCACTCGCCCCACCGGCCCGTCCCCGCTCCGTGCATGCCCGCATCCGAAGGATACGGAGCGTCGGTTGAACGTCCATGCCGCATCCCCATGCATTGACGCGGCGTGAAACATCAACGGCGCGCCCCGTTACCGATGGCATTGGCCACCATGGTAACGGAAACGCGCCGCGTGAAACACAGGGGCCAGGCCGGTACACCCACGGGGTTGCCCGCATGCACCAGCGCTGTACCCTACCGGTTGCTACCCTTTGGCGGAACGTTCCTCCAGCACCGCCACGGCAGGCAGGGTCTTGCCTTCCAGAAACTCCAGGAAGGCCCCGCCACCAGTGGACATGTACGAAATGCGGTCCACCACGCCATACTTTTCGATGGCGGCCACGGTGTCGCCGCCGCCCGCCAGCGAAAAGGCCGGGCTGTCGGCCACGGCCATGCACAGGGCCCTGGTGCCCTGGCCGAACTGTTCCACCTCGAAGGCCCCCACCGGGCCGTTCCAGACGATGGTGCCCGCCTGCATCAGGATGTCGCGGTACAGCTTTGCCGTTTCGGGGCCAATGTCCAGGATCATCTCGTCCGGCTTCACTTCCGACACCTTGCGCACCGTGGCCGGGGCGGAATCCGCGAATTCCGGCCCCACCACCACGTCCACCGGCACGGGAATCTCACCGCCAGCGGCTCTGGCTGCGGCCATCAGGCGGGCGGCTTCATCCACCAGTTCCGGCTCGTACAGCGAACGGCCCACCTCGTGCCCGGCGGCCTTGATGAAGTTGTTGGCGATGCCGCCGCCCACAATGAGCCGGTCCACCTTTTTGGACAGGGTATCCAGCAGGGTCAGCTTGGTGGATACCTTGGAGCCACCGATGATGCCCACCATGGGCTTGGCAGGTGCGTCCAGCGCGCGAGACAGGGCGTCCAGCTCCGCCGCCAGCAGGGGACCGGCGCAGGCCACCTTGGCGAAGCGCACGGCGGCATGGGTGGAGGCTTGGGCGCGGTGCGCCGCCCCGAAGGCGTCCATGACGAAGATGTCGCACAGGGCGGCCAACTTGCGGCCCAGGGCTTCGTCGTCCTTCTTTTCGCCCTTCAGAAAGCGCACGTTCTCGCACAGCACGCACTGGCCTTCCGCAACCTCGATACCGTCGATGTAGTCACGCACCAGCGGCACCTGAAATCCCAGTGCGTTGGAAAGGTGCTCGGCCACCGGGGCCAGCGAGAAGGCGGGGTCGAATTCCCCTTCCGTGGGGCGGCCCAGGTGCGACACCAGCAGCACGCGGGCGCCAGCCTTGAGGGCCATTTCGATGGACGGCAGCGCGGCGCGGATGCGCTTGTCGCTGGTTATCTTGCCGTCCTTCAGGGGTACGTTGAGGTCTTCGCGCAAAAGGACGCGCTTCCCCTTCAGATCAAGGTCGGTCATCTTCAGTACGGCCATGGATATACCTCTGCTGCTCGATTGGCTTGATTTGGTTGGCAAAAGAAAAGGCGCGAACGTGGTTTTCGCATCCTACCACGTTCGCGCCCGGTGTCCAGACTGGGGGGCTGGGGTCGCCTCCCGTGCAGTGCGGCTCTCTTTAGATAAGAGACTCCACAGCTTCGATGACCTTCCCGGTGGTGATGCCGAAGTACTCGAACAGCACCTTGCCGGGGGCCGATTCGCCAAAGCCGGTCATGCCCACGGCCTTGCCGTCCAGGCCCAGGTACTTCCACCAGCCGTCCACGGTGGCGGCTTCCACGGCCACGCGCGCCCGCACGGCGGACGGCAGCACCGATTCGCGGTACGCGGCGTCCTGGCGGTCGAACTGGGTGGACGACGGCATGGACACCACGCGCACCTTGCGACCCTTGGCGGCCAGCGCATCGGCGGCGGCAAGGGCCAGCTGCACTTCCGAGCCGGTGGCCATGACGATGGCTTCCGGCGTGCCCGCGCAGTCACGCAGCACATAGCCGCCGCGCATGATGTTGGCGCGCTGCTCGGCGGTGCGTTCCACGAAGGGCACGTCCTGCCGGGTCAGCGAGATGCAGGTGGGGCCGGTGGCGCACTCGGCGGCGAACTTCCACGCGGACAGGGTTTCCACGGTGTCGCAGGGACGCCACACCTGCACGTTGGGGGTCAGGCGCAGACCGGCCAGTTGTTCCACCGGCTGGTGGGTGGGGCCGTCTTCGCCCACGCCGATGGAGTCGTGCGTAAGCACCCAGACCACCCGCGCACCCATCAGGGCGGACAGGCGGATGGCGTTCTTGGCGTAGTCGGAAAAGATCAGGAAGGTGCCCGCGTAGGGCAGGAACCCGCCATGCAGAGCCATGCCGTTCATGATGGCGCCCATGGCGAATTCGCGCACCCCGTAGGAGATGTAGTTGCCGGACCAGTCGGCGGGGGTGACCAGCTTGGAATCCTTGTGCCAGGTGCCCACGGAGCCGGTAAGGTCCGCCGAGCCGCCCATCATTTCGGGCAGCAGCGGGGCCACCGCGTTCAGCGCGTTGCGCGAGGCGATGCGGGTGGCCAGGGTTTCCTTTGCCCCATCGGTGGCGGCAAGCGCGGCGGCCACGCCTGCCTGCCAGTCGGCGGGCAGGTCGCCCGACATGCGACGCACGAATTCGGCGGCCAGTTCGGGGTGGGCGGCGCGGTAGCGGGCGAACAGGTCGTTCCAGGCGGCCTCGGCGGCGGCGCCGCGCGGGCGGGCGTCCCACCCGGCGTAGATGTCCGCCGGAATTTCGAAGGCCGGGTACGGCCAGTTCATGCCTTCGCGTGCGGCGGCGATTTCGGTCGCACCCAGGGGCGAACCGTGGCAGTTGTGGCTGCCCGCCTTGGTGGGCGCGCCCTGACCGATGCGAGTCTTGCAGCAGATCAGGCTGGGCTTGCCGGACACCACGCGGGCGGCTTTCAGCGCAGCGGCAATGGCTTCGCCGTCGTGGCCGTCCACGTTGCGCACCACGTGCCAGCCGTAGGCTTCGAAGCGGGCCGGGGTATCGTCGGCGAACCACCCGGCAATGTCACCGTCGATGGAGATGCCGTTGTCGTCATAGAAAGCGGTCAGCTTGCCGAGGCCCAGGGTGCCCGCCAGCGAGCACGCCTCGTGCGAGATGCCTTCCATCATGCAGCCGTCGCCCAGGAATACGTATGTGGCATGATCCACCACATCGTAGCCGGGGCGGTTGAACTGCTGGGCCATGAGCTTTTCTGCCATGGCCATGCCCACGGCGGTGGCGATGCCCTGCCCCAGCGGGCCGGTGGTGGTTTCCACGCCGGGGGTAATGCCGTATTCGGGGTGGCCGGGGGTCTTGGAATGCAGCTGACGGAAGTTGCGGATGTCGTCCATGCTCACATCGTACCCGGAAAGATGCAGCAGCGAGTAGATGAGCATGGAGCCGTGCCCGTTGGACAGCACGAAGCGGTCGCGGTCGGCCCATTTGGGATTGGCGGGGTTGTGCTTCAGGCAATCGTTCCAGAGCACTTCGGCGATGTCCGCCATGCCCATGGGCGCACCGGGGTGCCCGGACTTGGCCTTTTCCACGGCGTCCATGCTGAGCACGCGGATGGCGTTGGCGAGTTCCTTGCGAGACGGCATTGCAACCTCCAGCGGGGTTCTGTGCGGCGGCGGGCGGGCGCCCTGCGCCGTTGGCTATGCAGCGGTACGGCGCGGTGCGCCGGGAAATACACGAATGGCGGACGCGAGCGCCCTGCCGCAACGATCATGCTCGTGGCAGCCCAGGCCGCACACACGAGAGGTGGGCACTGCCTTGCGGCGGCGCCCACACCCGACTAGTCCGTTCCGCGCCATCTGGCAACGGGAAAATGAAGTGAGCGGATACGCCATGGCGCTACCGCCACGGAAGCTCCGGTCCATCTCCGGCGCATACCCTACAGGACGGAGTTCGCAGCCGCCTCGAACGCCTTCAGCCGCTCGGCATAGGGCGGAAACTTGAAGAAGGCCGAGCCGGAAACCAGCACGTCCGCACCGCTACGCACCAGTTGCCCTGTATTGGACGGGTCCACCCCGCCGTCCACCTGAATGAGCGTGGACAGGCCGCGCGCGTTGATCATGGCGCGCAAGTCGCTGATCTTGCGGTAGCTGGCGGGCAGGAACGACTGGCCGCCGAAGCCGGGGTTGACGGTCATGATCAGCACCATGTCCGCATCGTCCAGCACGTAGTCCAGCACCGAAAGCGGGGTGTGGGGGTTCAGCGCCACGCCCGCCTTGACGCCCAGACGGCGGATTTCGGCCAGGGCACGCTGCACATGGGGGGTCGCCTCGGCGTGGACCACCAGCATGTCGGCCCCGGCGTCCACGAATTCGTGCAGGTAGCGCTCCGGGCGTTCCACCATCAGGTGCACGTCGAAGAACAGGCGGCTCTGCTTGCGCAAATGGGCAATGACCGGCTGGCCGTAGGTGATGTTGGGCACGAAGGTGCCGTCCATGACGTCCCAATGCACCCAGGACAGCCCGGCGGCTTCCAGGGCGGCCAGTTCGTCGGCCAGGCGACCGAAATCGGAGGACAGCAGCGAAGGGGAAAGGATCATGCGGTGCTCGTGGCGCGGATGCGCGGTTGCGGGAAAAACACCCCCGTTGCGCAGTGACGCATGATGCCGGGTCGGTTCTGCCCCGGTACACGGCATGCGAACGGGAAAGGCGGAGGCGGCGACGTAATTACTGAAAGGGGCAGCAGGCGCCCCGGACCGGAAAGACGGCGGAATCAGTCCGCGCCAGCCAGCAGGCGGCGCATGGCTTCCAGTTCCGCTATGATCTCGCGCACCGTGCCGGGTGCGGCGCCGCCGGACACAGGACCGTCTGCTGAAAGGCCGGGGCTGACGCCATCCGGGGAGCCAGCCTGCCCGCTGTGAGGGTCCTTTTGCGCTGCGTCGCCGTCATCGGGCAGCAGCAGGCCGTGCAGGTACTGGTCCCACGCCTGCACACGCGAGGCGGCAGCAGACAGGGCACGTCCCTGAGGACCGGACGCCGCCGGGACGTCGTCGTCAAGACCAGCGGCTTCGTCGTCACCCTGTGCGTCATCATCCTGCACGTCTGAAGCGGAGATGTCGTCCGGGTCGTCATCGCCAAAGCCCACCAGCCCGGCCACCCCGGCAGTCAAAGAATCCCCCGGATACGGCATGTCCGCATCGGGCATGCCGGTGCCCGGCGGGGCGCCGCGCTCGGCCAGCATGCGGCGCGCGCCTTCGATGGTCAGCCCACGCTCGTGCAGCAGGAAACGGATGCGCCGCAGCAGGGCCAGATCCGCCTCGGTGTAGAGGCGCTGGCCCTTTTCGGTGCGCAGCGGAACCAACTGGGGAAACTCCGTTTCCCAGAACCTGAGGACATAGGTCTTCAGGTTCAGCAGCGATGCCGCCTCGCCAATCCGATATGTCCGCTCCGCCATGCCGTCTCCCGGTTTGTTCGCGCTACTCCCGCCCGCCCTCGCAAGCGTGCAAAAGAGGAGTTTCGTTCGTTGGCGCGGAAAACGAGCCTGCCATAAGGGAGTATGCGGCAGCCGTTATGCGAGTCCTCGAGCATTACGGATGGCGACCGCATCGGCTCTTATCGTATTCGACCGCTATGGCAGGCGAAGTTTGACAACGCCAACGGACGAAAGACCCTTTTGCAGGTTACAACCGTACGGGGAGTGCCTGCTGGAGGGAACTTGCCACTTTCTCGCGTTCCTTGTCCACTTCGGCGTCCTTCAGGGTGCGCCCGGCATGGCGGAAGGTCATGCGGAAGGTCAGGTTGCGTTCCTCGCGGTCTTCGGGGGCAAACACGTCAATGAGTTCAATGCCTTCCAGCAGCGGCAGCTTCATGCCGCGCACATGGTCCAGCACCGCACCGGCCTGCAGCGCGGCAGGGGCCATGACCGTGATGTCACGGCGTACCGGCGGGTACACCGGCAACGCGGCAAAGCGTACCGTCACCGCATCGTGCATCTGGCGGGCCGCATCCAGGTCGATGTCGGCCAACCACACGTCCTTGCGGGCATGGTAGGCATCGGCAAGGTCGGGCTTTACCCGGCCCATGACGCCCAGCACCCTGCCCTGCACCGTCACGGAAACGCACGGAGCCAGGAAGGGATGCGGCGCATCGGCTATGGCGCAGAGCGGCTGCCCCAGGTGCAGGAACGCGGCAAAGTGCTCCACCACGCCCTTCAGGTCCTGATAGTCCGCATCGGCTTCCGGATTGGGCCAGGCGCTGTCGTGGCGGGCGCCGTACATCAGGATACCGAGGCGCCCGCGTTCGCAGGCGGTGGTTTCCGAATTTTCGTCCGCCGTGAAGATGCGCGCCAGTTCGAACAGCCGCAGCCCCGCGTTGCCTTGCGCAATGTTGTGGCGCAGGTTGTTCAGCAGGCCGGGGGCCAGCGCCGTGCGCAGCACGTTCTGGTCTTCCGACAGCGGGTTCATGATCGGGATGCGCCCTTCGTCGGGCAGACCCAGATGATCCAGGTCCTTCTGGCCCACGAAGCTGTAATTGATGGCTTCGTTCAGGCCAAGGCCACGGCCCCAGCCCTTGATGCGCCTCCAGAAATCGTACTCCGACTCGGGCGCGCCCGCCTGGTCCAGCGGACGCATGACCTTGGGCAGCACCGGCGGAATGGCGTCCAGGCCGTACACGCGGCCCACTTCCTCGATCAGGTCGGCCTCGCGCTCGAAGTCCAGACGGTGGCTGGGGGCGGAAACCTTCCAGTCGGCGGGGTCAGTCTTGTCCGCCACGCAGCCGAGGCTGGTCAGGGTATCGGCGCAGAAGCCGTCGCCAATGGTGTCTTCGCCCATGCCCAGCAGCATGCGGGCGCGTGCCGGGCGGAAGCGCAACGCGGGGCTGGCCCACGGATGCGGTTCTGCCTTGCACACGCCGGGGCGCAGGTGCGCACCGGAAAGTTCGGCCATCAACTGCACGGCTCGGTGCAGGGCAAAGAGCGAACCGGGCTGGTCCAGCCCGCGCTCCATGCGGTACGAGGCCTCGCTGGACAGGCCCAACCGGCGCGAAGTGCGACGGATGGTGCCGGGCCGAAACACGGCGCTTTCCAGCAGCACGCGGGTGGTCGCGTCGGAAACTTCGGTATTGGCCCCGCCCATGACGCCTGCCAGGGCCACGGGCTTCACGCCGTCGCGGATCAGCAGGTCGCCGGGAGTCAGCACGCGGTCCTGGCCGTCCAGGGTCACGATGCGCTCACCCGCCACCGCTGGAGACACCACGATGCGCCCGCCTTCCAGCAGGTCCAGGTCAAAGGCGTGCAGCGGCTGGCCCAGTTCCATCATCACGTAGTTGGATACATCCACGATGTTGGAAATGGGGCGCACGCCGATGGCAGTGAGGCGATGGCGAATGCGCGCCGGGCTCTTGCCCACGCGAACATTTTCAAGGATGCGCCCCTGATAGACCGGGCACAGGGCCGGGTCGGGAATTTCGATGGCCACCTCGCCGGAGCAGTCCGGGCCGTCTTCCACCAGGTTCAGGCTGGGCAGGGTCAGCGGCAGGCCGAAGCCCAGTGCCACTTCACGCGCAAGGCCCAGCACCGAAAGGCAGTCGGCACGGTTGGGCGTGATGGAGATGTCGCACACCTCCATGTCCAGTTGCAGCTCGTCCACCAGCAGCCTGCCCACCGTGAAGTGCTCCGGCAGGACCATGATGCCTTCGTGGTCGTCGCTGAGGCCCAGTTCGCGCTCGGAGCAGATCATGCCGTGCGAGGGCTGGCCGCGCAGCTTGGCCTTCTTGATGACCATGCCGCCGGGCATGGTGGTGCCCACCAGGGCCACCGGCACCTTCTGACCGGCGGCCACGTTGGGCGCACCGCACACGATGTCCAGCAGTTCGCCCTGGCCCGCGTCCACCTTGCACACCGACAGCTTGTCGGCCTCCGGGTGCTTGGCGCGCTCCACCACGTGGCCCACCACGATGGTGCGGATGTCGTCGAACGGACGGCGGATTTCTTCCAGCTCCAGGCCGAGCATGGTCAGACGGTCGCCGAGTTGTTCGGCGGTGCCTTCGAAGGGAACGAATTCGCGCAGCCAGGCAAGGGACAGCAGCATGGGGCTACTCCATGAGAAAGTTTGCGAAGGGGCGGAGTCGTCAGGCGTTCTTTACGCCTCCGGCGGGCAGGGGAAGCTGTCCCCTGCACCCCCTTCAGGTAAGTTCCCGACCCGAATGAAACGTTTTGGAGAGATGGGGTGGGGGGCTCCGGGGGGCGGGGAAGGGAACCTTTTGGAAAAGGTTCCCTTCCCCGCCCCCCGGAATCCGAAATCACTTACCTGAACTGGGACAGGAACCGCACATCATTCTCGAAGAACATGCGCAGGTCACCAATGCCGTATTTGAGCATGGCCACGCGTTCGACGCCGAGGCCGAAGGCGAAGCCGGTGTATTCTTCGGGATCATAACCCACGGCGGTGAACACGGCGGGGTCCACCATGCCGCAGCCCAGGATCTCGACCCAGCCGGTGGTCTTGCACACCCGGCAGGGTTCGTTGCCCACGTGCCCTTTGCCGCCACAGATGCAGCACGAGATGTCCACCTCGGCGCTGGGCTCGGTGAAGGGAAAGAAGCTGGGGCGGAAGCGGACCTTGGTATCGCCGCCGAACACGGTACGCAGGAACGAGGTGAGCGTGCCGCGCAGGTCGGCCATGCTCACGCCCTTGTCCACCATCAGACCTTCGATCTGATGGAACATGGGGGTGTGCGTGATGTCCGAGTCGCGACGATAGACCTTGCCGGGGGCGATGATGGCCACCGGGGGCTTGCGCGCCAGCATGGTGCGCACCTGCAACGGCGAGGTGTGGGTGCGCATCAGGATGGACTCGGTGACGTACAGGGTGTCCTGCATGTCGCGCGCCGGGTGTTCGGCGGGCATGTTCAGCGCTTCGAAGTTGTAGTGGTCCATCTCCACTTCCGGCCCGGTCACGATGTCGTAACCAAGCCCCCGGAACACGGAGCAGATTTCCTCCATGACCAGGGTATCGGGGTGGAGCGAACCACGCCACGGCGCGCGACCGGGCAGGGTCGGGTCGAAGCGGGAAAGCGCGGCGGCTTCACTGGCCGCTTCGAGGGAGGCCTTGCGGCCTTCGAAGCGTTCGGTGAGCGCCATTTTCACGCCGTTGGCGGCCTGCCCCAGGCGGGGCCGGTCCTCCGGCGAAAGTTCGGGCAAACGGCCCATGATCTGCGCAAGACGCCCCTTGCGACCAAGGAAGGCGACGCGCAGTTCCTCAAGCTCCGTCAACGACGAAGCCTGGTCCAGGCCTCTTTCGAGCTCCGGGACCAGGCTTTCCAGTTCCTTGAGAAGGTCCATGCGTAGAGACCCCGTATGGGGTTAGTTGAGTTTCGAGGCGGCGAGTTGCGCCAGCTTCGCGAAATCTTCCTTCTCGCGCACGGCAAGGTCGGCAAGCACCTTGCGGTTCAGGGAGATGCCGGCAAGGGTGAGGCCGTGCATGAACTTGCTGTAGGACAGACCGTGCATGCGGGCGCCGGCGTTGATGCGCAGGATCCACAGCTTGCGGAATTCGCGCTTCTTCACCTTGCGGTCGCGGAACGCGTACATCCACGAACGTTCCACAGCCTCGCGGGCGGTGCGGTACAGCTTGCTGCGGCCGCCACGGAAACCCTTGGCCGCGTCCAGATACTTCTTGTGACGCCTGTGGGAGGCGAGACCTCTCTTCACGCGCATGGAATACCTCCATCGTGATCTTGACTCCGCGAGGCGAGAGACCGGGCCAGCGGAGCGGATAATGTAAAGTGCGGGAGATGCGCCCTCCCCCTTGCGGGGGCGGGGCTGCCTTTCCGGGTGCTGTCCCGGCAAAGGCAATAACGCCGGACATGGGCGGCATTCAGGGAGATTTCGTTCTCCGGCAAGGAGGACGAACCTTTTGCGCAGGGAGTGTACTCTTTGGTACTCGACCGGAGCAAAAGGCGAGTCCGACGCCGCCGGAGGGCGAAAGAACCTGAATGGCGTCTATGTCCTAGGCGTAGGGCATCATCCGGCGCACAGCCTTCTCATTGGTGCTGTCCACGGTGGCGGACTGGCCGAGGCGCATGCGGCGCTTGGCGTTCTTCTTCGTGAGGATGTGGCGCAGGTTCTGCTTGCGACGCTTGAACTTGCCGCTGCCGGTCACGGAGAAGCGCTTGGCGGCGGAACGCCGGGTCTTCATCTTGGGCATTGGATACTCCTTGCCGTTCTCTGCTCGAGCCGAAGCCGCCAAGGCGGCAACGGACACATGACGAAGCCCCCCGCGCAAGGCGGAGGACCCGGTTTGCCTTCTCAAGGACTGGATCGTCGAAAATTCCCGGTCGGTTGCAGCGGCGCAAGCGACCGCACCCCCGGCGAGAGGGGGCATAATGCGATAAAAACGCGCCGGAAGCAAGAGCCGAAGCGGCCTATTTCTTCGGCAGCGGAGCGAGCATCATGAACAGGGTGCGGCCTTCGGCGCGGGCCTCCTGGTCCATCTTGGCGATGTCCTTGGTATCCTCGACGATACGGTCGAGAATGGACTGGCCGCGATCCTTGTGGACGATTTCGCGCCCGCGGAAGAAAACGGTGACCTTGCAGCGGTCGCCTTCCTCGATGAAGCGGCGGATGTGCCTGACCTTGGTGTCGTAGTCATGGTCATCCGTCTTGGGCCGGACCTTGATTTCCTTGATCTGAATCACGGTCTGGTTCTTCTTCGCCTCGGCCTTCTTCTTCTGCTGCTCGTACTTGAAGCGACCGTAGTCCATCACGCGGCACACGGGCGGATCGGCCGTGGCGGCCACCTCGACGAGGTCGAGGCCCAGCTCCTTTGCGTGCGCGATGGCGTCGTTGCGCGACAAGATGCCGAGCTGTTCGCCGTCCGCTCCGATGACCCGCACTTCGCGGGCACGGACCTGTTCATTGCGCCGCACGGTGTCCTGCGGGATATCGCGGCGCATCCTGTTGTTAGGAGAAGCTATAGCTCATTCCTCCACGTTTGAAGGGTTCCTGGCAGTCCGCCCTGATCATTTCCGCCACTTCGGCAAGGGTCTTGAGACCAAGGTTTTCGCCATTGCGCAGCCGCACGTTGACGCCCCCGGCCTCCACTTCCTTGTCCCCCACCACAAGAATGTAGGGGATCTTTTCCAACTGGGCTTCGCGGACCTTGTAGCCCAGCTTTTCGTTGCGCGTATCGGCCTCTGCCCGAAGGCCTGCGGCCATCAACTGGTCACGCGCACCCATGGCGAAATCGTTCTGGGCGTCGGTGACGGTCAGCAGGCGCGCCTGAACCGGGACTATCCACGTGGGGAAGGCCCCGGCAAAGTGCTCCGTAAGCACGCCGATGAAGCGTTCGAGTGAACCCAGGATGGCCCTGTGGACCATAACCGGGCGATGGCGCTCGCCATCCTGCCCGATGTACACCAAGTCGAATCTGTCAGGCAAGGTGAAATCGACCTGAATGGTGGACAGCTGCCACTCGCGCCCGATGGCGTCCGTGACCTTGATGTCGATCTTGGGACCGTAGAACGCGCCGTCACCCTCATTGATGGTGTACGACAGGCCCGCCGTGGCCACCGCGCCGATGAGCGCGTTGGTGGCGCGGTCCCAGTCCTCGTCCGAGCCGATGGACTTTTCCGGCCGGGTGGAGATGACGATGCGGTAGTCGAACCCGAACAGGCCCATCAGGTCGCGCACCAGCGCGATGACGCCGATGATCTCGGCTTCCAGCTGATCGGGGCGGCACAGGATGTGGGCATCGTCCTGGGTGAACTGGCGCACGCGCAACAGGCCGTGCAGCACGCCCGACTTTTCGTGGCGGTGCACCACGCCCAGTTCGAACATGCGGCGCGGCAGGTCGCGGTAGCTGCGCAGGTGGCTCTTGTAGATAAGCATGTGCGAGACGCAGTTCATGGGCTTCACGCCATAGGCGTTGTCGTCGATGACGGTGAAGTACATGTTCTCGCGATAGTTGTCGTAGTGGCCCGACTTTTCCCACACCTCGCGGCGCAGCAACTGCGGCCCCTGCACCAGTTCGTACCCGCGCTTCAGGTGTTCCTTGCGCAGGAAGTCCTCGAGGATGGTGCGCAGCAGCATGCCCTTGGGATGCCAGTAGACCATGCCGGGCGCGACGTCTTCGTGGAAGGCGAACAGGTCCAGCTGCTGGCCCAGCTTGCGGTGGTCGCGGCGCTTGGCTTCTTCGATCTGGTGCAGGTAGTCCTTCAGGGCCTTGGGGTCGGCGAAGGCGGTACCGTACACGCGCGAAAGCATGCGGTTCTTCTCGTCGCCGCGCCAGTAGGCGCCGGCCACGGAAAGCAGCTTGAACGCCTTCACGAAGCTGGTGTCGGGAATGTGCGGGCCGCGGCACAGGTCCACGAAGTCGCCGCTGCGGTACACGGACACCGTGTCCGCCGGGATGTCGCGCACGATCTCGACCTTGTAGGTCTCGCCCATGCCCTCGAACAGGGCCACGGCCTCGTCCTTGGTCATTTCGGTGCGGGAGAATGGATGCGCGGCAGCCACGATCTTCTGCATTTCCGCCTCGATGGCTTCGAGGTCGTCCACGGAGAAGGGGCGCTCGTAATCGAAATCGTAGTAGAACCCGCTGTCGATGGCCGGGCCGATGGTCACCTTCACGCCGGGGAAAAGCTTCTGCACCGCTTCCGCCATGATGTGCGCGGCGGAGTGGCGGATAAGCTCGATGCCTTCCGGCGAATCGGCGAAGACCGGTTCGATGGTGGTGGTGTCGGCGGGCACGGTGGCGGTAAGGTCGAGCGGGGTGCCGTTGCAGCGGCAGGCTACGACATTCTTGAATTTCTTCCCGCTCAGGGCGCCCTTGAGGGCGTCACGGCAGGAGACGCCGGACTGCACGTCGAACACCTGTCCTTCGATGGTCACGTTCACGCCGAATCTCCTCGGTGAGTTTGTTGTTGCCGCCGCGCGCACCATAACAAGAAAGGGAGGCCGGAACCTCCCTCTCTGGGCTTTCGGTGTGGTAGGCACGAGCAGATTTGAACTGCTGACCCCTTCCGTGTCAAGGAAGTGCTCTCCCCCTGAGCTACGCGCCTACACCTGCGAGGCAGGAGGGGTATCTACATGCGCACGCCGTCACCGTCAAGCGGTTTTCTTTCGCGATGCCCGAAAAAATGGAAAAAACGCCAGTCGTGCCAGTCGCCAAAGCCACCTCCACATCGGCTTCGCGCTGCGGGGCGGCTCTGCGGCAACGGCAAACGCCGCGCGCGCACGTTACATAATAAGCAGACGCCAGCCAATGGCAATGGCACATGCCTCCTGCCCCACCGTGGCACGCGCACGCCCCCTCCCTCGCTGCCCGCGACAACACATCCATCACCTGCCACAGCCTGACAACCCGCCCATGCCCTGTGATGCCGCCCGTCCCTGGCTTACGCGGCTGCCTCCCCCTTTGCCTTCTGTCCCACTCCCCCCTCCAGTCGGCCCATCCACCCGTAACGCCTTGCGGCACAGGGCATCCGCACCCCATTGACAGAGTGCACGTACAGGCGTAGCCCCTCGTCGAAATCGCCGAGTTCTGCCCTGGGGGCGGAAGCGGGGGACCCAACAACCGGTCACCCGGTACGGGGCGTATCGCCGCAAGGCGTAGGGCAATCTCTTCGGCCCGAGCCCGTCAGCTAACCTCGCAGGCGTCGAAGGGAGAGCACCCCTCCGAGCACCTTCCGTGCATCCGTCCGCTGCCATGCAGCGGCGGTCATTGCCGGGCGGACAGGCCTCGGGGTGGGGGAAGCTTTCCCCACCCTATTCGGAGGCCTCATGTCCACCGGTTCCGACCCGTTGGACGAAGCCGCGTCCGGCAGCATGCCGGACGGCACCGCGTGCGCCTCGCCGCGCAGCGATGCCGTTGCGACTTCGTCCGCCATTTCCTCCACCACAGGGCACACCGCCCCGCAAGCCTCCGCCACCGGGGGCGCATCGCCCGTGCCTTGCACCGGCTGTGCGCCTGTTGCCGGTCATGAGCACATGTCCACGCACGCATCCTTTTCCGCTTCTACCGTGTCTTCCGGCCCGACCGTCCCCCCCACTCCGTTCATCGAACCCGGCGCCACCCAACCCACCCACGCCGCCAATCGCTTGCTGCCGCTGACACTGGCCGCGCTGGGCGTGGTGTACGGCGACATCGGCACCAGCCCCCTGTACGCCATCAAGGAATGCTTCCACGGCCTGCACGCCCTGCCGATAACGCACACCAACATCCTGGGTGTGCTCTCACTGGTGTTCTGGGCCCTGACCGTGGTGGTCACCCTCAAGTACGTGCTGTTCATCATGCGCGCCGACAACGACGGCGAGGGCGGCATCTTCGCCCTGCTGGCCCTTTTGCGCGACGGCGCTCGCGACGGTGCCCGAAACGGCGCTGCCCGGCAGGCCCCCGGCAACGACGACACCACGGCCGGCGACGCGGCAAAACCCGCCCCCTCCCCGTCCATCTCGCGTTTTCGACGCCTGCTGCCGGTAGTCGGCATTTTCGGGGCCGCACTGCTGTATGGCGACGGGGTGATCACCCCGGCCATCTCGGTGCTGTCCGCCGTGGAAGGGCTGGAGGTGGCCACGGAAGCCGCCGCGCCCTTCGTGCTGCCCATCACCATCGGCGTGCTGGTGGGGCTGTTCATGGCCCAGCGGCACGGCACGGAACGCATCGGCAAGGTGTTCGGCCCGGTGATGGTGGTGTGGTTCGCGGCCATCGCCGCGCTGGGCCTTGTGGCCGCGCTGCGCAACCCGCAGGTGTTCGCCGCCATCAGCCCCGTCTATGCCGTGCGGTTCTTCATGGAAAACCACCTGCACGGCATCGTGGTGCTGGGGTCTGTGGTGCTGTGCATCACCGGTGGCGAGGCGCTGTACGCCGACATGGGGCACTTTGGCGCGCGGCCCATCCGCCTTTCATGGATGGCCGTGGTCTTTCCCGCGCTGATGTGCAACTACCTGGGCCAGGGCGCCATGCTGCTGGCCGATCCGGGGCTGTCCTTCAACCCGTTCTTCGCGCTGGTGCCGCGCCCGCTGCTGTACCCCATGGTGGCGCTGTCCACGGTGGCCACGGTCATCGCCTCGCAGGCCATGATATCCGGCGTGTACTCGCTGACGCAGCAGGGCATCCAGTTGGGCTTCGTGCCGCGCATGCGCATCATCCACACCTCGGAGGAAACGCGCGGGCAGATCTACCTGCCCGGCGTGAACTGGCTGCTGATGATCGCCTGCGTGGGGCTGGTGCTGGCCTTCCAGGAATCCAGCCGACTGGCCGGGGCCTACGGCATCGCCGTCACCGCCACCATGGGCATGACCTCGCTGCTCTACTACGCCGTGGCGCGCCAGCGCTGGGGCTGGCGAGCCTGGCAGGCCGTGCCGCTGGTGGCGCTGTTCCTGGCCTTCGACGCGGCGTTCCTGTCCGCCAACCTGCTCAAGATTCTGGATGGCGGCTGGTTCACCCTGCTGCTGGCCCTCGGCATCATGACCCTGATGCTTACCTGGCGCGATGGCCGGGCCGCCCTTTCCGTCCGCTTTGCCGCAGCCTCGGTGCCCTTCGGCACCTTTCTCGACGGGGTGCGCCGCACCAAGCCCCTGCGCGTGCCGGGCACGGCGGTGTTCATGTCCGTGAACCCCACGGGCACTCCGCTGCCCCTGCTGCACCACTACAAGCACAACCACACCCTGCACCAGACCGTGGTGCTGCTGACCATCGTGGCCGAGCCTTCACCCTTCGTGCCCCGGCCCGACCGGCTGGTGGTGCACAACCTGGGTGAAGGGTTCCACCGCATGGTGGCCCGCTACGGCTTCATGCAGACCCCGCGCGTGCCCGAACTGGTGCAGCTGGCCGCCGCGCGCGGCCTGCCCATGCGCATGGAGACCACCACCTTCTTCGTGGGCCGCGAAACGCTGCTCATCGGCAGCGGAAACCGGATGGCGGGCTGGCGCAAGGCGCTGTTCGCCTTCATGTCGCGCAACGCCTGGAACGCCACCACCTTCTTCGGCATCCCGCCGGGGCGGGTCATCGAAATCGGCGCGCAGGTGGAACTGTAGCGTCATAGCGGACAGAAAATCATGGGGTGCGGCGGTCCGCAACGCAACACCCCGCCGGGACGGGCACGACTGCGTGCACGACGCCCTTCCGCCGGAGGCATGCCGCTCCTTGCTTCCGTCGGGTGTCCGTCCCGGCCCCCCTCATCGCCCCCTCTGGACTCGTACCGCATGCGAAGCCCGAGGGGGTGATGTCGGTGGGCACGCCGTCAGGTACGCCGCACGGCACGGCAAAGGGGCCGCCCTTGCGGACGGCCCCCGTATCCATATGTTGCCCCGATCACGGGCAGATGCCCGCGCCGACGGCGTTTTCCGTGTCTACCCCACCATCTCCAGAAACGCCTCGATGCGCACCTTGAGCTGTTCGGCGTCGGCCTCGGAGTAGTCCGTCTCGATGTGCAGGCTGGGCAGGTCGAACTTGTCACGCAGGAAGTTGCGCACCTTGTACGCCTCCACGTTGTAGGTGTGGCAGGCCTGCCAGGTCAGGTCCACCACGCCGTGCGGCTTGAAGTCGGCCACCAGTTGCTCCAGCAGGTCGAAGCGGCCCTGGTTGGGCGCCATGACCGAACACGGCGTGGACAGGTAGCGCCGGGCCAGCGCGGTGAGCGGGTCGCCCGTCTCGTCCACCAGATCGGCCTTCTTGTAGCCGGTGCAGTTTTCCATGCACACCACCTGACCGCCGCATTCCTCGATAAGCCGCACCACCTTGTGCGAACCCATGCCCACCGGCACGCCGGTCAGCAGGATGCGCGGGCCGCCCTTGCGTTCGGGCAGGGTTCCGGCCTTGGCCGCGGCCTGCACTTCGCTGACCACGCCTTCGGCCAGTTCGATGATGGTTTCGCGGTCGGAGAAGAAGCCCAGTTTGAAGAGCATTTCCAGCATCTGCATGCCGGTCACCGGGGCCGGTTCCATCTGCGGCAGGTCCATCAGCGCCTTCAGCGCGCGGCGTTCGCGGTTGGCCAGCTTGATGGCGTCGGTCAGGTTCTGCTCGGTGATGGTCACCCCGAAGTCGTTCTCTACCCGCTTCACCAACCCTTCCAGTTGTCCGCGCCAGAATGGCAGCGCCTTCTCGTCCGGGGTGGAGGGCAGGTGCAGCAGGTGCACGGGCTTCATCTCACCCAGCAGTTCGAACATCTTCTTCTTGCCGTCACAGGTGGTATCCGCCACCACCAGGTCCGCCGCCGACAGGTACGGGCACGAACCTTCCATGGCAAACCCGAAGCTGCTCTTGATGAGCGGGCACAGGTTGCGCGGCAGCACCTGCTCGGCCGTGGCAATGGGGTCGTTGCGGGTGCCGCACAGCACCACCGGCACCGCGCCCGCCGCCAACGCGATTTCCGCCGGCGAGTACAGACAGTACAGCCCCACCACCTTGCGACCCGCCGCCTTGGCCTCGCTGATGGCCAGGGCATTGCGCTCCGCCGCCGTCTTCAGCCGCTCGATGCTCTCCCACGTCATGTGCCTGCTCCTTGATGAGTTACGGGATGAAAAGAGACCGGGGAGGGGACCTTTTGGAAAAGGTCTCCCTCCCCGGACCCCTCCCCCCAAAACTTTTCAATCGGGCCGCCTCGTTGCCCAAAACATTCCAGCATCCCCACTTCGATCAGCAGGACCGACCATCACGCGCAACACCCCATAATTGAAAAGTTTAGGGGGAAGGGGATGGGGGGTCCGGGGGGAAGGGAAACCCCCTTTTTCAAAAGGGGGTTTCCCCTTCCCCCCGGCAGGAATTCCCGCCACCACTACCCTCCTGCCCCGCCAACCGCCACATCATGCGCCGCGATGAGGGCAGCGCCAAGGGCGCCGGTGGCCTGGGGCATGTCGGACACGGTGACGGCAAGGCCGAGGGTATCGGAAAAGATGCGGGCAAAGGCGGGGTTGGTGGCCAGGCCGCCGGTAAAGGCACAGCCGGGCACCAGGGGCACGCGCCCGGTCAGGGCTTTCAGGCGGCGGGCCACGGAGGCCACGATGGAGGCGGCCAGATCGTCCTTGGAGACGCCCTGGGCGATGAGCCCGATGACTTCGGTTTCGGCAAACACGGCGCACATGCTGTTGAGGGGCATGGGGGTGCCGCGCAGGGCGGCGTCGCCCATCTCGTCCAGCGTCATGTCCAGCACGCCGGTCATGACCTGGAGAAAACGCCCGGTCCCGGCGGCGCACTTGTCGTTCATGACGAAGTCGCGCACGTTGCCGCGCTCGTCCACGGCCACCACCTTGCTGTCCTGCCCGCCCACGTCGAGCACGGTGCGGGTATCGGGCGCAAGGTGGTGCGCGCCGCGCGCATGGCAGGTGATTTCGGTGACGGTGCGGTGCAGGAAGGGCAGGGAAATGCGGCCATAACCGGTGCCCACCACGCGGGCCACCCGGTCGATGCGGGTTCCGGCCTCGCGCAGGGCGGCGTCCAATACGGCCTGGCCGGTTTCACGGGGGTTCCAGCCGGTGGGGGTGACGGCCATGCCCAGCACGGCGCGCGAGGCGGTGTCGAGCACCACGGCCTTGGCGGCGGTGGAGCCCACGTCCACTCCGGCAACCAGACGGGCAACGGGCATGCGGCCTCCTGCGGAAAAGCTGCGCCACTCGCGGTGGCTTGCCACTGGATAGCCCACCTGCCAAGTTCCGGT
This sequence comes from Nitratidesulfovibrio termitidis HI1, assembly GCF_000504305.1. NCBI lineage: Bacteria > Pseudomonadati > Thermodesulfobacteriota > Desulfovibrionia > Desulfovibrionales > Desulfovibrionaceae > Nitratidesulfovibrio > Nitratidesulfovibrio termitidis. Next base: position 1,278,911 of record NZ_KI632512.1, read on the forward strand.
AAAATCGATACTTTCTATCACTTGGCGACAAACACATAGACAACTGCACCACAACCGCCATCGTGCCGCATGCGGGCGCAAGGACGTTCCGGCGTCGGGCAGACCACACGAAGGCCAACGGGGCATCCATCTCCGCTCCGCCACCCACTGAAAAAATACTCTCGTTTGATGCATTCGGTGGTATCATGAAGGAGACACCCGCCTCGTTCCGTCAGCAGGGGGGAAGGACTGGGCAGGCCGGGGTTGCCCCCTACGAAAAAAAATCGCATTCCTCGCAAAATTCCCCGTGGTTTTGATGTCCGTCACATCGCGCTTCCGCCACCCGGACTATTGTGCACTCAACGACGGGGCAAATGGCCCGACAAAGATGCGCGTAAGACGGGCACGGAAACGCACCCGGCCCGACGACGCCGCCCCGCCGAACCACAACCACGACGGAGCGAGCCATGGTCCTTTCGAAGATTTTAGGCCTGTTCGGCCTGTCTGATCAGTCCGGCCACAAGAGCGAACCCCAGAAAAAGGAGAGCCCCATGTCCATGTTCTGCAACCAGTGTGAACAGACCGCCAAGGGTACCGGCTGCACCACCATCGGCGTGTGCGGCAAGCAGCCCGAAGTTTCCGCCCTTCAGGATCTGACCGTCTACTCCCTGCGCGGCCTGGCCCTGGTGGCCCTGGAAGCGCGCAAGAAGGGCATCGTCGATCCCGCCATCGACCACTACGGGGCCAAGGCCCTGTTCACCACCCTGACCAACGTCAACTTCGACCCGGCCCGCTTCCAGGCGTACATCAACGAGATCGTCAGGCACCGCCAGGCCCTGGCCGTCCGCGCCGGGGTCTCGTTCAGCACCGGCCCCGCCTCGTTCCAGCCCGCCGCCACCCTGGACGCCCTGGGCGCGCAGGCCGAAATCGCCGCTCTCACCGCCGACAAGAGCGATCCGGACATCGTCTCGCTGAAGCAGACCCTGCTCTACGGCATGAAGGGCCTTGCCGCCTACGCCGACCACGCCGCCGTGCTGGGCCAGACCGACCCCGAAGTGTTCGCCTTCCTGTTCAAGGGCCTGGCCGCCGGGTACGACGGCGTGCAGCGCGATCTTGGCCAGTGGGTGGAACTTGCGCTGGAATGCGGCAAGACCAACCTGCGCGCCATGGAACTGCTGGACGCGGGCAACACCGGCACCTACGGCCACCCCGTGCCCACCCAGGTGCCGCTGGGCCACCGCAAGAACAAGTGCATCCTCGTTTCCGGCCACGACCTGCGCGACCTGCACGAACTCTTGAAGCAGACCGAAGGCAAGGGCATCGACATCTACACCCACGGTGAAATGCTGCCGACCCACGGGTATCCGGAACTGAAGAAGTACCCCCACTTCCACGGCCACTTCGGCACCGCCTGGCAGAACCAGCACAAGGAATTCCCGGCCTTCCCCGGCGCCATCCTGTTCACCACCAACTGCATCCAGAAGCCGCAGGATTCGTACAAGGACCGCGTGTTCACCACCGGCCTCGTGGGCTGGCCCGGCCTTGTGCACTGCGAGAACTACGACTTCTCTGCCGTGATCAGAAAGGCGCTGGAAATGCCCGGCTTCACCGATGACGCGCCCGGCAAGAACGTGCTGGTGGGCTTTGGCCGCAACACCGTCATGAGCGTGGCCGGCCAGGTCATCGACGCGGTGAAGTCCGGCGCCATCCGCCACTTCTTTCTGGTGGGCGGCTGCGACGGCGCAAAGCCCGGCCGCAACTACTACACCGAGTTCGTGGAAAAGACCCCCAAGGACACCGTGGTGCTCACGCTGGCCTGCGGCAAGTTCCGCTTCTTCGACAAGGAACTGGGCGACATCGGCGGCATTCCGCGCCTGCTGGACGTGGGCCAGTGCAACGACGCCTACTCGGCCATCCAGATCGCCGTGGCCCTTGCCGGCGCCTTCGACTGCGGCGTGAACGACCTGCCCCTGTCGCTGGTGCTCTCGTGGTACGAGCAGAAGGCCGTGGTCATCCTGCTCACGCTGCTGGCCCTGGGTATCAAGGACATCCGCCTCGGACCGTCACTGCCCGCGTTCATCACCCCCAACGTGCTGAACTTCCTGGTGCAGAACTACAACATCAAGCCCATCACCACTCCGGATGAAGACCTGAAGGCCATTCTGGGGTAAGACGACCACACGCGGAAACAACGGGAATCGGGGGCGGCACTGGCCGCCCCCCTCCCGCCCCCAGCGCGAATACGGATTGCAACACCACCGCTGACCGCCCCGCGAATCCATCAGCCACGCCGTCCTGCCTCACCGGCCTCACCGGCCTCACCGACATCACCGATATGGCCCCCAACCGACACGGGGCCGCCCGCGCTCCAACCCGCAGGCAAGGATCACAGACATGAAGACCACCCGGAACATCCTGGAAATCGACGAGGAACGCTGCGACGGCTGCGGCGCCTGCGTGCTGGACTGCGCCGAAGGCGCCATCGCCATCGTGGACGGCAAGGCCAAGATCGTGTCCGACAGCTTTTGCGACGGCCTTGGCGCGTGCCTTGGCAGCTGTCCGCAGGGCGCGCTGCGCATCATCCAGCGCGATGCGGTGCCCTTCGACGAGGAAGCGGCCATGGAGCACGTGCGCACGCGCGACGGCGCGCAGCCCCGTAGCGGCGACCATCATTCCGCCCATGGCAGGCCCGACGGGCACGGCGTGCACGGCCACTACGGCCAGGCGCGCCAGGCCGGGCACGGGTCCGGGCACGGGTCCGGCCACGGCGGCGGCCACGGCGGCGGCCACGGCGGCTGTCCCGGCTCCATGATCCGCAGCTTCGCCAAGTCCGAGGGCCCCATGTTCGGGGTGGCGGAAGGCCCTGTTTCCGGCCCCGGCCACTGGCCGCTGAAGATCCGCCTGGTGCCGCCCACGGCCCCCTACCTGAAGGACGCCGACGTGCTGGTGGCGGCGGACTGCGCGGCGGCGGCATCGCCCCTGTTCCACAGCCACTTCGCCAAGGGCAAGGTGGTGCTCATCGGCTGCCCCAAGTTCGACGACACCGACGCCTACGCCCAGCGGCTGGCAGAAATACTGGCCACCAGCGGCATCCGGTCCATGACCGTGCTGCGCATGGAAGTGCCCTGCTGCCGAGGCCTTACCGCCGCGCTGGCCAAGGCCCGCGAATTGTCCGGCACCACCGTGCCGCTGAACGAAATGGTCATGACGTGCCAGGGCGCGCCAGCGCCCACACCGCTCGCTTGACGCGCCAGCGCCCACACCGCTCGCCTGACGCGCCAGCGCCCACACCGCTCGCCTGACGCGCCAGCGCCCACACCGCTCGCCTGACGCGCCAGCGCCTACTCCGCTCGCCTGACGCGCCAGCGCCCACACCGCTCGCCTGACGCGCCAGCGCCCCGGCGCCCCCCGGTTTTTCCGGTACGCCAGCCTGTTCCATAAGCCCGCCTCCACAACCACACGACGTACGGTCCGCCCGCGCGAACCGTACGTCGTTTCGCATTTGGTAAACCCTGCCCACAAAAAGGGTGACGAAACGGTCCCGGCTTGCATACAGTAGGAATACGGGGAAACACTTGCGGCGCTTTCGGGGAAAAGAGCGCCGCCCAGGGCGTCATCGGGGGCGTTCCATGAACGACTACGAACTGCGCAAATTCGTCGCGCCGGAATTCGTGTTCGGGTACGGCGCGGCCGGTCTGGCCGGGCGGCATGCCCGCAATCTTGGCGCATCACGTTGCCTCGTGGTGTCCGACCAGGGCGTGGCGGCTGCCGGGCACACCGAGGCGGTGGCCCGCACCCTGCGCGACGAAGGCATCGCCTGCGCGACCTTTCTGGGGGTTTCGGAAAACCCCCGCGATACCGAAGTGATGCAGGGCAGCGAGATGTTCCGCGCCGAAGGGTGCGACGCCATCGTTGCCGTGGGCGGCGGCAGTCCCATGGACTGCGCCAAGGGCATCGGCATCGTGGTGGCCAACGGCGGGCACATCCTGAATTACGAAGGGGTGGACGCCATCCCCAAGCCCATGCCGCCGCTGGTCTGCGTGCCCACCACGGCGGGCAGTTCCGCCGACGTCTCGCAGTTCGCCATCATCCGCGACACCCCGCGCAAGCTGAAAATCGCCATCGTCAGCAAGGCCAACGTGCCTGACGTGGCCCTGGTGGACCCGCTGACCACCCTGACCAAGCCGCGCGGCCTCACCGCCGCCACCGGGCTCGACGCCCTGACCCACGCCGTGGAGGCCTACGCCTCCAATGCGCACTCCCCCGTCACCGACATGTTCGCCCTGGAGGCCATCCGGGGCATCGGAACGGCCCTGTTCGACGTGCTGGAGGACCTTGGCAACCGCGATGCCAGGGCACGCATGGCCCTTGGCAGCATGAACGCGGGGCTGGCCTTTTCCAACGCCATCCTGGGGGCGGTGCACGCCCTGTCGCACAGTCTGGGTGGTCTGCTGGACCTGCCCCACGGCGAATGCAACGCCCTGCTGCTGCCCTTCGTGGTGCGCCGCAACTACGTGGCCGCGCCGCAGCGCTACCGCCGCGTGGCCGATGCGCTGGGCGTGGCCGATGCCCTTGCCGCCCCGGACGACGCAGTGCGCGACGCCCTGTTCGTCCGCCTTGGCGAGATGCGCCGCAAGGCCGGGTTCGACAAGGGGCTTGCCCAGTACGGGGTCACCCGTGACCAGTTGGCGGAACTGGCGCGCCTGGCCCTGGAGGACCCCTGCCTTTCCACCAACCCGGTCCCGCTCGACGCGCGCGAACTGGAAGAACTGTATGCCGAAGCGCTCTGACGACCTGCGGGAAAAACTCATCGGGCTCGGGCAGGCCTCCACGCGCAAGAGCTACTACCCGGAACTGAAAGAACGGCTCCAGCAACTGGAGCTGTTCCGCGCCCTGCTGGAAAGCGCGGGCGACGGCGTGCTGCTGCTGGCCGCCCAGACCCTGGTGGTGCTGGACGCCAACGGCGCTGCCTGCCGCTTCGCCGGACTGCCGTGGGAAGCCCTGACCGGTCGCCCGCTGGCGGTGGCGTTTCCCGAACTGGCCGGGTGGAAACCGCGCCTCGCGGGCAACGCCGAAGGCACGGCCCCGCAGGACGGCCCACGCTCCGGCGCCTGGCACATGGCCGACGCCGCACCACCGGCGGGCGGCGAAGAACGCCGCCTGATCCGCCAGCCCTCGCACGGGGCCGATCTGTGGCTGGAACTGGCCCTGAAGCGCCACGACATAGGCGGGGTGCCCTATGTCTCGTGCATTGCCCGCGACGTGTCGGAACGGCTGCGCGCCGAAGCGGAACTGCGCGAGAGCGAACGCAAGTACCGCGCGCTGTTCGAGGCGGCCAACGACGCCATCTTCCTGATCCGGGACGGCCTGGTGCGCGACGCCAACCGCAGGGCCTGCGAACTGTTCGGCAGGCCCCTGGACCAGTTGACCTCCATGGCCCCGCGCGACCTTTCGCCACCCGAGCAGCCCCGCTCCGGAGAAACCCGCCTGATCGAGGGCGTCCGCCTGGCCAACGCCCTGGCCGGAGAACCGCAATTCTTCGAATGGACGCATCTGCGTGCGGACGGCACCCCCTTCGACTGCGAGATTTCCCTCAGTCGCTTCACCCTGCGGGGCGAACCGTGGCTCATCGCCATCATCCGCGACGTGACCGAGCAGAAAAAGCTGCGCGAAATCATGGTCCAGACGGAAAAGATGATGTCGGTGGGGGGTGTGGCCGCGGGCATGGCGCACGAAATCAACAACCCCCTCTCGGCCATCACCCAGTCGGCGCAGAACCTGCAACGCCGCCTGACGCCCGGCGTGCCGGACAACGAGGCCGCCGCCCTGATGGCGGGCGTGGACCTGGAACGGGTGCAGCAGTACTTCGAGTTGCGCGGGCTGGTCAGGCTGGTGTCCAACATCCGCGAGGCCTGCGGCCGCGCGGCGGACATCGTGCGGCACATGCTGGATTTTGCGCGGCGCAGCGACGCCGAACGCGCCGAATGCGACCTTGCCGTGCTGCTGGACCGGGCCGTGGAACTGGCCGAGAACGATTACGACCTCAAGAAACGCCACGATTTCCGCAACATCCATATCGTCCGCGACTACGCGCCCGGCACGCCCATGACGGAATGCGCCGCCACCGAGATCGAACAGGTGCTGTTCAACCTGCTGAAAAACGCCTCGCAGGCCATTTCGCAAAAGATCTACCCGCAGGACGAGGCACCGCGCATCACCTTGCGCGTAGGCGCGCAGTGCCGCGCGCCGGGCCTGCCCGATGGTATCGGCGGCACGGGCGGCGTTCGGGGGGCAGGGAGCTTCGGCGAAGCCGGGGCACCGGTCGGCGGGGCAGCCCGCACGGAATACGTGTGCGTACAGGTGGAAGACAACGGCCCGGGCATGGACGAGCGGACGCGGGGGCGGGTGTTCGAGCCGTTCTACACCACCAAGCCACCGGGCGAAGGCACGGGGCTGGGCCTTTCGGTGTCGTACTTCATCATCAGCCGCAACCACGGCGGGCACATCATGGTGGAATCGCAGCCGGGGCAGTGGTGTCGCTTCACGGTGCTGCTGCCTGCCGTGCACCACGACGCCTGACCCCGCACCGCAGGCAGCGGTCCGTCCGGTGCAGAACCTCGCCCCAGTCGGGGCCGCCCTTTCGGCCCTTTCAGCCAGTCCTGCCCGATCAAGCAGGTCAGGCCAATCAAGCAAGCCTGGCCGGTCAGGCAGGCCAGTCGGGCCAGGTTAGTCGAGGCGCCCTGCCCGTTCTTCCCTGCCTGGCTCATCCTGCCGACCCGACGTTTTCGTGGGACCGGGCTTCACCATCCCGTGTATCCGGCATTCCTGCCCGTATTGGCCTGCCAGGTCGACGGGTACTGCGCATACGCTGCGATAGCCCGCCAACAGCAGAAACCCCGCCGTCTGCACCACCATTGCGGGCGGCCCCACCACGAAGGCTCCGTACGCCGCGAACTTCCAGATGAACACCGAGGACAGGGAATCCAGTCCTCCGGACGCCGCCGCCGCGCCACGGGCCACGGCAAACACGCCCGAAACCAGATTGCTGCCCGCGATCAACAGGGCGGGCCATGGGCTGCCCGTGCGAAAGGCCCGCCAGGCCACGCGCAGCAGGTCGCCGTAGACCGGCAGCATGTGCACGCTGAACACCAGCACCCGCGCGGGCACGCTGAAGCGCACCCAGGTGAACCACGAGGAAAGGCAGGCCAGCGACACCAGCATCACGGCAAAGACGCGCCACGGCACCCGCAGCCCCAGAAACTGCCGTAGCCCGGCAGCCAGCAGCACGCCGCCCGCCACGAGGCACAGGTTGGACCCCAGTATTGAAAGGGCGTAAGGCCACGAGCGCTGCATGATCGTCAGAAAGACGCCCAGTGACAGCACCCCGCCGCCCGCCGCCCAGGTGAGCATGCCGGGGTACCGGCGCATGCCCAGGGCAAAGATCAGAACGGCAAGGGCACACAGCCCAGCGCCACCATGAGCACCAGCGCCCAGGCATAGGCCTGCGGATGTGGCATCGTTCCCTCCGGAACGAATTCGCCGCGCAGGGCGAAGAAAAACGCCGGTCGTCCACTCCCCGCCAGGGCGGGGCGGCAACGGACGCGGACCGCGCGCCCCCGATTACAGTGTCTCGTCTCCGTCAGCCAGGGCCTGCAGATAGTCGCGATCGACGATGGTCACCTCGCGCCCGTCCACGGAAACGGCCCCTCGTTCGGCCAGCTTTCCGAGGCAGCGCGAAAGCGTCTCGCGCGCGGTGCCCAGCATGCCCGCCAGCACCCCCTTGGCCATGTCCAGCCGGAAGGTGTCGGCATCGCCCTTCAGTTCGCTGGCGTGCAACAGATAGGCGGCAAGGCGTTGCGGGGTTTCGTGCAGGGTCAGGGACTCGACCTTGGTCGTGAACACGCGCAGCTTGCGCGACAGCGCGGCCAGCATGTTCATGGCCAGGGTGGGGTCGCGGGTGATGCGGTCCACCAGCCCCTTGCGCGGCAGAAACAGCACGCGGGCGTTCTCCACGGCCATGGCGTGGGCGGGAAAGGTGCCGCCCTGGAACACCGCCACCTCGCCAAAGGTTTCGCCGGGGCCCATCACGTGCATCACGGCTTCGCGCCCGTCCGGCGCGGTCTTGAATATCTTCACGCGGCCCTCGGCCACCACGTAGAAGCCCTCTGCCGGAGAGGACTCGAAAAAGATCATCTGGCCCTTGTCCACGCGGCGGTCCACCACGATGCCCGCAAGCCCTTCCAGTTGGGTGTCGGAAAGCCCGTCGAAAAGGGGCAGGCGTTCGATGATGCGGCGGTTCTGCTGGGTCACTGGCGTACCTCTGGGTATGGCCGGGCAATGTGTGCCCTGTAGGCGCAGCATAGGCCACCTCGCCCCTGCGGGCAAGGACGGGCGCCGCCACAGCCCGCAACCGTGCACGACGTGCTCACCCCCTCGCATCCCTGTTGCGACCGGGGGCGGGGTGCGGTAAGCGGTGAATGACCACGGGCGCCAGCGCCCCATCCACAGGAGAAGATTCCATGAAATACGGCAGCAAGGTGGCGGCCCGCGTAGAGGAACTGCTGCGCGAGCAGTTGGAGGAACTGGGCGAAAACCCCGGCGCCATCGACGCCCACGATATCGCGGCGCACATGCGTTGCGAGATATGGTCCGACGACACCATGATCTACATCTGGAAGGAAACCCCCATCCTGCGCGTGTCGTCCGAGCAGCACGACGACGGCAGCGTGACCTGGCGCATGTTCACCCGCGACGACGATGGCGACGGCTTTGCCGCCGACCCGGCGGGCAGCCTGACCCGCGACGACGGCCCGCTGCTGGACATGGACCTGGCCTACCGCCCCGCCGGGGGTGCGGATGACCGCTTCGCCGACGACGATGACGATGACGACCTCGACGAAGACATCCTGTCCGCCCTGCTGGACGACGAGGATTCCGGCAACGACGACCTCGGCGACGAGGAAGATGAGGACGACGAGGACGACGGGGGGGACGGGGAAAATGGCGGCGACGAACGCCGCACCGGCGGTTATCCGGTGCAGTAGCGCGCAGGCAGGAATGGCCGGAACCGACAGGAACCGACAGGAACCGGTCCGAATCTGTCGGAACAGAAAAAAGCCGGAAGCGAAAGCAAATGCAAAGGGGGATGCCACATGGCGTCCCCCTTTGCTTGCCGACTCGCGCCCCGAGTGCCGCAATGCCCGTCCTCAGCGCCGGATATGGCGCGTGAACTTGCTGCGCGCCTTGCCCTGCGCGGCGGCCGCGGTATCGATGATGTCGTCCCGCCGCGACTCCAGCGTGGCCACCACGGCCTTGTCCAGCAGCCCCCGGCGCACCCCGTCGCCCAGCACGTCGATGATCTCGTCGCGGCGCATGCCCGTGCGGTAGGGCCGGTCTTCGGCCAGGGCGGTGCACATGTCGGCCACGGCCATGATCCGCGACCCGATGCTGAGCCCCCCCCGCCCCGATGCGGAACGGGTAGCCCGAACCGTCGAGCTTCTCGTGGTGAAAGGCCGCCCATTCGGCAATGCCGCCAAGCCCCTTCATGGAGTTGAGCACCAGATAGGTGTGGTAGGTGTGCTGGCGCATGATCGCGAACTCCGCGTCGGTGAGGGGCCCCGCCTTTTCCAGAATGGCGTTGGGCACCACCATCTTGCCGAGGTCGTGCAGATTGCCCGCGATCTCCAGCAGACGCGCCTCGGGCTCGGGCAGGCCGAAGGCCCGCGCCAGCGCCCCGGCGGATGCGGAAACCCCGGCGGAATGGGTGGCGGTGAACGGCGAGCGGAAATCGATGATCTCGCGCACCAGCAGCGACCAGGCGCGCACGCCGTCCAGATCCAGTTGCAGGCGGCGGCAGGGGTTGCGCTCGCTCAGAAAGGTGAACAGGCGCGGCGAAACAAGGTTCAGCCAGAATTCGTCCCGGCCGGAAACCAGCAGAAAGGCCTCCACCACCCGGCGGTCGATGGCGCAGCCCGACATGCGGCGAATTTCCGCGGTAAGGTCGTCGTGCTGGTGCAGCACGTAGATGCGCCTGTCCATGGACCGTTCCAGGGTGTCGGCCAGCAGGACGATCTGGGCCAGCAGGCCCACGCGCGGGTCAGGCCCGTGCGCCTCCAGTTCCGGCAGCGTGGCATGGTGCAGGCGCACCACCTCCGCCGCCTCGGCCAGGCCCGGCCCCTGCGCCAGCAAATCCGCGCCCACGGCGCAATGCTCGTCCATGTTTTCCACGCGGGAGGCGCGCACGTCCAGTTTGTCTTCCGGCGACAGCGCACCCACGTCATGCAGCAGCGCCGCGATGAACAGCGTCTCCTTGTCCTTCTGCGCAAGGTCCAGCGCCTCGGCCAGTTCCCACGCCACGAAGGCGACCCGCAACTGATGCTGCGACAACGAAGGGCTGGCAAGGTCAAGCGCCTCCGAAATGGACAACAGCATGTCCGACAGGTCGACCGAAATCCCCGAATACATGGCCCCCCCGGCACTGTCCCGCCAACGCCGGGCAACTCCGCACCCGCCGTCGTGCGTCCGGCCGCAGCGCCATGTTCCCCGACGGCGACCGACAACATTGATGATCACAGACTTTATCGACGAGCAAATGACGGTGTCAACAAGCAAATGACGCTTTACCGGATTCCCTGCCTTCCGGGGTGGGGTGCGGTCGTTGCCTGCCTTTTGTTCCGGCGGGGTGAAACAACGCGGGGCGACGGCGCAACGGTGCGTCCCGGCAGGCATTCCACGCAGTTGGCGTGCCTGCATGCGCGGCAACGCAAAGAGGCCGGAAGCAATGCTTCCGGCCTCTGATGCGGCGTCATTTGATGGGCGGCGCGGCGCGCCATTTTCGTTGCGGGCGCCGTACGCGGGAAAACCGAGGCATGCGGCATGCCGCGCGACATCACGGCACAGGTCGCGGCCGCGCCCCAGACGGGACACAGATGGGACACGGACGCAGCGCGGGCACGGCCAGCCCCGGCCATTGCAGTGCCGCCACGGCGGCGGCGCCGCGGGCGCGGACGCTACGCCAGCGTTGCCGCCCGGTCGAGGCGGGCCAGGGTTTCGACCCGGCCCAGCACTTCCATGATCTCGGGCAGGCCGGGGCCGCCCAGCGAACCCGCCAGGGCCACGCGCAGCGGCGGGCCAACCTGCTTGAACTTCAGGCCGCCCTGCTCCACGTAGTCGTGCACCACCTTTTCCAGCGTGGCCTTGTCGAAGGGCTCCGCCTTCTCCAGCAGCCCGCGCAGGGTCGCCACATGGGCCTTGCCCTCGGCAGTCAGGGCCTTGGCCACGGCGGCGGGGTCGTATTCCAGCGCGGCGGCGTCCACCAGCATGAAGCGCATCACCCTGGCCAGATCGGCCAGGTTCGAGGCGCGCTCGCGGAACAGGGGCGCAAGCGCGGCCAACCGTTCCGGGGCCACGTCGAAGCCTTCCGCCTTCACGAAGGGGGCAGCCAGCCGGGCCAGTTCGTCCACCGGGGTCTCGCGCAGGTAGTGGGCGTTCAGCCACTGCAGTTTGTCCGGGTCGAAGGCGGCGGGGGCGCTGTTCAGGTTGTCGGTGGTGAACTTTTCCACCAGTTCCTGCAGCGCGAAGATTTCCTGATCGCCGAACGACCAGCCAAGGCGCACCAGATAGTTCACCAGCGCCTGGGGCAACAGGCCGTCCTGCTCGTACTCGATGACCGCGCGGGCGCCGTGACGCTTGGACAGCTTCTTCTTGTCCGGGCCAAGGATCATGGGCACGTGGCCGAACACCGGCAGCGGCAGCCCCAGCGCCTGGTAGATCAGCACCTGCTTGGGCGTGTTGGACACGTGGTCGTCGCCGCGCAGCACGTGGGTGACGCCCATGGTGGCGTCGTCCACCACCACGGCCATGTTGTAGGTGGGCGTGCCGTCGGAACGGCGCAGCACCATGTCGTCCAGTTCCGCCGCGTCGAAGGCCAGGGTGCCCTTCACCACGTCCTCGAACACCACGCGCCCGGTCAGCGGGGCCTTCAGGCGCACCACCCGACCGGGGCCGGGGCCAAGACCGCGTTCGCGGCAGCGCCCGTCGTACTTGGGCTTCAGGCCGCGCGCGCGCGCCGTTTCGCGCATCTGCTCCACTTCTTCGGGCGAGCATTCGCACCAGTAGGCGTGACCGGTTTCCAGCATGCGGTCGATGTAGCCGTTGTAGATGTCGAAACGCCTGCTCTGGCAGATGAGGTCGCCGTCCCAGTCCAGGCCCAGCCAGCGCATGGAGGCCAGGATGGAGTCGGTGTACTCCTGCAGCGAGCGTTCCTGGTCGGTGTCTTCGATGCGCAGCAGAAAGGTGCCGCCAAAGTGACGGGCCAACAGCCAGTTGAAGATGGCGGTGCGCGCGCCGCCGATGTGCAGGTGCCCGGTGGGGCTCGGCGCGAAGCGCGTGACGACCTTGGTCATGATGTTCTCCCCGTTCTTCGGGTGTCGGTATGGCGTGAAAACGTGCACCCGCTGGCCGGACCGGGTCTGGACCGGCAGGTTTCCGGATGATGTCGGCGTGACGCGGGCGGCGTGCCGGAAGAAAACTGCGCGCCCCCGAAACACGAGCGCGCCCAGTGTAAAAAAGTGCGGAAAAAATGCGGGAAAGATGCGGAAGAATCGCGGAAAACGGCGCGCGGCGCGGAGGCTACACGGCCTCGACGCGCTTCACCTCGGCCACTTCCTTCAGCACCATGCGCTCCACGCCGCCCTTCAGGGTCTGCTGCGACATGGGGCAGCCCTTGCACGCGCCGGTCAGGCGCACGCGGACCACGCCGTCGGCGGTGATTTCCACCAGTTCGACGTCGCCGCCGTCGCCCTGCAGATAGGGACGGACCTTGTCGAGGGCGGCCTGCACCCTTTCATGAATGGCATCGGACATGGAAACCTCCTGAAGTTCCCCCACTATCAGGAGGGGGGACAAATGGCGCGCCGGGCAATGCCACGCCAGACAATGACACGTCTGAAAAGGGCGGCGAACGCCGCGCCCTTCTACTGCCTTCGGCGGCGGGGTGTCAAACCATGGGGGAATGGCAAAGATGCGGGGGCAGGGGACGGCAGCCGTTATGCGAATCCTGGAGCATTGCCCTGACCGTTAGGTGAGCGAAGCAAACCTTACGGATAGGGACCCAAAGCACGGATGGCGATCGCAGCGCGCAACAGCCCCCTGCCCGCCGGAGGCATGCAAAAAACCGCCCGCCCCCTACGCCGGGGCCACGTCCACCGCGAACTTTTTCAAAAAGCCCACGGGATTGTAGCTTTCCTTGGCCTGCCGCAGGCCCAGGTCGTCCAGATCCTGCTCACGGTTGATGTACCTGAAGCTCATGGCGTGCTCGCGTGCATACAGGTTGTTGATGGCCTGATACACGCCGCGATACTCCGGCTTGGCCTTCTCGAAATGCACCACCAGCGTCTCGTCGTCCAGCCGCTCGCCCACGGTGTAGGCGATCATCGTGCCGTCCACGTACAGCGACCCGCCGGAAAGCCCGGGAATCCTGTCCCAGTGCTCCAGCACCCGGCGCACGGCGGTGTTTTCCGCCACCAGCGCATGCGATTCGTCGCACTCGCGCCACTTGCACCATTCCTCCTGCATGTCCAGCACCGCCTCTATGCAGTCGGGCGTCATGGGATGGTACTCGTGCGGATAGGCCTTCAGAAAACCGTTCACATGGTTTTTCTTCTTGTGGAACCTGTTGCCCTTCAGTTCCGCCAGGTCCTGCGCGGCGTACAGGTAATCCCACTGGCCGCGCGCCTCGGTCAGCGTCACCCGGTCGCCCAGGGTCTGCTGCCAGTGCACGGCCAGCGATTCGGGCACGCGAATGAACCGGGCGCCCGCGCCCAGCAGGGCGCACTGGCGCCAGTCGGCATCCAGCCATGGGCCCACGGGCGCCCACCACACGGGTTCGGGCCGGGTCTGGCGCAGCCAGCACAGCCCGTGCGCAAAGGTCCATTCCAGGCCGTAGTATTCGGCCCAGCCCCAGACGTTGGTGAAACTGAAGTCCGACGCGTGCTGCGGCGTACGGGCGAAAAGGTCGAGGTACTCGGCCATGCGGTCGAGCGAGACGGGCCGGAACTCTCCGGGGGTCAACTCACTGTCGGTCATGCGAGGCAGCTCCTTGTGGCGCGGCCTTGCGGCCATTGCGCCTGATCATGCTGAACCGGCTCCAGTCACGCGTACAGAACAACCACAGCATGACAGAAGACTGGAACACCTGGGAAACGAACATGGCAAGAAATATCCCCGCCGCATCGCGCCACACCACATGGCCCATGACCCATGCCAGCGGCAGCCGCACGAACCAGGTGGCCGAACCGTACACCAGAAAGGAGTACAGGGTGGCGCCCGCGCCGGTCATGACCCCGCCAAGGGTCATGCTGGCCACGGTGAAGGGGATGGAGACAAGGTTGTAGCGCAGATAGCTCACGGTCTGCGCCGCCACGGCGGGCTCCGGGGCCAGCCAGGCGGCGATGTCTGCTGCCCATGGCCACAGCAGCGCCGCGAAGACGGTCATGGAGGCGCAGCCGATGCCCAGAAGGCGCAGGCTGACCCGGACGGCCTCCGGCTTGCGACCCGCGCCCAGCAGATGGCCCACCAGCACCGATGCGGTCATGTTAAAGGCGAAGGCAGGCAGAAAGATGATCGATTCCACGCGCATGCCCGCCGTCATGCCCGCAAGGGCCACCACGCTGCCCATGGGCAGCGAAGCGGTGATGGAAAACAGCACCAGGTAGCCGAGGTTCCACATGATCTGCAGCCCGGCAGCGGGGGCGGCCACCCGGAACAGGTAGGGCGCGCCGCACCGCATCCAGCGCAAGGGGGGAAACGAGGCACGTTGCAGCAGTTCGCGGTCGCGGGCCAGCATGGCCAGGTTCAGCACGGCCCCGGCGGTGACGGAAGCAAAGGTGGCCCAGGCCACCCCGACGTAGCCGTAGGCGGGCAGGCCCCACAGGCCAAGGCCGAAACCCAGGTCCGCCACGGCATTGACGGCGCACACCGCCACCATGGACAGCAGCGGCGCGATCATGCGCTTGCGGGCGCGGAACACCGCCCCGGTGATGGTGAACAGGTAGTTGGCGGGCAGGCCCAGCAGGTACACCTTCCAGAAGTACGCGGTGACCGGCATGATCTGCTCTGGCACCTGCAGCAGGCGCAGGAAGGATTCGCTGGTGGCGAAGCCCAGCAGCATGATGCCCACGCCCACCGTACAGCCCCCAGCCAGCACCATGCCCACGTAGCGCCGGGCACGGGGCAGCAGGCCCGCCCCCAGCGCCTGGCTGACGGCGGCCACCCCGGCGCTGGCGCCGGCCACCGCCACCACCAGCAGAAAGAACAGACACTGCGAGACAAGGCCGATGGCGGCCTGCACGTCGGCATGGATGCGCCCTGCCACCCACACGTCGGTGAACCCGATGAGGAAGTGGAAGAGCATCATCAGCATCTGGGGCCATGTCAGCCGCCAGATGCCGCCATAGGAAGCGTCGTCGCCCTGCGGGCGCGCGTGTTGCGACATCTCGTGCCGTCCGTTCGGTTCGGTGGTGGGCGTCGCACCCGCCCGCAGGCATGATCCGGCGCAGGGCACGGGACGCCTCGCACGCTGGTGCGGGTGGCAGGCTCCGTGGCCGGGCGCGCGAAAACCCCGGCCTGCCGGAAAAACCGGCAGGTCGACGGCAAGGCGCGCCGCGCGCCCGGCACCGGTGGGTCACACCGGCAGGGCGCGGCCCCGAAGAGATAGGTGCTTACGGCCTGCTGTCAATGACATCACCCGCATGCAGGCGATGTTCGCGCCCCTCGGCGTCCACCAGGCGCAGCAGACCATCGGGATCGACATCGGCCACCAACCCCTCCACCACGCCGTGCGGCGTGCCCACCCGCAAGGGGGTGCCGACGATGGCGGAAAGCTCCTTCCAGCGGGCGATGACCGGGCCGGGGTCGCCCTCGCGCAGGGCGGCGTACCAGTGCTCCGCGCGCTCCAGAAAGGCGCGCAGCACTTCCACCCGCGACACGGTGCGGCCCAGCTCCGCCGCCAGTGAGGTGGACTTGCCGCGCAGGTCTTCGGGCAGATCCTCCACACGGGTATTCACGTTGATGCCCGCGCCGGTGACCACGTGGGACACCGTGTCGGCCACCAGCGCCACCTCGGTCAGGTTGCCCGACACCTTGCGGCCATGCAGCAGCACGTCGTTGGGCCATTTGGCGCGCGGGGCAAGGCCGGTGACCTCGGCCACCGCCTCGGCCACGGCCACGGCGGTCATCAGGGTGACCAGCGGCGCGGCCTGCGGGGCAAGGCGGGGTCGCAGCACCAGCGAAACGTACACCCCCACCCCGGCGGGCGATGCCCAGGCCCGACCGGCGCGACCGCGACCGGCGGTCTGGGCCGATGCCGCCACCACGGCGCCTTCGGCGGCCCCGCTCAAAGCCAGCAATGCGGCCTCGCGGTTGGTGGAGCCGGTGATTTCGTGCAGGACAAAATCGCCCTGCCCGAAACAACGGGTGCGCAGCCCCTGGCGGACCCCGTCGACGGTCAGCACGTCCGCCTCGGCCAGCATCCGGTAGCCCCGGCGGGTCATGGCCTCGATCTGGTGCCCTTCACCGCGCAGCGTCCGCACGTGCTTGGCCACGGCGGCCCGGCTGACGCCAAGCTGCCGCGAAAGATCCTCTCCCGAACGCCAGTTGCCGCCCGCTTCGCGCAACATGGCGAACACACGCCCCTTCGTGGTCGTCCTGTCTGTGTCCACGGCGATTGTAAACCATCAGGCAATTGCTTGGTTGACAAAAAGGAACACGCCCGCTACTCGCCCTGAACTGCCATTCAACAGGAGCGATACCGAAACATGAACCCCCTGCTGGAACGTCTGTGCGCGCGCCTTTCGGACACCATTCCCCCCGGAACGGAAACTCCGTACGCATCGCCAGGCCACGCCCGAACGACGGAAGCCCTCCTGCCCGGCATCACCGGAGAAGAGGCGCTCGCCGTGGCGCGGCTGCCCGCGTCCGACATCCTGGACATCCTGGCCGTGGCGCAGGCAGTGCGTTCGGCCCGCAAGGGGCCGCTGGCGACCACCTGCGGCATCGTCAACGCAAAGTCGGGCCGGTGCGGCGAGGATTGCGCCTTCTGCGCCCAGTCGTCGCACCACGACACGGGCGCTCCGGTGCATGCACTGCTCGGCCCCGACGCGTTGCTGCGCCATGCGGAGGAACTGGCCCGCGCGGGGGTGCGCCGCTTCGGCATCGTGACCAGCGGCAACGCCCTTACGGAACGGGAGTTCGACGCGGTCTGCCTGGCGGCGCGCCTGTTGCGCGACCGTGTGGACATCGGCCTGTGCGCCTCTCTGGGGCAACTCGTCTCCGGCGCCGCCAAGAGCGAAAACCGGGGAGAACGAGCCCGCCGCCTGAAGGACGCAGGCATTTCCAGCTACCACCACAATCTTGAAACGGCCAGAAGTTTTTTCCCGCAGGTATGTACCACGCACCCTTACGACGACGACATCGCCACCGTGCGTGAAGCCGCAGGGGCAGGGCTGCGCACCTGTTGCGGCGGCATCCTTGGCCTTGGCGAAACGTGGGAACACCGCGTGGAACTGGCCCTGACCCTGCGTGAACTGGACGTGGACTCCATCCCGCTGAACTTCCTGCATCCCATTCCGGGCACACGGATGGGACACCGCAGTCCGTTGCCGCCCATGGAGGCCTTGCGGGCCATCTCCATATTCCGGCTGCTGCACCCGCAACGGGACATCCTGGTGTGCGGCGGGCGCGAGACGACCCTGGGCCAATGGCAATCGTGGGTGTTCGCCGCCGGGGCCAACGGCCTGATGGTGGGCAATTACCTGACCACGGCGGGCCGGGCCCTTGCCGACGACATGGACATGCTGACCACGCTGGGCGTGGGTAAAACTGCCGACAACGACGGGGAGGTGCGGGCATGAGCGAACGGACGACGGATACCGGCGCGCCCGAAGCGGCCAGCACCGCCCCCGCCCCAACGGACGCCACCCTGCGCCTGCGCGCGCTGGACAAGGCCCACGTGTGGCATCCCTTCACCCAGATGCGCGACTGGCTGGCGGCGGACCCGCTGATCATCGCCGCCGCCGAGGGCAACCGGCTCATGGACACCGACGGCGCATCCTACCTGGACGGCGTATCCTCGCTGTGGACCAACGTGCATGGTCATCGTCACCCCCGGCTGGACGCGGCCGTCCGGGCGCAGTTGGACAAGGTGGCCCACACCACCCTGCTGGGCCTTGGCAGCGAACCGTCCATAGAACTGGCGGCACGCCTTGCCGCCATCGCCCCGCAGGGGCTGACGCGGGTGTTCTATTCCGACAGCGGGTCGACATCAGTAGAAGTCGCGCTGAAGATCGCCTTCCAGTTCCACCGCCAGGCCCCGTCGCAACTGGGCGGCGACGCCCGGCGCACCCGCTTTCTCAGCCTGCGCAATGCCTACCACGGCGACACAGTGGGGGCCGTGGCCCTGGGCGGCATGGCCCTGTTCCATTCCATCTACGCGCCCCTGCTGTTCGACACGGTGAAGGCAGAAAGTCCGCACTGCTACCGCTGCCCCTTCGGGCGGCAGGCCGGGGCGTGCGAGCGGGAATGCATCACCCACATGGAAACGCTGTTCGCCCGGCACGGCCACGAACTGTGCGCCGCCGTGGTGGAACCGCTGGTGCAGGGCGCGGCGGGCATGCTGTTGCAGCCGCCCGGCTGGCTGCGCCGGGTGCGCGAACTGTGCGACGAGTACGGGGTATTCCTGGTGGCGGACGAGGTGGCCGTGGGCTTCGGCAAGACCGGCACCCTGTTCGCCTGCGAGCAGGAAGGGGTGACGCCGGACTTCCTGTGCCTGGCCAAGGGCATTTCCGGCGGCTATCTGCCGCTGGCCGCCACCCTGGCCACCGAGCGGGTGCACGACGGATTTCTGGCCCGCCACGAGGAATTGCGCACCTTCTTCCACGGCCACACATACACCGGCAACCCTCTGGCCTGCGCGGCGGCCATCGCCTCGCTGGACGTATTCGAGGAAGAACGGGTGATGGAACGGCTGCAACCGAAAATCGCCCGGCTGGCCGCGCGGCTGGAAACGTTGCGCGACCTGCCCCACGTGGGGGACATCCGCCAGCGCGGGGTCATGACCGGCATCGAGATGGTGCGGAACCGCGATACGAAGGAAAGTTACGACCTGGCCCAACGCATTGGTCATCGGGTGACCCTGGAGGCACGGCGGCGCGGGGTGATCATCCGCCCGCTGGGCGACGTGATGGTGCTCATGCCGCCGCTGTCCATCACCGAGGACGAGATCGACCTGCTGGTGGATGTCACGGGCGAGGCCATCCGCGCGGTGACCGAACGCAGGGCGACAGGCGGACTGGGTGGACTGGGTGGACTGGACGGGCTGAACGGGCTGGATATGCCGGATGGACCGGGCGGGCTGCCGCCCTTGCCGGGGGTGGCATGACCGGCATGACCGGCATGACCGGCACGGGCGGCACGCAAGGCACCGTGCGTTGCGGGGTGTTCCGGTTCGCTCCGGACCACCCGCTGTTCGCGGATCATTTCCCCGGCGCCCCCGTGGTGCCGGGGTCGTGCATCGTGCAGGCCTTTGCGGACGAAGCGTCGCGCTGGGCCCACGAACACGCTCGGGGGGGCGGGCAGGATAGCATCCTGTCAAGTGAGGCACGTGCCGTGCCTGCCATGCGCCCCATATGCCCGATACGTGAAATACGCGGGTTCCGCTTCCGGCGCTTCGTGACGCCGGGGGACTACGCCTTCCGCATGGAATGCACGGACGCCGGACTGCGCTGCTCGCTGCACGCCCTGCCCGGTGAACTGGCCGGTGCGGCAGGGCATGGGGCAACCGGGGCGGGCGCACCGGACGGACCGGACGCCACGGCAGGCCCCACCATTCCCCCCTTGGTCACCGGGGTGCTGGCATGGTAGCCGCCGCCGGATTCCCCTCTCCCCTGCGCGGCCCCGTGCTCATCGCCGGCGGCTCGTGCGAACTGGGGTTGGCCCTCGGGGCGACGCTGACCGCCGACGGCATGGCCGTGGCCCTCACCGCGCGCGATGCCCCGGGCGCGGCGCGCATCCGCGCGGCCCTGCCGGAAGCGACGATACTGCGCCTGCAGGCGCGCGGGCCGGAACGGGACGCCGCCGGACGGGATTTCAGCACGCCGCCTGCACTCGAAGGTGCGGACGCCGAAGACGACACCCCGGAAACCCTGCCCGAACGCGCCCGTGCCGCGCTGGGGGAAGCGCCCCGGCTGTTCGTGGACCTGCTGCACTCGCGCTTCGAATGCCTGCTGGCCGGGGCGGACCCCGCTGACATCGACCTGTGGGCAGCGCGCGACATCGCCTTCCGCGCCCGACTGCTGCGGGCCGTCAGCCGTTCCATGCTGGCCGCGCGCGACGGGCGGTGCGTGTTCGTCTCGTCCTCCGCCGCAGAGCGGGCTGCACCGGGGCAGGGATACTACGCCGCCGCCAAGCTGGCGGGGGAGGCCCTGTACCGCGCCGTGGGCGTGGAACTGGCCCCGCGCGGGGTCACCGCCTGTTCCCTGCGCCTGGGCTGGCTGGAGGCGGGCCGGGGCGGGCCCTTCCTGCGCGCGCGCCCTGCCGACGCCACCCTGCCGCCCACCGGGCGCACCGTAACGGTTGCCGAGGCCGTGCATACCCTGCGCTTTCTGCTGTCCGCCCCGGCCACGGCCATCAACGCCACCACCCTGACCTGCGACGGCGGTTTCGGCGCGCTGAAGCCGGGCTGCTGAATCCTCATCGACCTCATTCCCACAGGAACATCACAGGAACATCATGCCTTCCCACGATACCGCAGACGCACGGGACATGCCCGCCATCGCATCGGAAATTGCCGCGCTGGTGGCCCCCATCTTCGACGTGGACGCCGCCACCCTGTCGCCAGACACCCGGCTGATGGCCGACCTGCCCTGCGAGTCCATCGACCTGCTGGAAATCGGCGCGGGGCTGAACCGCCGCTTCGCCATTCCGGTGCGCGACGCCGCAGCCTTTCTTACCGACCTGCGCATCCACGTGCTGGAGGCCGAGCGTAACGGCGAAGCACCCGAAGCCCGACTGGCGCGGGAATACCCGCACCTGTCCGACGCGCGCGTGGCAGAGGTGCTGGCAGCCGTGCGCGTGCCCGGCGCGCCCCCGGTGCTGACCATCGGCGACGTGGCGGCGTACGTGGCGTGGTCCCTGACGCGGAACGCGCGACGTTAGCCAAATGGTCTTTTCGCCCGTTGGCTGACCGACCCGAAGGGCGCATAGCGTGCACGTTAAGCGAGTCAGCGAGCTTTACGGGCATCGAGCGCAACGCGGTCGAACGTCACTTGCCAACGAACGAAAATCCTCATTTGTTCATCTCCCGGTTCTCCCATGTACCCACTTGATCCAATTCCCTTTCCTCCCCGCCGCGTGGTCATCACCGGCGCGGGCGCATTCACCCCACTGGGGCACACCCCGCAGGACATGGCAAACGCCATCCGCGAGGGGCACAGTCCGTTCCGCCATGCCACGGCCCTGCCCGGTACGGCCTGCACCCCGGTGCCGGACTTCGACGCCGCAGCGGCCACCGGACGCTGGCGGCACCGCCGCTATCTTTCGCGCGGAGGGCAACTGGCCCTTGCCGCCGCCCTGGTCGCCACCCGGCAGGCCGGGTACGCCTGTGACGACGGAACCGGAGAAACGGGGGTAACGGGCAACATCGACACGGCAACGGGCGACGGCGGCGCGCATCTCCCGCCCTGCCTTCCGGACGACACCGCACTGGTGGCCGCCAGTGGTCCCAACATGGACGTGGGGGCAGACTTTCCCGCCGCATGCGCACCGCGTTCAGTTGGTAACACCGCAACATCCGGCCCGAAACTCTCCGATCTGGAACATCCCGACCTGGACGCCCTGTGGATGCTGCGCTGGCTGCCCAACACCGCCGCCTCCGCCGTGGCCATGCGTTGCGGCGTCCGGGGCGAAGGGCTGGTGCTGGGCACGGCCTGCGCCGCCTCGTTGCAGGCCGTGGGCGAGGCCGCCCGGCGGGTGCGCTGGGGTCTTGCCCCGGCGGCGCTGGCCGTGGGCGGCGATTCGCGCCTGTCGGAGGGGGGACTGCTGGGCTACGCCCGCGCCGGGGCCATCCAGCGCGATCTGGACCCCGCCGACGCCGACGCCCCGCATGCAGCCTGCCGCCCCTTCGACATCACCCGGCGCGGCTTCGTCCCCGGCGAGGGGGGCGCGGCCTTCATGCTGGAACCGCTGGATACGGCACGGGCACGCGGAGCCACCCCGCTGGCCGAAGTGCTGGGCATGGGCGCCACGCTGGACGGCCATGCCCTGACCGCACCGGAACCCGACGCCCGCCGGGCCGAAGCCGCCGTGCGCGGTGCGCTGGCCGAGGCTGGCCTGACGCCCGCTGACGTGCACTGGGTCGCAGCCCACGGCACCGGCACCGCCCTCAACGACGCGGCGGAAATCCGCCTGCTGGAACGGGTGTTCGCCGACGCGGGGCACACGCCCGCCGTCACCGCCGTGAAGTCGTGGACCGGGCACTGCGCCTCGGCCTGCGGCGCGGTGGAACTGGCGGTGCTGCTGGCCTGCGCGGCGGACGGCTTTCTGCCGCCGGTGCGCAACCTGACCACGCCGGAAAGCGCGCGACTGGATTTCGTGCGTCAATCGCGTCCCCTGCCCACTTCCGGCAACAACCAGCACGCGGCGGGCCACCACGGCGGCTCCATCGGCCTGCTGCTCAATTTCGGCTTTGGCGGGCAGAACGCCGCACTGGTGGTGCGGCTGTGACCCTTTTCCGCCTCGCCCTTCCGAAGGAACCCCCCGCCCGCTTCCTGCTGCTGGACCGGGTGGACAGCTGTGACGAAACCGGGGCCACGGCCCTCTGCGCCTTCATCGCAGCCCCCGCGTGGCAGGGACTGGAGGCCATGGCCCAACTGGCCGCGCTGCACGCCCGCTGGACCGCCGACTTTGCCTTGCACGCCTTCCTGCTGACGGTGGAGGAATGCACCTGGCCGAACCGCCCACCGGCAGCCGACGTGCCCCACGGCATGCCAAATGACACATCGGACCACACACCTGGCGGTACACTGCACGGCATCCTGCACATTGGGGCCTGCCTGCTGGCCCAAAGCGACCGCGCGGCCACCTACGCGACCGCCATCACTCCCCTGCCGTCCTCATCCGGCGCGGACTCCGCGCCTGCGCCCCCGTGCATGGCCGCCACCCTGACCATAGGCCGCACGGCCTACGACACCCGCTTCAACGGCGACACACTCACCGCCCGTTATCGAGAGATATTTGCATGGCTGACCAGAACCGCCTGACCGACGCCCGCCTGACCGACGCCCGCCTGACCGACGCCCGCCTGACCGGCCCTGAACCGTCTGGCACTGACCTGTCTGGCGCTACGCCCGCCGCCGCGCCGCATCCGGCCCCTTCCGGCCTGCTGGCCGCACGTCTGGCACTGCGCGTTGAGGAACTGCACGCCGCAGGGCTTGGCCGCAGCGCACTGCAACTGGACGGACTGCCCGCCCCGGCGCGCGCGGCCACGCCCGGTTCCACTCACCGCACCAGCGCAGGGCAGTCGCCATCCCCGGCGCTGGTGCACGTGCAGGGCCGTCCGCTGCTCCATTTCGCGGGCAACGATTACCTCGGCCTTGCCGCCGACGAGGCGTGGCGGGCCACGGTGGCCGACTGCTTCGCGCGGCATGCGCCCTCGGGCACGGCCTCGCGCCTTGCCGCCGGGCACACCGCCCTGGCGGCGGAAGCCGAGGCCGCCTGGGCCGACTACTTCGGCTATGCCGAATGCCTGTTCCTGCCCAGCGGGTATCAGGCCAACCTGGCCCTGTTATGGGGCTTGCTGGGCCATGGCGATGCCGTGTTCCTGGACCGCCGGGTGCACGCCAGCATGGCCCACGCCCTGCCCCCCACCGGGGCGCGCCTGCATACCCACCGCCATGCGGACATGGGCGACCTGTCGCGCCGTCTGGCCGCGTGGCGGCACAACAGCGACAATGGCAGGGGCGGCAACGACGGCCCTCCCGCCTGCGGGACGGCCTGCGCGCCCCAGCCCGTGATCCTGGCCGAATCGTTGTACAGCATGGACGGTACCCTGCCGGACATGGCGCGCCTGAGCGTCGTGGCCCGCGAGCACGGGGCCTTTGTCGTCGTGGACGAGGCGCACGCCTTCGGCGCCCTGGGCACGGGCGGGCGCGGGCGGGCGCACGGCGTGGCCGACGTGGCCGTGGGCACGCTGGGCAAGGCGCTGGGGCTGTTCGGGGCGTTCCTGCTGCTGCCGCGCGGCACCCGGAACGCGCTGGAAAACCTGGCCTCGCCACTGATCCACTCCACCGCCCTGCCGGAGGCGCACGCCGCCTGCTGCCTGGCCCTGCTGGACCTGCTGCCCCGACTGGATGACCGCCGCCACCACCTTGCCGCACTGGGCGCGGCCCTGCGCACCGGATTGCGTGATGAAGGGGTGCCCGTACGCGAGGGCGCACATGTGGTCTGCGTGGACGTGGGCGACGAGGAACGCTGCACCCGCCTTGCGGCAAGGCTGCGCACTCCGGAGGACGACGGCCCCGGCGTGCTGGCCCTGGCGGCGCGCCATCCCACCGTGGGGCGTGGCGCAGCGATGTTGCGTCTGGGGCTTACCGCCCTGCATCGGGTGGACGACGTAGCCCGCTGCGTGGACCTGCTCGCCCGTGCGTGGAAGGAAGAAGAGGAAGGGAAGCGGGGCGCTGCACCGGACCCCGCTGCCCCCGATTCGGAGGCGAACACCGCTGGCAGCACGCCTGGAGAACAATCATGAACGCAATGAACATCCCCGCCTCCCGCGCCCTGTTCGTAGTGGGCACGGACACGGGTGTGGGCAAGACGGTGGTTTCGATGCTGCTGCTGCGCGAACTGTTTGCGCGGGGAGAGCGGCCCTTCTACGCCAAGCCCATGCAGACCGGGTGCAAGACCCCGTACGACACGGACAGCGATGCGGCCTTCGTGTACCGGCACGTTCCTGAACTGGCCGGGCGCGACCCGGCGGAAGCGGTGGGGTGGTGTTTTGCGGCGCCTAAGGCTCCGCTCCACGCCGCGCGGGACGAAATGCGCGGCGTGGAGACGGAAGACCTGGTGCGCAGTCTGGCATGTCTGCGCAGTGAACACGCCTCTCTGGTCCTCGAAGGCGCGGGCGGCCTGATGGTGCCGTTCACGCCGGAGGCCCTGTGCATCGACTGCATCCGGGCCGCCGACGCCCGTCCCGTGCTGGTGGCTCGGGCGGGACTGGGCACCGTGAACCACACGCTCCTCTCGGTGGAGGCGCTGGTCCGGAGAGGGATGGAACCGGCAGGGATCGTTTTCGTTCACACCAAGGAACGTTCCGCATCCCCGGACCTTGTGCAGGACAACATGGAGGCGGTAGCCATGCTGTCCGGTTTTCCGGTGAGCGGCATGGTGCCGCCCATCGAAAATCTGCTGCATCCGCCCGACGCCGCCTTTGCGCCCTTGCGGCGCATGCTCGACGTACTGGACGGGGTGGTAATTAGCTAACTCCCCTCTGCTACATTTCCTTGCACACCCTACTGGGGTGAAAGGCCGGATGAAGATTTTCGTTCGTTGGCAAGGAAAACGAGCCTGCCATGAGGGAGTGCCTCAGCCGTTATGCGAGTCTTCGAGCATTACGGATGAGGACCGCAACGCGTACTCTTCTCGTATTCGACCGAGCCTTAGCCGTTAGGTGAGCGAAGCGAACCTTACGGATAAGGACAGCAGAGCTATGGCAGGTGAAGTTTGACCGCGTTGCGCACGATGCCCGTAAGGCTCGCAAGCTCGCCTAACGGGCACGCTCCGCGCCCTTCTGGTCGGTCAGCCAACGGGCGAAAAGGCCATCCGGGCTACGCATCGGGGAAAAGGGCCATCAGATCCGAAAGCTCTTCCCGGCGGCGAATCAACCGGGGCTGGCCGTCAAGGCCGATCAGCACCTCGGCGGGGCGCAACCGCTGGTTGTACGTGGAACTCATGGCGTAGCCATAGGCCCCGGCATCCAGCACGCCCAGGATGTCGCCTTCCTGAATGGCGGGCAACTGCCGTTCCTTGGCCATGATGTCGCCGCTCTCGCAGATGTTGCCCACCACGGTCTGGGGGTACAGGGCCGCGTCCGGGCTGCCGCCCGCGCGGTACACCTCGATGTCGTGGTGCGCGTCGTACATCACCGGGCGGGCCAGCACGTTGAAGCCAAGGTCGGTGCCCACGTAGCGGGTGGGGCCGTTGTTCTTGGTGGCGTGCACGGCGCCCAGCAGCAGCCCGCATTCGGCCACCACGTAGCGGCCTGGCTCGATGTAGAAGCGGCCCTTGTAGCCGGTGCGTTCCGACCAGCCGGAAATGAGCGCGTGAAAACGTTCCGCCGTGGCGGCCAGGTCCAGCCGGGGCTGGTCTTCGTACTTGCGGTAGGGAATGCCGAAGCCGCCGCCGAAGTCGATGACTTCCACGGTGTCGAATTTTTCCGCCACGGACAGCAGGAATTCCGCCGCCGCCACGTACCCGTCCGGTTCCAGGAACAGCGAGCCGATGTGCTGGTTGATGCCCGCCAGGGTCATGTCGTGCTTGGCCAGAATGGCCCGCAGTTCGGCCAGCGAGGCGTCTGAGGGGTCCACGCCGAACTTGGTGGCCTTGCCCGCCGTGACCACCTTCTGGTGGTGCCCCGCGCCGATGCCCGGGTTGAAGCGCACCATCACCTTGCCGCCCCGGTTCACCCTGCCCAGGGTATCGAGCTGCGACAGCGAATCCACGCTCACCAGAAGCCCGTGCGACACGGCGTTGGCAAGTTCCGCCTCGGACACGTTGTTGCACACGTACAGGATCTGGTCCGGGGTGAACCCGGCGGCCTTGTTGACGTGGATTTCGCCGGGCGACATGGCGTCCACCACCAGCCCTTCCTCGCGCACGATGCGCAGCAGGGACAGGTTGGTGTTGGCCTTGGCCGAATAGTTCACGAAAAAGCCGGGATGCGACGACAGCCCCTTCATGTCGCGGCAGCGTGCGCGCAGCAGGGCCTCGCTGTAGACATACAGGGGGCTGCCGTAGGCGGCCACCAGTTCTTCGGGCGTGGTCCGGCCGAAGAAGCCGACCGCATCGGTGTACGTGGAACGAACGTTGGGCATGAAGGTCTCCGTCGTGTTTCCGGCGCGGGCCGCGTTGCGCGCGGCGTGCGTCCGGTGGTGCGTCAATTGTCCGAAAGGGGGTCCGCCCCGGCGGCAGGCATGATGCCCGGCATGGTGCCCGGCATGGCTGCGCGGATACGGATCAGTTCCATTTCGTGAAGTATGGCCTCGCGCATCAGGTACACTAGGTGCTCGTTGCGCGAATACAGGCAGCGCCCGCTTACGCCCGGTTCCAGCAGGCCGGCAATGACCTCGCTGGTGTCGGCAATGAGCTTCACGTGCCCGGTGCCTGCCTGGTTCTTCAGAAAGGTGGCCCCGGCAATGCCCGGATCGGCATTGGACAGCAGCACCACCTTCAGCCCCCGCGCCACGCAGTCGTCAAACTCGCGCCGGAACAGCGCCACATTGTCCGCGTGCATGGATGCGTACACCCGCAGCCGCGCCAGGTGCAGCATGTTGCGGATCTTGTCCTCGGTGTTGCGCAGGCCCGCCACGGTCAGATAGGGCGTCTCGTCCGGTTCGGTGTCCGGCAGGTGCGATTCGAGGAATGCCAGCGTGCCTTCGGCATCGCGCCGCAGGTTCAGCAACAGTTCCTCGCGCGGGACGGCCATGTACCGGCTGGTATCGCCGCTGGCCACCACGGCCCCGCCCTTTTCCACCAGGCTCGACAACGCCGCGTAGGCGTTGGAGCGCGAAATTCCGGCGGCCTTGGCCGCCTCGTACCCGGTCATGGGACCATGGGGACTATGGGGATTCTGGCCCGCGTGCCGCAGCAGGGTGAGGTACATCAACGATTCCTGCTGGGTGAAGCCGAACTTGCGCAAAGCCTGAATGAGTTCCATGCGCTTCCTTCCAAAAGCCCGCCGGGCGGCGGGGTACCGGTGCATGAGTGTCGGACGACCGGAAACCGGAGGGGCTGACGGGATGGCAAAGGACGGGGCTGACGATAACGCCACCTTGCGCTACACTGGCCGAGGTGCCGTCCCGGCATCCGACGATGTTTCTCCGCCCCGCTCCGTGCGCCCTGGCCAGTTGCTGGCCGTGACGCCACCGGGTCCCGTGCGCGGCGGGAAAGACTCATGCGTGGTACTTATTGGTACTACTAACGCCGCGTCCGCGATTTGTCAACGTCCGAAGCACGAAATCAAGGGTCCGGAGGCCAGCGGAAACGCCGCCACCGTCGGTCCGGCGAACATATGCTCCCGGGCCCAAAGCGCGCCGTGCCCGCGCCGTGCCCGTACCCATCGCACGTACATCGCCGCGCCCCGCCGCAGACAGGCCGGGACACGGCAGGAGAGCCCATGGAATCCCTTTCCGACCGCGTCCGCGCGGCCGCACCGCACATCGTCGACCTGCGCCGCCGCCTGCACCGCATCCCCGAGATCGGCTTCAACGAGGTGCGCACCGCCGCCCTGGTGGCGGAGGAACTGGCCGCGCTGGGCCTGCCGGTGCGCACCGGCATTGCGGGCACCGGGGTTACCGCCCTGCTCGGTTCCGGGCGGCCCGGCCCCACGGTGATGCTGCGCGCCGACATGGACGCCCTGCCCATCACCGAGGCCACCGGGCTCCCCTATGCTTCCGAGCACCCCGGCTGCATGCACGCCTGCGGGCACGACATGCACATGGCCATGTTGCTGGGCGCGGCGCGGGTGCTTGCCGGTCTGGCGGAGCAGAACCCCGGCGCGCTGCGCGGGCGCATCCTGTTCCTGTTCCAGCCTGCGGAAGAAGGCCCCGGCGGGGCCGCGCCCATGATCGAGGCAGGCGTGCTGGACGATCCCAAGGTGGACGTATGTCTTGGCGCGCACGTCTGGCCGGAGATTCCCGCCGGTTTCGTGGGGGTCAAGCCCGGCCCGCTCATGGCAGCCATGGACCGCTTCGAGCTGACCGTGCTGGGCAAGGGTGGCCATGCCGCCAACCCGCACCTGTGCGTTGACGCGCTGGAAACCGCCACCCAGGTGGTGGGCGCGCTGCAGCGGGTGGTCAGCCGCATGACCAGCCCGCTGGAGCCGGTCATCCTGACCATCGGCGAACTGCACGCGGGCACGGCGTACAACGTCATTCCCGGCGAGGCGCGCATGGCGGGCACGGTGCGGGCCTTTGCGCCCGAGGTGCGCAACCTGTGGGAGCAGCGCATCAACCAGGTGGCGGGCGGCGTGTGCGCGGCCATGGGGGCCACGCATCGGCTGGATTTCCAGTGGTGCCATCCGGCGGTGATCAACGACCCGCGCGCTGCGGACGTGGTGCGTCGGGCCGCGCTGGACGCCGTGGGCGCGGACAGGGTGATGGAACCGGCGCCCACCATGGGCGGCGAGGACTTTTCCATGTTCCTGCAACGGGTACCGGGGTGCTTCTTCTTTGTCGGCTGCGGCGGCCCGGGCGTGGCCCCGGTGCACAACCCGGCCTTTGCCCCGGACGAATCGTGCCTGCCCGTGGGCGCCGAGGTGCTCTGCCGGGCCGCCGCGCGGCTGTGCGCCGGGTGGGATACGCCCCGGGCAAGAACGTAACCGGTGACCGGGACGTAATTGGCGACCGGGACGTGACCGGCGACCGGGACATAACCGGCGACAGGATGCTCCATGCCCCGCCAGTCCGCGCGAATCCCCGACCGGTCCCCCCGGCAATGCCAGCTACGCGGCACGCCCCGCGCGCCCATCCCCGCGCCAGGAATAATCTTTGACATTCCCTACGGGGCGGGCGATGGTCCACGGGTCCGCCCGGTCGCCGCGGCTGTTGCCGCCCCATTCATTTCGACCGGCGGATACCCACCACAGATTCTCCCCCAAGGAGCCCCAACATGGCACTCAAGAACGGCGATACCGTCCGCGTTCACTACACCGGCACGCTGGACGACGGCACCGAATTCGATTCCTCGCGCGACCGCGAACCCCTGGAATTCACCCTGGGTGAAGGCATGCTCATCCCCGGCTTCGAAAAGGCCGTGCTGGGCCTTGGCAAGGGCCAGTCGGTGAAGATCACCATTCCCGCCGCCGAAGCTTACGGCGACCACGTGGAAGAAATGATCATCACCGTGCCCCGCGACCAGGTGCCCCCGCACATCGAACCCGAAGTGGGCCTGATGCTGCAGCTCATGACCGACGACGGCGAACTTGATGTCACCGTCACCGACGTCACCGAAGAGCACGTCACCCTCGACGCCAACCATCCCCTGGCTGGCGAAGACCTGACCTTCGACATCGAGCTCGTGGAAATCTGCTAGGCGGATTCCGGCCCGTTTCGGCCAACTGCCGATAAGACCGGCCACCCGCAGCAGGACAGCCACACCGCTGCCCGGCCACCGATACGCCAACGGCGCCTCCCTCACGGGGGGCGCCGTTTTCGCATCCGGAAGCCCGCAGCCCCGCCGCCGTCAGGAACCGCTCAGCGGTCCGCGCAGCCGGGCTGCCCCCTGCGGTTGCTCTCCATCGTCGGGCCTGCCCCACTCCTCTCCCACGGCGCGCTCGACATCGTCCCACAGCACCACCCGGTTGCGGCCCGCCTGTTTGGCCCGGTACAGCGCGTGGTCGGCCCTGGCCAGCAAATCCTCCAACGGCCCGTTGCCGAAACGCGGCGAGACGGCCATGCCCGCCACACCCACGCTGATGGCCACGGGCACGGGCACGCCCGCCTGGTGCAGGTCGATGCGCTCCACGTTGCGGCGCAGGCGCTCGGCCAGGGCCATGGCGTGCGGGGCGTCGGTATTGGGCGCGATGATGGCGAATTCCTCGCCGCCCATGCGCACCGCAAAATCGGACGAGCGCACCGTGCCCATTATGGCGGAGGACAGCTTGCGCAGCACTTCGTCTCCGGTGGCGTGGCCGTGCACGTCGTTGATGCGCTTGAAGTGGTCCAGGTCCAGCATCAGGCAGGCGCACGGCTGCCCGGCCCGGCGGCAGATGCTGACGATGCGCGCCCCCGCGTCGGCCAGCAGGCGGCGGTTGGCCAGCCCGGTCAGTTCGTCGGTGCCGGACAGGCGCTCCAGTTCGCCCACATGGGTGCCGATGCGCTCGGCCATGCGGCAGAAGTTGCGGTACAACCGCTCCAGTTCCGGCGGCATGCCCGAGGCATCGAGGCCGGGGCAGGCATTGCCGTATTCCCCGGCCATGATCCGCTCGGACATGGCCGAAATGCGCTCGATGGGCCCGGTGACCCGCCCCGCGAGGCGCAGCAGAAAGGGGGTAAGCGCGGCAATGGTCAGGCCGGACACCGCCAGCAGGAGCAGCAGCAGGCGGTGCATGTCGCCCAGCACGTCGGACACGGCGCGCTCCTGCACCAGCAGCCATTCGCCGTTCTTGAGCGGCAGTCCCGTCCCCAGCACCGCGTCACCGTCGCGGTTGCGGTAGATGGCCGGGCCGTCGGCGGGCGCATCAAGCGCGGGCAACGGGATGGGCTGCGTGCCTTCCGGGGCCAGCAGGGGCACGCCGGTGGCGGCGTCCACCAGAAAGGACGGGTCCACCGGGGTGCGCCGCAGGCTGCTGACCATGTCGAGCAGCGCGTCGATGCGCACCACGCCGAAGACCAGCCCGGCAAAGTCGCCCTGCGGATTCAGCACCGGGGCTGAAAAAATCACGATGGCCTTGCCCGAGGTGCGCCCCGTCAGCACGCGCGAAATGAACGGCTGCCCCTGCCGCGCCCGTAGGAAGTATTCGCGGTCGGAAAGGTCCACGCCGCCTTCGGGCATGTCGAAGTCAAGCACGGTGCGCCCGGCGGCATCCACGTAGACCAGGGAGCGGAAGTCGCCGTGGGCGTCCAGGAAGGCATGAAAATCCCGCCTCATGGCGGGCAGATTCACGGTACGCACCGCGTCGGTGCGCGACACGTGCACCACGTCGGCCAGGCGGTAACCCAGCCAGCGTTCCACGTCGAAGCGGTGGTGGCGCAGTTCCGCCTGCATCTCGCCCTGGGCCTTGCGCAGCCCTTCGGTACGCAGCACGCCGTAGAACGCCGCCAGCGACAGTGCCAGCGGCAGCAGGATGAGCAACAGCGAGTAGAACCGAAGTTGCGCCTTTATGGTACGGCCAGGCCGCATGGCGTCAGTCTCCCCCCCCTCGAATGGCCTTTCGGCCCGTCACGGCGAATTCGCCCCGCCTTCAACGCTCCATGCGGCAATATCCGGCAAGATGCGACAGATGCGGCACGCCCCCCGGCACGCCGTGCATGGCAAACAGGGACCAATGTAAACGGCACGAAACCCGCGCGCAAGCGGATGTGTGACGGACACGAGCCGGATGGCGGGAGGAGGACACCATGCTGTCGGCAGGCATCCTCCAGCCGGCCATGCGGTGGCGCGCCCCCAACGCAGACGGGGCGTCCCGAAGGACGCCCCGTAGTGGTTGCGCATGTTGCGCTGATGTCGCGCTGATGTCGCGCTGATGCCGCGCGGGCCCAGCCCGGCGGGGTTAGCCCCCGGCCAGCATGGCGGTGCCGATCTGGTAGACGGCCACTGACAGGCCGAAGGCCAGGATGGTGCTGAACACGGTGCTGAAGATGGCCCAGCGCCACGAGCCCGATTCCTGCTTGATGGCCACCACGGTGACGAAGCAGGGGGCGTACAGCAGCACGAAGACCATCAGCGCGGCGGCAGCGGCGGGAGTCCAGTGCGGGTCGGCCTTGATGCGTTCGGCCAGCGACCCGGCGTCCTCGGCATCCACCTCGCCCAGCGAATAGGCCGTGCCCAGGGTGGAGACGATGACTTCCTTGGCCGCGAAGCCGCCCACCAGGGCGATGTTGGTGCGCCAGTCGAACCCGGCCGGGGCCGTCACCGACTCCAGCGCGAAGCCCACGCGGCCCGCGATGGAGTATTCCAGCCCGGCGGCGGCTTCCTCGGCGTCGATGACCGCAAGCTGCGCCTCGAACGGATCGGTTTCCTCGCCTTCGGCGGCGGCCTCGCCGTCTTCGGCGGTTGCGGGATCGGCAGGGGCTTCGGCCACGGCCTGTCCGCTGCCCTGTTCGGCAGTTTCCGCCCCGGCCACGTTTTCACCGGGGGTTTCCGCCGCTTCCTTCTGGGCGGTGACGGCGGCGCGCTGCGCCTCGAACGCGGCGGTGCGGTCCTCGGGCAGCTGCGGGAAGGTCATGGCCGCCCACAGCAGGATGGAGATGGCCAGAATGACGGTACCGGCCTTCTTGATGTACTGCCAGGTGCGCTCCCAGGTGTGGATGAGGATGCCGCGCAGGGTGGGCAGGCGGTACGGGGGCAGTTCCATGACGAAGGGGGTGGATTCGCCCTTGATCACCGTGGAGCGCAGCAGGCGCGCCACGATGAGCGCCATGCCCCAGCCCAGCAGGGTAAGGGCGAACATGGCCTGGGCTTCCTGCTCGGCAAAGAACACGCCCACGAACAGGATGAACACCGGCAGCTTGGCGCCGCAGGTCATGAACGGCGCGGTCAGGATGGTGGCCAGCCGTTCGCGCGGGCTGCGCAGGGTGCGCGCGGCCATGACGCCGGGCACGGCGCAGCCGCCCGCGATGCCGCCGGACACGATGTAGGGCATCACCGAGCAGCCATGCAGGCCGAACAGGCGGAACACCCGGTCCAGCATGTAGGCCACGCGGGCCATGTAGCCGGAGTCTTCAAGGAAGGCGATCATCATGAACATCAGCATGATCAGCGGCACGAAGCCCATGACCCCGCCCACGCCGTCGATGATGCCCGAAACCACCAGCGACTTCAGCAGGCCGTCGGGCAACGCGGCGGATGCCGCCTCGTTCATCCAGCCAAAGAAGGCTTCCACCCAGCCCATGGGGTATTCGCCGATGGCAAAGGTGATTTCATAAATGCCGTACAGCACGGCCAGCATGATCACCGGGCCGAGCAGGCGGTGGGTGAGCACGCGGTCCATGCGGTCCGAGGCGGCCAGGCGCTGCGAAAGCTCGTCGTGGCGGGTCAGCACGCCCTGGCGCAGCACGCCGGAAATGTACCCGTAGCGGTAGTCGGCGATGACGGCTTCAGGGTAGCTGTTCAGGGTGGCTTCCAGATGGCGGGCCACCTCGGCTGCCATGGCTTCCAGCTCTGCCGCCAGCGGACCGGCGGCGCGGCCCAGGGCGCGGATGTCCTCGTCGCTTTCCAGATACTTCAGGGCCACCCAGCGGGCGGGATACTTTTCGGTAAGGAACCGGGCCGCCTCGATGCGCTCGACCATGCGGGCCAGCACCGGGTCAAGGTCCGGACCGTAGGAGATTTCCAGCGGCTTCCAGGGGGTGCCGCGCCTGGCGTCGCCATGGGCGACGGCGGCGGACATCAGGCCCTTCAGGCCTTCACCGGTGCGGGCCACGGTTTCCACCACGGGCAGGTCCAGCAGCTGCGACAGGCGCGCGGCGTCGATGCGCAGCCCCTGCTTGCGGGCCTCGTCGATCATGTTCAGGCCGAGGGCCACGGGAATGCCCAGTTCCATCAGCTGCACGGCCAGGTACAGGTTGCGCTCCAGCGCACCCGCGTTGATGACGTCGATGACCACGTCGGGGCGGTCTTCCACCAGCACGCGGCGGGCCACCACTTCTTCCTGGGTGTAGGCGGTAAGCGAATAGGTGCCGGGCAGGTCCAC
This sequence comes from Nitratidesulfovibrio termitidis HI1, assembly GCF_000504305.1. Classification (NCBI taxonomy): domain Bacteria; kingdom Pseudomonadati; phylum Thermodesulfobacteriota; class Desulfovibrionia; order Desulfovibrionales; family Desulfovibrionaceae; genus Nitratidesulfovibrio; species Nitratidesulfovibrio termitidis. The sequence continues at coordinate 1,313,568 of NZ_KI632512.1, forward strand.
CACGCGCACTTCGCGCCCGTCCACGCGGGCGATGCCTTCCTTCTTTTCCACCGTGATGCCGGGGTAGTTGCCCACGTGCTGGCGCGAACCGGTGTACTCGTTGAACGCGGTGGTCTTGCCGGAGTTGGGGTTGCCCGCAAGGGCGACGATAACGTTGGCGGACATGGCTACTCCTGCGGACGGGGCTTGGCGTCGATCTCGACGGCGATGAAGTCGGCCTCGTTGTTGCGCAACGAAAGGGTGAACCCCTTCAGGCGCAGGGCCACCGGATCCATCAGGGGCGCACGGCCCATGACTTCCACTTCCGCACCGGGGATCAGCCCCATGTCACGGATGCGCCGCCCCAGTTCGCCATGCGCGTCAACCTTGGCGATGCGCGCCCGCTGGCCCACGGCCAGTTGCCGCAGGGGAATGGTTTTGCCCATCTTTGTGTCTCCTCCTCGCTGTGCGCGGGCTGGCTGCCCCCGCGAAATTGAAAATCTTTCTCATTGAATGGCGTTAAAAAAAGGCACGGCCCTCGGGCCGGCCATCACCAGCTTGTCACAGTGCTACTTGCCGCAACCGCAGGATGCGCCGGGCTTGGAGGCGATGTGCCCCCCGCCGCCGCAGCAGCCCGAGCCGCCGGAACTACCGGAACTGGCGGAACTGGCGGAACTCGCGGAACTGCCGGAACTGCCAGAGCAGTCGCAGCCGCAACCGCACCCGCCCGACTTGCGGAACAGGTACCGCCACGCCACATACCCCGCCGCCGCCAGCACGATGGCGACGACCACGAGAGTATCCCAAGTCATGTCTCTCTCCTTGTCGATGACCGTGACCGGACGCCCTCCACGTCATCTCGCGCCATGCGCGGGAATCATGGGGACGCATCCGCACGGTCGGCTTCCGAAACGGTTGGCCGGAGTCCTGCGGGGACGGACGGAGCCGGTCAGAAGCTGTCTGGGCCTGTCTGGATCTGTCGGGTGCCGTCAGCCACAACGGGCCACCAGGGGCCGCCAGGGTCCCTCAATCGCGCAGTTGCCGACCGGAGTGCACCGGCTCGCAGTAGACGTCGCAGGCCAGGGTGTCGCCCAGCACCAGCGAGGCATCGCGCACCCGGACGCAGCACGCGCCCCCCTGCGAGCAGACTTCCAGTTCCGTGCCGGGCGTAATGCCCAGCGCGCACAGCCTGCCCCGCTCGCCCTGCTTGTCGCAGAGACGACGCACCCGAACCCGGCATCCGGCGGGAACATCACTCAACTTGCAACAAGGCATACACGACTCCTTGGTCCAGCCAACACCGACCGTCTGCCCGCGCCACAAGCGCCCCGCGGAACGCGGACAACAGGCGCAACGCCGGGCGTGCACGCCCGACACCCCGGTTCTGCACCTCCTGAAAATGATTGTCAAGTTCCTTCTCGACAAAAACCGCCTGCCCGCTCCGGCCCGCTCCGGCCCGCTCCGCCCCCTTCCGACCCGCTCCGGCCCGTTCCGACCCGACGTGACCAGACCAAGCCCGGCCCGTCCAGGCCCGACCAGCCCCAGACCGGCCGCGCGCAGAAGCTGGACGCGCCCCGCCCGCTGCGGTAGCCTCTCGGTCCGCCGCAACCCGCCGCAACCCGCCGCCCTCGCAGGGACAACGGCGTGGCCCAGCGCATCCATATACAGAGCTTCAGCAGGAGTCTTCGCCGCAATGCCGCAATCCGCAGCCCCCAACGCCGTCGTGCCACATACGCCCGTCACGTCTGTGGCCACCGGATCCACGGACACCTTCGCCCATTTCGCGGAGCAGGCCCGCGCCTGCCTGCCGTCCGGACTGGACGAGGCCACCGCTTCGGACATCGCCGACATGGTGGCGCTGACCGCCCGACTCATGGCCATCCGCTCCACGGCCTCGCGCCCGGACGAGGTGGCCCGTTGCGCGGAAATCATAGCCGCCTGGCTGGCCGACAACGGCATCCCCTGCACCCGCATGGAGCACGAGGGCGTGCCCTCGCTGCTGGCGGGCAACCCGTCCCACGCCGCGCCGCTGGCCCTGCTGGTGCACTTCGACGTGGTGGACGGCGCGGACGCCATGTTCACCCCGCGCCTTGACGCCGCGGCAGGCGTGCTGCACGGGCGCGGCAGCATCGACGACAAGTATGCCGTGGCCGTGGCCCTGGTGCTGTGCCGCCGCTGCCTGCGCGAGCTTGCCGCGCGCGGCCTTGGCCCGGACGCCCTGCCCCTGGTGCTGGTGATCACCGGCGACGAGGAAACCGGCGGGCGCAATGGCGCGTTCCGGGTGCTGCCGCACGTCCACGCCGACTTTTGCGTGGCCCTGGACGGCGGCTCGCCGGGCTCGGTCATCATCAAGGAAAAGGGCGTCATCGACCTGGTGCTGACGGCGCGGGGCAAAAGCGCCCACGGCGCGCGGCCCTGGCTGGGCGAAAACGCCGTGGACGCGCTGGTGCGCGACTACGAGGCGCTGAAGCCGCTGTTTCCGGGCCTGTATCCGCAACTGGCGGGACTGGCGGCATCGGACGCGCCCTCCTCCCCTGCGGCGTCTCCGCAAGCGGAAGCCCACTGGCACCGCACCCTGAACCTGGGCCTGCTGCACGCGGGCACGGCAGTAAACCTGGTGCCCGGCGAAGCCGTGGCCCATCTGGACGTGCGCTACACGGAACACGACGATCCCCACCAACTGGTGGCCGCCATGCGCGCCGCCGTGCAGGGGCAACTGGACGTCACCCGCATGGAGCCGCTGTTCGTCACCGGCGACACCCCGTGGCTGGACAGGCTGCTGCGCCACGCCCCCGGCACGGCCACCGGCTGCGCCCACGGGGCCAGCGACGCCCGGTTCCTGACCGATCTTTCCATGGCCGGGGTGGTCTGGGGCGCGGAAGGCGAAACCAGCCAGCACACCGACCAGGAGCATCTGCTGGTTCCCAGCCTGGCGCCGGTGTATCAGGCCCTGCTGGCCCTGGCTCGCGAGGCGGTCAGCAGATAGTGGCGGACACCCCTCTGCCGACGGCCTTGCACCAATGCCCCTTCACGGCACTGGCGACATCCCCCGGAAACAGCTACAGGCCAGACATGACCGACGACAACGGAACATCCCGGACGGCACACCTGCTGGACGTGCGCGACCTGAGCGTGGAATTTCCGGGGCGGCCCGGCGCGAACGGCGCCCCGAACGCTCCCTTGCGCGCCGTGGCGGGGATATCCTTTTCCATAGCGCCGGGGGACACCCTGTGCCTGGTGGGCGAATCGGGCTGCGGCAAGAGCATGACCGCGCTGGCCCTGCTGCGCCTGGTGCCCGAACCGGGGCGCATCGCCTCCGGCTCGGTGCGGCTGGAGGGGCAGGAATTGCTGACCCTGCCGGAACAGGACATGCGCGGGGTGCGCGGGCGCAGCATCTCGATGATCTTTCAGGAGCCCATGACTTCGCTGAACCCGGTGTTCCGGGTGGGCGAGCAGATCGCCGAGGGGCTGCGGCTGCATCTGGGCCTTTCCCGATCCGATGCCGCCGCGCGCGCCGTGGACCTGCTGCGCCAGGTGGGCATTCCCTCGCCGGAACTGCGCGCCCGCGACTTTCCGCACCAGATGAGCGGCGGCATGCGCCAGCGTGTGATGATCGCCATGGCGCTGGCCTGCGACCCGCGCCTGCTCATCGCCGACGAGCCCACCACCGCGCTGGACGTGACCATCCAGCGCCAGATACTGCGCCTGATGCGCGACCTTGCCGCCCGCAGGGGGGCATCCGTGCTGCTGATCACCCACGACCTGGGTGTGGTGGCGGAAACCGCCGACCAGGTGGCCGTGATGTACGCCGGGCGGATCATGGAGCATGCGACGGTGGGCGACTTTTTCGCACGACCGCTGCATCCCTATGCCCAGGGGCTGATGCGCTCGGTGCCGCAAGCCGTATCCGGCCCGCGCGCCGGACGGCTTTCGGCCATTCCGGGCACGGTGCCGCCACTGTGGGCGCTGCCATCCGGCTGCACCTTTCGCGACCGCTGCCCGCACGCCTTCGCCCGTTGCGCGGAACAGGAACCGCCCCTGCTCGCCATGCCGCCGCGGATTGCCGGTGACGACGCGTCGCAGGTGCACGGCGTACGCTGCTGGCTGCACGCCCCCGGGGAATGACGGGCGGCTGCAATTCCGCCGGGCCTCGCCCCGCCATGTCTGCACGAAACGCCCCGCAGTACGCAGCCCGCGCCTCCGCATCGCCCTCAACCGCACCATGCAGACGGCCCGCGCCGCATGCGCCTGCACAGCAGCGCGCAGGCGTGCCGCATCATCGCCGCCCGCGTTGCGGTGGCACTGTCATGCACTCCCTCTCGTGCACTCCACCCTACGTTATAATGGGGAATAACCCTACTGCGACGAAAGCAGGTTTACAATTCCACCGGGGGCACATATAACGTACCGTGTTATTTTCAGACCAGCCACATCATAGTCAAAGGCTGCCGACATGTCGAAAACCGTTGTGCTCGTCGAAGACCTCGATATCGTCCGTGAGGGGCTGAAGGCCCTGCTCGGGGCATATCCCGCGTTCACCATCGTGGGAGAAGCCCCGGACGGCATCCAGGCCCTGAAAATCGTTGAAAAGCACATGCCGGATATAGTGCTCATGGACCTGACGTTGCCGCTCATGGACGGCACGGAGGCCATCCGCGAAATCAAGCGGCGCTGCGAGCGCACCAAGGTGCTGGCGCTGACCGCCCACAAGAAGGACAGCCTGATCTACCGCACCCTCAGCGCGGGCGCCGACGGCTACGTGCTGAAAAACGTTTCCAGCGACATCCTGGTGCAGGCCATGGAAACGGTGCTTTCCGGACGCCGGTACATCAGCCCCGAAATATCCGAACTGCTCATCGAAGACTTTCTGCGCCACGGTCGCCGCGAAAGCGGATCGCTGCTGGACCTGTTGAGCGACCGCGAAAAGCAGGTGCTGAAGCTGGTGGCCGAAGGCCACGGCAACAAGATGATTGCCGACAAACTGTGCATCAGCCACAAGACCGTGGAAAAGCACAAGGCCAACCTCAAGCGCAAGCTGGGCGCCGACAGCACGGCGGAACTGGTCAGCTTCGCCATCGAGCACGGGCTGACGGTCACGCCATAACCCGAAGGCGCGCCGCCCACGGCACGGCCTGGCCGACCAGCCCAGAATAGTTGCAAAACGACGGGCCGGACTCCATTGCGAGTCCGGCCCGTCGATGCGTTTACGGCGGAAAGAATGTTGCAGAGGGCCAGTCCCGACGCGCGCCCCCTGCGTGCTCGTCAGGAGGACAGGCCGTGCGGATCGGGCGTTGCGCCTCCAGCGGCCAGTCCCGACTGGCCTGCTAACTCGACTTGCCTGAGTGGCCTGACTGACCTGACTGGCCTGACTGGCCTGACTGACCTGACTGGCCTGATTGCCCCGGCATGTCGGGCAATTCAGGCAGGGCAGGCAGGCCTAAGATGGCTGACAGGGCTGACAGGGCGGCCCGCAGCCACGCCAGGGCGTCGGCCGAGGCGGAAATGTCGGAGGACCGGGCGGCGCATTCCAGCGCCGCCGCGCAGGCGGCCCATTCCGGCATGGCGTAGTTGCCCGCCATGCCGCGCACGGTATGCGCCACGCGGGCCAGCAACGTCATGTCCTGCGCATCCAGCGCATCGTCCGCCTGGCCGATGAGCGCCTGCGCCGTACGCCACACGCCGGGCAGCAGCGGACGCAGCATCTCCGGCATGGCCGCGACCAGGGCCTCCCCGGAAAGCCGCTGTCCCGGCGGCACGCCGGGTTCGGCCACCCGGCGCAACTGGCCGCACCGCGCCAGCGCCAGCGCCACGTCGGCAAGATCCACATATCCGGATGCGAGGGCGGAGCCCGAAGTTTCGGCGCCATGGGGCTGGACAGCCGCCGGGGCACCCTCCTCGCCGTCCACGTCGCGGGGGCGCACCACCGCCACCGGGGCGTCCTCCCAGCCGGAAGGCACGGCGGCGCCTGCCCCGGCAAGCTGCATCACCAGGCGCGGAGGCGGCGCGGGCATGCCCGTGGCGCCAGATGCGGCAAGCGCCTCTGGCGCATCCTTCGGGCTTCCGGCGTGCAGCCGCGCCCCCGGCAGCAGCAGGACCACCTGCGCCGCCAGGGCCTCGCGCACGGGTGAACGCCCGTCGCACACAAGCACATGGGGGTGCCCCGTGTCCGTTCCAGGCACTGCCGCGTCGGCATGCGCCTGGTCCGGCTGTTTCCGTCGATTCGGAGACGGCGTGGCGCCGCCCTCCCTGGCCTTGGGCATCGTGTTTCCTCTCCCCCCGGTGGACGGAACGGCGCTGCGTTCCTGTCCGATGTCTGCTCCGGTGCTATCGGCAGGCATGACGCTTTGCCTTAGCCCCAACCCGACACGCAAGTATTTTTCCGCGCCCGGCAACGGCATTCGTGGCAAGGAAGGACGATGCGCCCAGGATTCGCAAGGTTTTTGAAAAAAACGCTTGCCAACCGCACGGCGTTTGGCTAGAAGACCCTCCTGCGCCGAAGTGGTGGAATTGGTAGACACGCTAGGTTCAGGGTCTAGTGGGGGTTCCCCCGTGGGAGTTCGACTCTCCCCTTCGGCACCATCGACGGTAAAGGTCCCGGCATTCGCCGGGACCTTTCTGCGTTCTGGGCCCTGCCCCCGCCATCACATTCCCGCCCTTTCGCTCCACACCCCGGCCAATCCCGCCAGCCTGCCCGTGCCCGCCCCGCCATCCGCCTTCATACCCAGCATCCCCCATTCCCCCCCCCACTGCCCCCCATATATTCCCCATACGCGCCCCAGGCGGGCCCGCATGCCGTTACATTTTCTCTAACCTCGTTGCTGCAAACGAAAAAATCGTGCATGCAGCAGGGATATTCCATTCCTGATGGTGCAACCTTTGGGGGGGAGTGCCATGCCATTTCCAACGGATCGCCAGCCATTGCGTTCCGCCGTCATGTTGCTGCGCGGTGGCGTGGGGCTTGGAGTTACCATCGCCTGCGTGTGGTACCTCATGCGGGCGGGCCTGCTGCGCGCGCATCTTCCGCAGGCTCTGGCCCTGCCGGAAAGCTCCGGCGAATGGGTGATGCCCATGGCCATCGCCACCATGCTGGCGTGCGCCCGTTGCGTGGCACTGCTGCCGCATGCCGTGCGCCTTTCGCGGGTGCATGACGCGGCGCTGGCGGCCCTGTGGCTGCCGCTTTTGGGTATGGCGCCGGGAATCGGCCTGCACGGCACGGCCATCGAGGTGGTTACAGGCACCTTGGCCGTGGCGGGCGCCGTCCTGCTCTTCCATGGCTGGGGCGTGCGGCTGGCCGCCCTGTCCGGCCTGGACGCCGCACTGTGCTTCGCCATGGCCACCTTCGTTGCGGAATCGGTGCTGGCCGTGTCCCTTTCCGGCCTTGACGACACGACCACCTGGCTGGTGCTGGGCGCGGGGTTGCCCGTGCTTTCCCGGTTGCTGCTCGGCAACATCACCCTGCCGGAATCCACCGACGACAGGGAGCCCGCCCCGTTGCGCCCCCTGCCCGCCGCACTGCTGGCGGCGTTGTTCCTGGCCAGCGCGGCGTGCGGCCTGTTCTACCAGTTGCTGGAGCAACTGCCCCCGGAAAACGACGCCACGGTCATGGCCTCCAGCGTGGTGTTCTGCGGGGTGGCCCTCTGTGCTGCCATCCTGCTGCGCATCTATCCTTCGCTGGCCCCGCGCCACCTGTTCCGCCTGGCCCTGCCGCTGCTGGGGCTGGGGTTTGCCACGCTGATGCTGCTGGGCCAGCGCATGCCCCGCGTGCCCATGTTCATCCAGCTTTCCGGCAGCGCCCTGCTGGACGTATTCATGTATTCGTCGCTGCTGCACAGCGCGGGCCTGCATGCCGGACGCAACCGCGCCCGCATCGTGGCCCTGTACTGGGCGCTGCTGTTCGGCTCGCAGTGGGCGGGCAGCCTGCTGTCCATGGCGCTGGGGCTGCTGTTGCCGCCGGACATCGCCCACATCCAGGTGCTTTCGCTGGCGGCGGTGTGCGCCATCATTTCCATCATGCTGGTGGTACGGCCCGACCCGGCCACCTACATGGGTTGGCGGCTGCCCGGACACGTACCCGACAACGACGCTGACGAGCCGGTTTGCGCTATCGATGATGCCGAATGCGACGACGATGCCGCCCTGCGGACCATCCTTTCGGACCTGTCCGGCAACAGGGAGCACCCGGCACCGGAGATGCCCCCCCGCATGACGACGGACGCTGCGCCGTCCGCGACCGCCGCGCCCAACCCCATCGCCCAGGACGCGGCCACCGCGCAGGATGCACCGATCGGACATGCCGCGCCAACCTCCCCGATCGACCCGACCGACCAGATCGACCAGATCGACCCGGCGCCCCGGACAGCCCCCTCGCCCCCGTCGCACCGGATGGCCGCCAGTACCTGGCGTACCCCCGCACCGGTCGGTGCGGACGGCGCGGAATTGTCCATGCCCGAAAGCTTCGGCCTGCATGGCGTGGAGGCCACCACCGTGGCGACCGTATCCGTAACGCAGGGCACATCAGGCGCACCGGGCACATCGGGCGCACCGGGCGCATCGGGCGCATCGGTCGCATCGGGCGCACCGGGCGCATCGGTCGCATCGGGCGCACCGGGCGCGGCCCCGCGCACCTATCCGTCGGCCCCGCCCCCCGCCTGCCTGGCCGATTCGCTGCGCCGCATGGGCCTTACCCGCCAGCAGGTGGCGGTCACCCTGTTGCTGGCAGACCGGCACAGCGGGCCGGAAATCTGCGACAGGCTGAACATCTCGTACAACACCCTCAAGACGCATGTGCGCAACATTTACCGTCAGCTCGGCGTGGCCAACCAGCAGGAATTGCGCAGCGCGGTCACCCGGTTCGACCCGGCCCGCCCTTCCGCGTGACAGCATGACCGCAAACCCGCATGACTGACGGCCCGTTGCGGACATGACGCTGCGAACCGCCCCCTCACCCCGTGCATCGGTTCCGCAAGCGCGCATGGCGCGTTTCACCATGGGGTGAGCCCGCCCATGCCGCCACTCCCCAGAAAAATCACCCGAAATATCACCCGTAATTCCGGTATCAGGTGATTGTTTTTTTTCTTTCGCCAGATATGCTGGCGATACCGTTGGCTTTCCCTCATGCAACACAACCTGGAATGCCATACGGCAAACCGACCGTGTTTTGCAGCCGGTTGCGTGATGGCAGTGGTCTTTTTTCTAGAAAAGTTATAACACGCTTGCGCGGCAGCACATTGTCGCTGCAAGGCCAGAGCCGCTTAGAGGGGGGGATTCGCCGGGCCGCAGGGGGGGCCTTTCGACCCGGCGCATTCCATACATCCACACGAGCAGAACCGGACGGACACCTCACCGTCATAACCCACCGCTACCATTGTCGGTATTGGCGGGTCATGGCGAGCGGCCGGGCATCATCCTGCGGAACGCCTTCACCGCCACGGCGGCGGGCGCCCGTGCTGCATGCCCAGGCCTTGCGATACGGCACGACAACAACGGGTGGCCCCGTGCCCCCCGCGAAACCGTAATCGGGATGGTGGTTCCATGGGTCTGCACGCCAACGCGTCCTCCACCGGGCGACTGCTCGAACTCATCCGCAAGGGCGATGCGGCACGCCCCGCTCCCGGGCGGGAGCCCGCCCCATCGATTCCGGCGGGCCCCGGCAAGTGGAACATCCCGCTGCTGCGCCCGCTGAAGGAACGCCGCGTGCTGGGCGTGGAATGGCGGGGCCGCTGCCTGTACCTTGCGGAAAGCCGTCACGGCCGCACGGGCCTGCCGGTATTGCAGGGGGTGCAGGCCATCCGCATTCCCGCGGGCATCCGGCCCGGCGACGACGCCTTTTCCTCCTTCCTGCGCCAGCAGATCCTGGACTTCTGCGGTCCCGCCCCGGAACTTGAGGTCTGGGCCGCCCTGCCCGACGAACACGCCGAGCACTGGCACTTCCGCATTCCCAAGGTTTCGGCCAAGGAACGCGACGACGTGGCCTTCTGGACCGCCCGCAAGGAACGCGAGTTCGACGAGCGGCAATCGGTGTTCGACTGCACCATCGGCAGCGAAATCATCGAAAAGGGCGTGCCCAAGCTCCCCGTCACCGCAACGCTGGCCATGCGCGCCTCCCTTGGCGAGGTGCGCAACATCGTGCAGCGCGCGGGCTTCGCCCTTGCCGGTGCGGCCACGCGGGTCATCGCCTCGCACAACCTGTTCACCACCGGCTGGCTCGACCCGGCAACGGAACAGTTCGCGGTGCTGCACATCGACGAGGAATCGACCCGCATCGACATCTATTCCTCGTCCCAGGTGGTGCTGAGCCGCATGGTCAAGACCGGCTTCGCCAGCCTGGCCCGCGCCCTGGTGGAATCCACCGCCGGTACCGCCGCCCCCCTTTCCGATGCCGCAGCCCGCGCCCTGCTGCTGCGTGACAGCGCCTGCGTTCTGCCCCCTACGTCCGGGCACGGCGCCACGGGGCACGGCACCACGGGACAGCCCGTGCCGATGCCCGCCGCGCCTGCCGCACCCGCGCCCATCGTGGCCCCGCCGGTGGCCGACATCGGCGCCAGCATCGCCCCTGCCGTGGAACGCCTGGTGCGGCAGTTCGAGCGCACCATGGACCACTTCGCCAACACCCTTGGCTACCCCGCCGTGTCGCGCATGTTCCTTTCCACCCCCGGCGGCTGCCTGCAACCCCTGGTGGACGAACTCGGGCGGCAGGTGGGCATTCCGTGCGCGGCGCTGAACAGCCAGCGCGGCCCGGCCACGCCCGGGGCCGAACTGGACCTGGCCAAGCTGCCGCCGGACTGCGCCGAGGCCCAGTGGGCCGTAGGCCTTTCACTGTCCGACGACGAGCGCACCCAGAACTGCGTCAACACCTTTCGCGAGCGCAAGCAGGCCCGCCAGCGCGAACGCCTCCGCCTGGCCGTGGCCGTGGGCAGCATGGTGGTGGTGCTGTGCACCGCCGTCTTCGCCAGCATTCAGGGGGCGTCCCTGATTTCGGCCCGCACCGAACGCGACGGTCTGCGCCGGCAGTTGACCGCCTACGGTGAAACCACCGACAAGGCCAGGCTGCTGGCCACCTCGGCCAAGGGCAAGGCCCTGCGCCTGGCCGTCCAGTCCATGAGCCGCCGCCAGATGCCGGTGGCCCTGCTGTCGGAACTGGCCGCCGTCACCCCGTCGGGGGTGCGGCTTTCAGGCCTGCGCCTGACGCAGCTGGACCACGGCCAGGTTCCCGGCGCCAAGGACGCCAGAGGCAAGACCGCGCAGCCGCAGGCCAAGACCGATGCCGCCGCCGAAGCCATGGCCGTGGTCACCGGGGTGGTTTCCGGCGACATGCTCCAGCGAGAGGCCATGCTGGCCGACTTCCTGTACCGGCTGGAACGTTCGCCCATGGTGCTTTCGGTGACGGTGGAGAAAAAGGCCCCCGAAACGGGCGCCGCCACCGAATCCCTGCAGTTCGTAGCCACCCTCAAACTGGTGTGACGGGCACAGCCATGCAAGCATCCAAGAACACCTCGCCCTTTCTCGTCCCCGGGCTGTCCGTTGCGGCCATCGTGGGCATGGCGCTGCTGCTCATCATGCCCGCCATGCGCGAGACGGCCCGCGTGCGCGAAGAAGCGGCGCAGATCCGCGCCATGCTGCAGATGCAGCAGGCCTTTGCCCCGGTCATCGCCGAAATGAAGGCCGACGCCGCCCGCTTCGACGCCACGCTGTCCCGGCGCACGGCCCTGGCCGCGCCCAACCCGCCCGCCCTGGCGGAAGCCATCGGCACCCTGCAGGACATGGGCAACCGCGCCTCGCTCAAGGGCGTGCGCTTTGTCCCGCTGGCGGAATCGGTGCTGGGCGGCAGCAACATGGTGCGGCTGGACGGCGTCATGGACGGCCCGCTGGAATCATTCCGCGCCTTTCTGATGCAGGTCACGGCGCAGCCGTGGCTGGACCGCGTGGAATCCATGGAAGTGACGGCAGGCACCCAGTGGCCGGGCTACAGGGTGTCCATCTGGGTAAAGGTGAACGGCAACGCAACGCGCATCGGTGGGTGACGGCATGACCCGCAGGGAACAGATTCTGATCGGCATGGCGGGCATTGCGGCCATTGCGGCGGCGGTCATCCTGCTGCTGCCGTCGGGCGCTTCGCGGCCCGTAACCGCGGCCAGCTCCCCTGGCGCCCTTTCATCCAGCCTGGCCGCACCGGCCAATGGCGGCGCTGCATCCGCGGCCTCTTCCTCTTCCGCCTCTTCCGCTCCCTCGCCGCTGGCGGGGCTGCTGCCCCCCGGCGCCGAGGCCCCCGGCCCCATCGTCGAACAGGCCCGCAAGACCCTGGCCGAAGCGGTCATCACCCCCAGCCAGCTCTACGTGCTGGACGCGGCGGTGCGCCAGGCCGCGCCAAACCCCTTCCACCCGGCGCCGGGCAAGGGTGACGGCACGGATGCGGGCAACCCGGACGGCAAGTCCGCCGCGCACGACATCGCCTATACGGGCTACGTGGCCATCGGCAACAGCGTGCTGGCCATCCTGGACGGGCTTGAATACCGCGTGGGTGAAACCGTTGCGGATACCGGATACGTGGTGAAGTCGATAACGCCGGGCAAGGTCGTCCTGGCATCGCCGGGTGATGTGACCGACAGGGAAATCCCCTACTCGGGCGACGACCTGTAACCTGCGAGCAGTACGGGAGAATTCTGATGCGCTCCATGAGAAGACACGTTCCCCTGGCCCTCGTCGTCCTGCTTGCGGCGGCATTCATCCTTGGCACCCTGGGCTGCGCCAAGCGCAAGGAAGAAACCGATCCGTTCTTCGACAAATGGAAGGCCATGGCCACCAATTCCACGGGCTACTCGCCCTCGCGCGAAACGCGCGAGATAAAGCCCCGCGCCGTGCTGAAGCAGGACAAGGTGGCCGAAGAACAGGACCAGCAGTCCCGGCCCCTGCCCACCGTGCCGGTTACGCTCAAGCTGCACAACGTGGACGTGGGCGTGGCCCTGCGCAGCCTGGCCGCCGCCGCGGGCAAGAACATCATCCTCAGCCCCGGCGTGAAGGGCGCGGTCAACGTCAACGTCAACCGGGTGCCGTGGGCCGACGTGTTCAAGGGCATGCTGGACAGCAACGCGCTGGACTATGCGTGGCAGGGCGAACTGATCAAGGTCATGACCCTTGCCGACAAGAAGGCCGACCTTGAACGCACCACGCTGGAAAACCAACGCATGGCCCAAAAGCTGAAGGGCCGCAAGGTGGGCCCGCTGATCACCACCGTGCTCGACGTGCGCTACGCCGAAGCGGCGGAACTGAAAAAGAACCTGGAAGGCTTCCTGTCCAGGGACGAGCAGAACAAGCCCGTGGGCTCGGTGGTGGTGGACACCTTCACCAACTCGCTGATCATCCAGGCCGTGGAAGACGACCAGCACAAGCTGATGACCCTGGTTTCCAACCTGGACAAGCCCCGCGCCCAAATCCAGCTGAAAGCGCACATAGTCGAAGCCACCAAGGAAACCGCGCGCGAACTGGGCATCCAGTGGGGCGGCGTGAACCGGGTGGGCAACATGGCGGGCAGCAACGACCTGTGGATCACCCCCGGCGGCACCGGCGGCACGGCGGGCGCCAGCCCGTACACCGGCGGCTACACCCCGTTCTTCGGTTCGTCCGGCGTCAGTGGTCAGGGCAACGGCATCAACTTTCCCATCGACACCACGGGCAAGTCGGGCGCGGGGTCCCTTGGGCTGATGTTCGGCACCATTGGCGGCAACATGCTGGAAATGCAACTTTCCGCCCTGCAGGAAAACAGCAGGATCAACATCCTGTCGTCGCCGTCCATCTCCACGCTGGATAACCAGATGGCCTACACCGAAAACGGCGAAAAGGTGCCCTACGTTTCCACCAACGCCCAGGGCGACCGCGAGGTGAAGTTCGAAGACGCCGTGCTGCGCCTTGAAATCACCCCCCACGTCATCGACGACAAGAACCTAAAGCTGAAGGTGCTGGTCAAGAAGGACGAAGTGGACCTTACCCGCACGGTGGAAGGCAACCCCTTCATCATCAAGAAGCAGACGGAAACCACCCTTATCGTGCAGGACGGCGAAACCATCGTCATTTCCGGCCTGACCAAGGACCGCAAGAGCACGGGCCGCAGCGGCGTGCCCGGCCTGCACGACGTGGAAGGGCTGGGCTGGCTGTTCGGCAGCGATTCCAAGGCCAGCAAGCTGGAAGAAGTGCTGATCTTCATCACTCCGGCGGTGCTGCCCTACCGCGAAATGGCGGAACAGGGCGCCACGCAGCAGATCACGGTGCAGCCCGGCCTTGCCGGTCAGGCCCCCACGGTCGACCAACAGGTGCTGCCCCGCCAGTAGCCGCACGGGCCGCAAACCATGACGCAACACCATCACCCCGAAGCAAGGTAGGAACGCCGTGCGTCAGCGTGTACGATTGGGCGAACTGCTGGTGCAGGCCGGGCTGCTTACGGACGAGCAGCTGAAGGCCGCCCTGCGCGAACACAAGAAAAGCGGGCTGCGTCTTGGCCAGTACCTGACCAAGACCAACCTGTGCCGCGAAGCCGACGTGGTGGAACTGATAAGCCACCAGCTGAAGATAGAACGGTACAGCCCGCAGTTGCACCCGCTCAGCCTGAACATGGCGGAGCGCCTGCCGCTGGACGCCGCGCAGAAGTGCAGCGCGGTGCCCCTGCAGCACCACGGCCACGTGCTGGTGGTGGCCATGGTGGACCCGCTGGACATCGACGCGCTGGACACGCTGGAGTTCATCACCAACAGCGAAGTGGAACCGCTGATCTGCACCGAACAGGAGTATAATCAGCTGTTCAGTGCCATCTACGGCATGTTCACCAACCTTGACGGCGTCATCGAAAGCCTGGGCGAGTTGCAGACCGCCGCCACCAGCCAGACCGACGCCGCCGAGCGCGACGTGGCCGTGGACGAACTGGCCAACCAGGCCGACCTTGCCCCCATCGTGCGGCTGGTCAACTCCATTCTGGCCCAGGCCGTGCGCGAAGGCGCCAGCGACGTGCACATCAGCCCGGAAAAGGACAGCGTGCAGGTGCGCTTTCGCATAGACGGCAAGCTGCGCGAGGCCCCGGCCCCGCCGCGCAGCGTTGCCCCTGCCGTTGTTTCGCGCATCAAGATCCTGGGCAACATGGACATTGCCGTCACCCGCGTGCCGCAGGATGGCCGCTTTACCATGCACTTGGACAACCGCGAGATAAACGTGCGCGTTTCCAGCATACCCACCATCTACGGCGAAAACATGGTGCTGCGCCTGCTGGACATGAGCGGGCGCGACTACACGCTGGACATGCTGGGCATGCAGCAGAACGACCACGTGACCATCGAGGGGGCCATCCACAAGCCCTACGGCATGATCCTGTCCACCGGCCCCACGGGCAGCGGCAAGTCCACCAGCCTGTACGCCATCCTGAAAAGCATCAACCGGCCAGACATCAACATCATCACGCTGGAAGACCCGGTGGAATACCGCATCCGGGGCATCCGGCAGGTACAGCTGAACCGCAAGGCGGGCATGACCTTTGCCAGCGGGTTGCGCTCCATTCTGCGGCAGGACCCGGACGTGGTGATGGTGGGTGAAATACGCGACGCGGAAACCGCCGCCATTGCCGTGCAGGCCGCCCTTACCGGGCACCTTGTGCTGTCCACCCTGCACACCAACGATGCGGCGGGCGCGGTGACCCGGCTTATCGACATGGGCATAGAGCCATTTCTGGTGTCATCGGTGCTGCTTGTTTCGTTTGCGCAGCGACTGGTGCGCCGGGTGTGCACCAACTGCGCGGAACCGTACGACCCGCTGCCCGCCGCGCTGACCGCCTTCGGCCTTGCGCCGGACACGCCGGGGGCCACGTACCTGAAGGGGCGCGGCTGCCACCATTGCGCCCACACCGGCTACCGGGGGCGCACCGGGGTATTCGAGATATTGCCCATGACCCAGATGATCCAGGAACTGGTGATAAAACGCAGTTCCACGCAGGTCATCGCCGAGGCGGCCACCAGCACCGACCTCATGCGTACCCTGAAGCAGGACGCGGCGCTGAAGATTTTGCGGGGCACCACTACCGTTGAAGAAGCCGCCACATCGGTAATGTTGTAGCAAACGACAACTTAGAAACAGGCGCACCATGCCCACCTACGTCTACACCGCGCTGAACGACAACGGCGTGAACATGCAAGGCACCATCGACGCGGACACCGCCGACTCGGCCCGCGCCCTGCTGCTGTCGCGCGGCTACGTGCCCATGAAGGTCAAGGCGCAGGGAGCCAGCTTCGATTTCGGCGTTCTGGGCGACATCCTGAACCCGGTGAAGCCCAAGGAACTCATCCTGTTCACCAAGCAATTCCGCACCCTGTTCCAGGCGGGCATACCCATTACCCAACTGTTGCAGGTGCTGCAGAACCAGACCGAAAGCAAAAAGCTCAAACGCGTGGCGGCGGACATGACCCAGGCCATCATGGGCGGCTCCACCCTGTACGACGCCTTCAAGGCGCACCCCCGCGTGTTCAGCGAACTGTACTGCTCCATGATGCGCGCCGGGGAAGCCAGCGGCGCGCTGGGCGACGTGATGGAACGCCTTGTGTACCTGCTGGAGCACGAACACAAGATACGTTCCGACATCAAGTCCGCCATGCGCTACCCCAAGATGGTGCTGGGTGCGCTGACCATCGCCTTCTTCGTGCTGCTGAACATGGTCATCCCCAAGTTTGTCGCCATTTTTTCCAAGGCCCACATCGAGTTGCCGTGGCCCACCAAGATCGCCATGGGTATGCATTATGGCGTCACCCATTACTGGCCGCTTTTGCTGGGGGGACTTGTGACGCTTATCGTGGCCTACAAGTGGTGGGTGCGCACGCCCACCGGCAAGTACTGGCGCGACAGCCTGCTGCTGCGCGTGCCCATCATTGGACCCGTATTGCAGAAATCCGTCATGGCCCGCTTTGCCTCCATTTTTTCCATCATGCAGTCCAGCGGCGTTTCCGTGCTGGACGCCTTGGACGTGCTGACCAACACCATCGGCAACGAGGCCATTGCCAGGGAATTCCGCAAGATACAGGACAAGCTGCGTGAAGGCCGAGGCATAGCAGACCCGCTGAAGTCCGCGAAATTCTTCACCCCGCTGGTCATCAACATGGTGGCCATTGGCGAAGAATCGGGCAGCCTCGATTCCATGCTGAAGGACGTGGCCGCCCACTACGACGAGGAAGTGGAATACGCCGTGGCAGGCATGGCCGAAGCCATCGGCCCCATTCTCATCGTGATGCTGGCGGCGGTGGTGGGCTTTTTCGCCCTCGCCATCTTCATGCCCATGTGGGATCTGACCCAGATGGCGGGCAGGCGACGCTGACAACATCGCCCATGCATGCCGGAGCATGGTGCGCGGACTCTCTGGGGGGGCTGCGCACGCACCGGCACCACATAGGGAGGGGGACGGAAGGTCCGGAACCCGAGTGAATTTGAAAACATCAAAGATTCGTAACACCACGCATCAGGAGGAACATCCCATGACCCAGAGCAAGAAGGATCGCAAGAAGGAGCAGGGCTTTACCCTCATCGAAATCATCGCCGTGCTGGTCATTCTCGGCATTCTCGCCGCCGTGGCTCTGCCCCGGTACTTCGACCTTGAAACCCAGGCCCGCGCCCGCGCGGTGGCTGGCGCTGTTGCCGAAGTACAGGCCCGCATCAATCAGGTGTTCGGCCAAAACCTGCTGAACCCCGCCATCACCGGCACCACGGGTGAAAACGCTCAATCCCGTTGCCAGGTGGCTGTCGCCGCCATCACGCCCACCGCGCTCGACCTGGCCGCCGTCACCGGTGGCGGTTCCAACATGGGTGATTTCACGGTCGGTGGCATTCCGGACGCTGGCACTCCCGACACCACGATCCCTCTGACCGTCACGTTTGATGGCACCACGTACACGATCGGCACAGCCCCTGTGGCGAACATTCCGCTCCCTCGTTACCCCGCGTGCAACTAATGTTGCGCGGCGTGTAGCGCCTTTTCCCGGCGGCGGCGCACACCGCGCCGCCGCCTTTCCCCTCCACCCCTGCACAGGTGTCCGCCATGAACGACGCATTCAGCCACATCATCTCCCAGGCCGTGGCCTACGGCTGGTCCGACGTGCACATCGTCGGCGGCCATCCCGTGGCGTACCGCAAGGACGGCGATATCGGCATGCTGCGTGACACCGTGCTGGCCCCGGCAGAGGTGGACGACCTTGCCCGCGGCCTGCTGAACCCGCACCGGGCGGACATATTGCGCCGCCGCTGGTCGGTGGACTTTGCGCACTCCGTGGCGGGCATCCGGGTGCGGGTGAACATCTTCAACACCACGCGGGGCCTCAGCCTGGCCGTGCGACTGCTGGCCGGGCGCATCCCCACCCTGGCCCACCTGAACCTGCACCCATCCTTGGAAGAATTCACCCGCCTGCGGGCCGGGCTGATACTGGTGTGCGGGGCCACGGGCAGCGGCAAGACCACCACCATGGCCGCCATGCTGGACGAGATTAACCGCAACCGCCCGGCGCACATCATCACCCTGGAAGACCCCATCGAATACCGCTTCGCCTCCAAGAAAGCATTCGTCGAGCAGCGGGAACTGGGGGCACATTTTCCGTCCTTCGAGCGCGGCCTGCTGGACGTGCTGCGCGAAGACCCGGACGTGATCCTGGTGGGCGAACTGCGAGAGGCGGAAACCATCCGCCTTGCCCTTTCCGCCGCGGAATCGGGCCATCTGGTCATAGCCTCGCTGCATTCCGCCACGCCGGAAGAAGCCCTGTACCGGCTATGCAACGCCTTTCCGCTGGAGGCGCAAGACCTGGTGCGGCACCAGTTGTCCTCCACCCTGCACGCCATCGTGGTGCAGCAGTTGCGCATGCACCCCGTGGCGCGGTTCCGCGTGCCGGTGCTGTCCATGCTCATCGGCACCCACCCGGTGCGCATGCTGGTGCGCGAGGGCAAGTTTGCCCAGTTGCACAGCATCATGGAAATGGGGCGCGGCGACGGCATGTTCACCATGGATGCCTACTACGACGACTACCTGAACAGGCCGCAGCGCTTTTCCGCCCCGTCCAACGTGTTTCGCCCCGCCCCGGAAGAGGAACAACTGCCGGACCACGAATCGCCCCTGGTGGATCGCGGTCTTGGCACCACCCATTACGCCCCCGAAGCGGCCCGGCACCTGGCACGCGCGGGCGCCCACCTGGCGGATGTGCCCCTTGGGGATGCCCACGCGCCGGACCATGCCCCGTCCGGTGCATCTGGCGCGTCTGGCGCATCTGGCACATCTGGCGCGACACGGACGGATGAACACGGCGAAACGGTGTACACCCTGACCGACGAGGGCAGGCTGGAGGATGTGCTGCGCGAGTTCACCAGCCGGTAGCGCGCAGACAGTCCGGACGACACGGCCCGGACGGCACGGGGGTACACCGCCACGGCACGGATGCCGGAAAAATTTCCACGCCTTACGGGCGGGCCAGCGCCCGCCGCAACAGCCGGGCCGCACGCCCGGCAGGCACGCACATGACGACGCACACCACGCTTCACCCAGCCATGCCCCCCCGGGGCGACCATGCCATATGCCGCGCTGTCGATGGTCGGCACGCTGTGGGCACGGTCGCCCTTTTTTCCCTTGCCCCCCGCGTGGCCCATGGCAGGGCCGGGCAGCGCGGCTTCACCATGATAGAAATCATAGCCGTGCTGGTGATCATGGCCATCATCACCGCCGTAGCCGCCTCGCGCATCTTCGACCAGACCCCCATGGAGCTTGGTGGGATAGAGGCCAGCGTGCGCAGCCACCTGCGCTATGCCCGCACCCGGTCCATGAACAGCGACCAGGTGTTCGGGATGCAGATCATCTCCACCACCACCTACGCCGTATTCCGCAACGGCAACACCGGCACCCGCGTGGTCCTGCCCGGCCAGCCGGACACCGGCATCATCACCCTGGAAGACGGGGCCACCTTCACCACCGGAGCCACCATCATCAGCTTCGACCAGTGGGGCAGGCCCTGTTCCAACGCGGCGGGCACCACCCTGCGCACGGCCAACACCACCGTCACCCTCAGCTACCTTGACCAGACGGCAAACATCGTGGTCACCCGCAATACGGGGCACCTGCAATGAACCGGCACACCCACCGCACAAATGCAACGCCCCCTGTACCTGCCGACCGGCGCGCGGGGTTCACGCTCATCGAAATCATCGTCACGGTCGTGCTGGTCGCCCTGGTGGGCGCCATGATGCTTTCCGTGTCCGGAACGGCCCTGCGCGGCAGCGCGGAAAGCCTCATCCGCGCCACGGCACAGGCCCAACTGACCGACATCATCGAATCCATGACCGCCGATTACCGGCAACTGTACGCCACGGCCACCGACCCCATCACCACCATCATGGGGCGCATCGGCGCGGCGGGCAGCACGCAGAACAATCCCGAAGGTTACGGAACCTACACCGTGGTGGTGAACCGGCGCATCCGCTTTGCGGGCAGCGCGCCCAACTTCACGGAACAGGCCGACAGCAACGGCGACATGTTGCGCGTGACCATTGAAGTGGACGGCTCCACCGCCACCACCGTGTTTTCGCGCTAGGGGGACATGCCATGAACGCCAAAGGCTTTACCCTCGTCGAAACCATCGTGGTGCTGATACTGGCGGGCCTGCTGGCCGCCGTGGCGGGAACCGGCATCGTCACCGGGGCGCGCAGCTTCGTGGATGCGCGCGAAGCCAGCGAACTGGCGCAGGAAGCGCAACTTGCCATGGACCGCCTGACCCGCGAGATAGTGGAACTTGTGGACATACCGGCCAACAGTTCCTCCACCCTGCTGGTGCTGCGCAACGTGGGCGCGGAAGGCACGGCGCAGTTCAACCGGTCCATCCAGTACGTGGCCAACGCGCAGGCGATACGCATTGCCGACGGTACCGGCGGCGCGGCCAACGGCGATACGCTCATCGACAACGTGACCGCCTTCAGCCTGACCTACTGGCAGGAAGACGCATCGAGCACATCGTGGGCCGCCACCACCGACGCCCGGCTGCTTTCGGCCATAGACGTCAGGTTCACCCTTACCGCACCCGGCGGCACCACGCGCCAGTTCGTCAACCGCATCGTGCCCCGCAACAACGAAAACCGGGGCGGGGCCAGCCCCAATGCCGCCCCGCCATCGCTGGACCGGTACGATGTGTGCTTCGTGGCCACGGCGGCGGCGGGCGATGGTGACCACCCCGTGGTGGTGCAACTGCGCGAATTCCGCGACAGGCTGCTGCTGCCGTGGTCCGGCGGGCGGGCGCTGGTGCGGGTCTATTACGCCGTGGGGCCGGGCATGGCCCGCGTGGTTGCCGCGCACGAACCGTTGCGGGCCGCCACCTTGGCCATACTGACGCCGGTGGCCGCGCTGGCGGGGCTGGCCGTGCACGCCCCCGGCTGGTTGGCGGGCACGCTGGTGCTTTCCGTGCTGCTGGTGGCGGTGGCGGGCCGTGCCCTGCGCCGGGGCCGCGCGGTCGCGCCCGCGGGCAGCGTCCTTCCCGTGGGCAACGCCGGGCAGCGCGGGGCGGTGCTGCTCAGCGCCATCGTGACCATCGTGGCCTTTTCGGTGCTGGCCGCCACCATGGTGCCCATGATGACCGGGTCCATGATGGGCGAAATTGCCGCCGTACAGGGCGACCAGGCCTACTACCTGGCGGAATCGGGCTTTGGCGCTGCGGGCAGCATGTTTCTTGCGGCGGGCGACGAGCAGGCCCGCAAGGACCTGCTGGAAACCATGGACGGTTCCACCTACACCCTGGCGGGCAATGCGGGCTCGTTCACCCTGGGGGTGGAACCCTACTGGTACGAGGTGACCAACAACACCGGCACCACCCTGACCACCAAGGCCTACGGCACGCCGCCCACCCTGCCCGCCAACACGTCGGGGCGCATTCGCGCGGGCACCGGGTCCACTTTCTATGCCTACAGCAACATTTCCGTTTCCGGCGACACGGTAACCTTCACCCTTACCAGCACGCCCTCGCCGCTTATCGCTTCGGGCACGGACATCTTTCTGAGCGGGCGGCCCAGCGCCGGACAGACCGTGACGGAACGCGGCAACCTTGCCCTTGACGCCAGCAACGCCGCCGCCTTTCCGCTGGTAAACGGCATGTTCACCATACGCGACGGCGCCACCCACACCGGACGCGTGGCCTACGTGTACCGCCGCAAGAACGGCAGCACCCTGGAAGACGTGCGGCTGGTGGAAGGACAGGGGGTGTCGTGGTCCAACCTGGCGCTGACCACCGGCTCCAACATTACCCTGGAAGCATATCTGCGCCTGCACTCCACGGGCACCCCGCCCGGCGGGCTGCCGCGAGAGGTGATCTACAACGTGCCCATCGGCTGGATATTGGGCGGCGGCAACTTCAGCAAGGAACAGTATCAGGATACCTTTGCCAACCTGAACGCGTGGTATACCGGCAGTTCAAGCGAGGGGCATCTGGGCGGGCATGCCGTGGCCACGGCGGACGGCAGTTCGGCGCTGGACATCACCGGCATGGCCACGGCATCCACCAGCGGGGTGGGGGCGTTTCTCAACTGGCTGACGGGAAGCAACCAGTGGAGCACGCTGTTCTTCAACTGGGGCGCCACCAACGTGAACCTGGCCCGTGGCTGGAGCGATGCGGAAGGCTTTCTGAGCTACGATCTGCAATTCAAGATGTACGACCCGGACCAGGGCAGCGCGCAGGAATTCTTTGGCGGGCTGCTGTTCCGCGCCCGCAACAACGCAGCGGGCACGGACCTGGATTCCTTCGGCATCTCGTTCGTGCGCTACCGCATGACCAGTTTGTTGTGGAGCGACTGGTACTGGGAGGGGGACGTGCCTTCGTCCCTGGTGCCCGGCTACAACAGTGCCGCCGACCCCGGCCCGCTATTCCTTTCGGACAGCAACAGCGAGATACGTTCCGGCTTTCTTGGCATTACCCGCTACAAGTATTCCGTGCCCGCCATCGTGCTGTGGGAACGGCGCAACGGCAACTTCCGCTGGCTGGCCTACAAGGCGCTGTCGGGCAGTTCGTCCGGCATCGTCACCTACAGCGACAGCAACAAGCGCTACCGTCTCGCCAACTGGCCGACGATGCTGGTACGGCTGGTGGAAGGGCAGGCGCTGGCCTTCCAGAACGGGGGCGGCGCGGACGGCGCTGGCGGTACCCTGCGCATCAACTATGGCGACGAGATAACCACCGCCACCGGGGCCAAGGCGCGGGTCATCGGGCCGCCCATCGTTACCGGCGGGGCGTGGTCGTCGGGTACAGCATCCGGTACGCTGGTGCTGACCAACATCGATGCCACGCAGGGCAACTTCGGCGCCAGCCAGGCCATCCGGGTGGATAACGTGCAGCATGCCGCCACCGGATCTGGCGGCCTGGGCAGCAAGAGCAATTACATCCGCGTCTACTATTCCGACGCGGGCAGTTCGACATCGGGCAACGCCACGCCCTACGACAACACCCGCAGGTCGAACCCGCGCCTGACCACCACCGATGCCAAGCTGAACTGGATACCCGACGACTACGAGCAGTGGACATCCACCACCGACTACTTCACCCTGGTGCAGTGGGACGGCGTGAACACCGTGGGAGCCACCGGCATGAACGAACGGCTGACGGACAGTACCGACCGGCTGACCATCGTGCGCAGCACCAACCTGCTTTCACCCGCGTACGACGCCAGCAACCCGGTGTTCTCGCCGTCGGAAGGGATATCCGTAGTCACCAGCGGCCCCAGCGGCGACAATCTGTATTTCGACGACTTCGGGTTGCAGCTTGACCTGCGTGGCGGCAAGGGCTTTCTGCCGCCCATCCAGCAATAGGAGCAGCACCGGACGCGGGTGACGTGAACGCCGAACGGACGGCAAGACCGGCGGCGAGGCGGTGCGCGGGGGCGGGTCGAGGGAACACGGAGCGACGCGGAGAGCGGCGCGCATGCAGTGCCGTGTGGCGCACGCAACGCGGCCAGCGCGGAAAAACGGACGCGCCCCCCGATGGTTCAGGGGGCGCGCAAACGTGGCGATGGGGATATGGCGGGCTACTGCGTACCTTCGCCGCCGGAGGCTTCACCGCCCCCGTCCAGCAGGCGCAGGCGGCTTTCCACCTCGTTGATGCGGCCTTCCACTTCGTTCTGGTGATAGCGTGAACGCTGCTTGGCGTAGCCGTCGCCCTTGGAGCGGGCGCGCCGGTTGTCGAGGTCGTAGGCGTCCTTTTCCTTCTGGAGTTCCTCCAGGCGACGTTGCAGGGCCTCTCGCTCTTCCGCCTTGGGGTCCGGCCCGGACTGGATGGTTGGCGGCATCTGACCGTCGGGGCCGACATGCACGGGCTGGCCATCGGGCCCAAGGACGGGTGTGCCGTCCGGCTTCATCAGCATGCCGTCCACCACATGCGCGCCGCCCTGCAACGCGCCGCTCATGTCGGGAATGGCGTAGGTGGATGCCGGGGCGTCGGGCCGCCCCTCGTTGGGCGTGGCGGAAAGACTTTTCATGTCGGCGGGGGCCTGTGCCGGGGGCTTGTCGGAGATATGCTTCACGCCCTTCTCATCGGTCCAGATGTAGACCTTGCCGCCCAGGGCCACGCCCGGCGCAACCAGCAAACCGGCCACCAGCAATGCCGCCAGCGGCGCACCCGGCTTACGCAGTGAGAACATCAGTACCTCCCATGCATCACATGACATTCAGGCCCAGTCCGGTGCCCGTTGCGGCACCCGGCCCCCACGGTGCACCATACACCACCAAGCCTGCATCGGCCACGCCCCTTAGATGGCGCGGGCGGGGCCGCGCGGCCCTGCTGGCCGCCGCGCTGACGCTGGCCCTTGCCGCCCCCCTTGGGGGTACCGGCGGCCTCGTCCGCCCCGCCGCCGCTGCCCCCCCGTCCGAAGTCGTCACCATCTACCGCTACGTGGACGAGGACGGCGTGGTCCACCTTACCGACAAGCCAAAGGGCGACACGCGCTACCGGGTGTTCGGGCGGTTTCGGGTGCAGGAACTGGTAAAGGCCGTGGGGCCGGTGGGCATCAAGGGGTTGGCCGCCAGGCACGGCGCGCGCCACGGGGTGGACCCGCGCCTGGTGGAGGCGGTGATTGCCGTGGAATCGAACTACGACCCCACGGCGGTTTCACCCGCCGGGGCCCAGGGGCTGATGCAGATCATGCCCGGCACCCAGCGCGACCTGAGGGTTTCCGCCCCGTTCGACGCCGACGCCAACGTGGAGGGCGGCGTGCGCTACCTGAAGTCGCTCATGGACCGCTTCGGCGATCTGCCGCTGGCGCTGGCCGCGTACAACGCCGGTCCGGAACGGGTGGCCAGGCACGGCGGCATTCCCCCCATACCGGAAACGCAGCAGTATGTGACCAAGGTGATGGATACCTATGCGCGCCTTTCACGGTAGGGGCTGTCTCTAAATTGTCCTTTCGCCCGTTGGAAAGGGATGCCTGCTGGCCGCGGCGATTCCGGATCACGATGGCTCAGACCGGCTTTCCGGTGACGAACCCGAACCACCAGCGCACCAGCGCCGGGCCGTACAGCATGTACACCACCGCGCCCAGACTGAGGAACGGGCCGAAGGGAATGGCCACCTCGCGGGCGGACTGGCCCTCTGCGCGGCGGCGCAGAAACCACGCGGCGGCCAGCAGGGCCGAAAGGCCCGCCAACAACGTGACCACGGGCAGGGCCTGCCAGCCGCACAGCCCGCCGATGAGCGCCATCAGCTTCACGTCGCCAAGGCCCATCCCGTCTATGCCGCGTACCCGCTTGAAGCCAGCCAGCACCAGCCAGAACACGCCGCCGCCCGCCACCGCGCCGATCAGGCTGTCGGCCAGGGGCATGTCCAGCAGCAGCACGGCGGCCACCGGGGCGGCCACGATGCCGGGCAGGGTGATGACATCGGGCAGGATGAACGTTTCGAAATCGATGAACGAGGCCACCAGCAGCGCCCCGCCAAACACCATGTACACGGCGAAGGGCCACGCGGCGCCAAAGCGCAACGCCAGCAGCAGGGCCAGCAGGCCGGACGCGGCCTCTACTATTGGATAGCGCGGGCTGATGCGCTGGCCGCAGGCGTGACAGCGCCCGCGCAGCGCAAGATAGCTGAAAATGGGCACCAGATGCCACGGTCGCAGGGGCGCGGAACAGTGCGGGCAGTGCGACGGCGGCCACAGCAGCGACTGCCCCTCGATGGCCCGGTGGATGCACACGTTGTAGAAGCTGCCAAGCACAAGGCCCAGCACCAGCGCAAGCCAAGGAAAGACGGCGGGATCAGTGTACGGCATGGTGTCGGCTCCTTCTTCTGCGTTGCGCAAGCGACTTCTAGCAGAAGGGGCCATGACACGCCATTAGTATACGATACTTGATTATTCCGCCCATCCGCATAGGATCGGGCCAGCCTGAAAGGCGGCAGACGGCCCACCCCGAACCGGCGCACACATCCCCCACCGCCGCCCGCGCGGCGCAAGGAACCACGCATGGCACGCATCGACCAGTTTTTCCACATCCTGCACCAGCTTGGCGGCTCCGACCTGCACCTTTCCAGCGGCTGCACGCCCATGGTGCGCGTGCACGGCACGCTGCAACGGCTGGATCACCCCACGCTGGACGACACAGAACTTGCCGCCATGCTTGACGAAATCATTCCCCCGGCCCGACGCGACGAATTCGCCGCCAGCGGCGATCTGGACTTCGGCTACGCCGTGCCCGACGTGGCCCGCTACCGCGCCAACTTCTACCATCACGAGCGCGGCGTGGGCGCGGCATTCCGAGAAATCCCCAGCAATATTCCTTCTGTGGAGGCGCTGGGCCTGCCCCCGCTGCTGCGCGACCTGGCCATGCTGCCCAAAGGCCTCGTGCTGCTGACCGGCCCCACCGGCAGCGGCAAGTCCACCACGCTGGCGGCCATGATCGACCACGCCAACACCCACCGCCGCGACCACATCATCACCATCGAAGACCCGGTGGAATTCGTGCACGCGCCGCGCGGGTGCCTGATCAACCAGCGCGAGGTGGGCCGCCACACCAAAAGCTTTGCCGCCGCCCTGCGCGGCGCCCTGCGTGAAGACCCGGACATCATCCTGGTGGGCGAAATGCGCGACCTGGAAACCATCAGCCTGGCGCTGGAGGCGGCGGAAACCGGGCACTTGGTGCTGTCCACGGTGCACACCATCTCCGCGCCCAAGACCATCGACCGCATCGTCGAGGTCTTTCCGCCGGAGATGCAGGCCCAGATCCGCACCAGCCTTTCGGAAACCCTGCAGGCCGTCATTTCGCAGGTGCTCTTTCCGCGTGCCGACAAGCCGGGCCGGGTGGCCGCGCTGGAAATCATGCTGGGCGTGCCCGCCGTGCGCAACCTGATCCGCGAAAGCAAGACCTACCAACTGGCCAGCGTGCTGCAAACCGGCAAGAACGCGGGCATGCAGACCCTGGACGACGACATTCTGCGGCTGCTGGGCGCGGGGCTGATACACCCGCGCGACGCCGCCGTGCACGTGGCCGACAAGCCGCGCTTCAAGCCGTATCTGACCGGGGTGAACGCCACGCCCATGGGGCGAGCGGGAAGCGCGTCGGACATCACGGATGACGATTTCTGATCGGCGGCCCCGCCGGGGCCCACGTATCCCGAGGCTCCCAAGGACATGTCATGAACTATCTTGAATTGCTGGGGCTTTCGCGCGAGCCGTTTTCCACCTCGCCAGACCCGCTCTCGTACTACCGCGCACCCGGCCACGAGCTGTGCCTGCACCGGCTGGAAATCGCCGTGCGGTTGCGGCGCGGGCTGAACGTGGTGCTGGGCGAGGTGGGGACCGGCAAAAGCACCCTGTGCCGCTGCCTGCTGCGCGCCTTTGCCGAACAGCCGGAAGTGACCGCGCACCTGATACTGGACCCCGGCTTTGCCAGTGCCGAGGCCTTTGCCCTGCACCTGTGCGACCTGCTGGCAGGGCCGGATGGCGGCGCGGGTAAGAGTGTGCAGCCGGGTACGGGGAGTGCGGGAGGGGTGGCTGCACCCGCAAGCGAATCCACCGCCGGTGTGAACGCCAGCCATGATGGCGAGCAATCCGGCATGTTGGCGGCGAACATCACGGTCAGCAGTGCGCCTGCGCAAGGACCAACGCACGGTTCAACACAAGGTGCTGCACAAGCGCTGGCCGACACACCGCGCACGCCCCCCGGCAGCGAACTGCGGCGAGAAGCCGTGGAGCGCATCCAGACCGCCCTGCTGCGCCTGACGCAGGAACAACCCGGTCAGCACGGGCAACGGGAAGGCGGCCGCATCGTGGTGCTGTGCATCGACGAAGGCCAGAAGCTGCTGCCCGAATGCCTGGAAGTGCTGCGCGAACTGCTGAATTTCGAAACCAACACCGAAAAGCTGCTCCAGATCATCCTGTTCGGCCAGCGCGAACTGGAAGACACCATTGCCGCACTGCCCAACTTTCGCGACCGCATCAACGAGTACCTGCCCCTGCGCCCCCTTTCGCGGCGAGAAACCATCCGCATGGTGCGCCATCGGCTACGCCTGGCGGGCGGCCCCGCCGGGGAACGGCTGTTCACCCTGCCCGCGCTGCTGGCCGTGCATCACGCCACCGGCGGCTACCCCCGCAAGATCATGCGCCTGTGCCACCAACTGGTCATGAACCTGCTGATCAACAACCGCCGCCGGGTAACCTGGCGCGAGGTGCTGGCCTTTGCCCGCCGCGATGCGGGGCTGGGCGGCAGGCTGGACACCGGACCTGCGGTCGGTACGGGCCGGGTCGGGACAAGCCCGCTCCGCGTGGTGGGCTATGCCGCGCTGACCGCCGTACTGCTGGGTGGGGTGCTGCTTGGCGGCGGCGTGCTGACCGGGCGCATGCCGTCCGGGCACATGCCATGGAACGGCGAACTGCACCTGCCATGGGCATCCGGCGGAGGACAGGCTGCCGCACCCGTCGAAGGGCAGGCGGATGCTGCGACAAAAGATGACACGGGGGGGATGCTCCGCCCGGTGCTGGCCCTGTTGGGGTTGTCCGGCAAGGGCACCACGTCGGAGGATGGCGCGGGCATGCGACCAGACAGTGCACAGGCTGGACCGCCCAGTCTGCCCGGTTCACCCAGTCTGCCCGGCTCACCCAACGCAGCAAGTCCTGAAAGTCGCGCGGGCACCGTGTCCCGCCCGCTGGCGACAACGCCCGTGGCGCAGTCCCCTGCGGCAGGTGCCGTCCAGACAACCGCCGTGACCACCCCCCCCGCCCGGCTGGGGATGGTGGTGCTGCCGCGCGGCGAAACCCTGCTCGGCCTGCTGGACACCGTGTATGGCCGGGCCGCTGCCGTGCTGGACGCCGTGATGCAGGCCAACCCGGCCATCGCCAACCCCAACCGGCTGCCCTCGGACACCATTCTGGCCCTGCCCGCCCTGGCCATGGAACCGGGCATGGAGCGACGCGGCCAATGCGCCCTGCTGCTGGAAAGCCACGCCACGGTGGAAGAAGCCTACCGCGCGCTGCGCGCCAGGGGCGGCAAGCGCGACGTTGTGCTGGCCCCGGTGTGGAAGCCCGACCGGGGGCTGCGCTTCTACCTGATGCCGCCGCGCTTCTACGCCAAACCCGCCGATGCCCGCGCGGCGGCGGAGCGGCTGTTCCCGCGCTTTCCCGCCGCCACCGTGGAACCGGCCTTTGGCGACGGCGCGGTGTTCTATCGCAATTTCGACTGATCACGCGGGCAAGCCGCCCGGACCCGTCCCCGATTTCACGCGCTCCTCGTGCTGCCTCAAAGCGGCCCGGCCCTATGCCGGGCCGCTACGCTTTTTCCATGCCCACGCGACGGACGGAACGCCATCGTCGCCAGTCCGTCATTGCGCCGCACCATATCCGGTGTCGCCCGGCGTCGCCGGCTGCACCACCCCGCGTCCCTGCCGCAATCCCCGTCACACCGCCGTCACCGTATCCTCACGCAACACTCTTCGCGGGGTGCTTCCGTATTCCCGAAAAGCGCGCTAAAGAATTTCTAGAGTTCTCAGACAACGGAGCGCACGTCGCCCCGCCCAATCCGCCGCGAGGCCCCCGCAACAGAGGAGCACCCATGGCGAAGAAGAAGGTGGACGCAGGCAACGGCAAGCGCCGCAAGGAACGGGCAGCCCCCGTCACCGGCGCCACATCCGTCCCCGCGCCTTCTGCGATGCAGGAAGAGGCCCCGCCCCTGCCGGAACGCAACGGCAAGATCAAGCTCACGGCACTGGAGGATTTCGAGGAACACCGCCAGTCGCACCACGCCGACCTCAAGAACGCCGCACGCACGGCCCCCCGCCCCCCCGGCAAGGCGAACGGCAAGGCCGCCCGCGCGCCCGCCGCCCCCGCAACGTCTGCCGCATCCGCCCCGACGGGCCCGGCGAGCCGCCGCAAGCCCGCCACGCGCCCCACCACCGGAGAAATCCGCAAGCATTACGTCATCGACACCAACGTCCTGCTCGAAGACCCCGGCTGCATCGAACAGTTGCGCAGCGACAACGAGAACGCCTGCTACCTGCCGCAGACCGTGCTGCAAGAGTTGGACAAGCTGAAGCGCCAGCCCGCCAAGGCCCATCTGGTGTCCCGCGCCGTGTCCGCCGTGGAGGCCGCCGTCACCCGGGGCCACCTGCGGGTGGTCACCGGCGACTATCAGGCCCTGGCGCTGCCCTCGTCCGCGCCGGAGGTCAAATCCTCTCCCGACCAGTACATCATCGCCGATGCCCGCTCGCTGCTGGCCACCGTGCCGCGCGAGGAACCCGTGGTGCTCGTCTCCAATGACCGGCTGCTGCGCATCATGGCCGACACCAGTTCCGGCCTGCGCAGCGAGGAATACCGCTGCTCCATCCCCTTCCGCTCGGAATCGGAACGCTACACCGGCTTCGTGCCGCCCGCCGACGTGGTGGCCAACAGCTTCACCTGGGAAGGGGCGTACCCCGTGTTCCACGACCACGCGCTGGACACGCAGGAAATCAAGCTCGCCCCCACCCCGTGGAACATCGTGCCGCGCGACGTGTACCAGGCCCTTGCCATGCGCCTGATGCTGGACCCGGACATTCCGCTGGTCAGCCTGCAATCCACGGCGGGCAAGGGCAAGACCTTCCTTGCGCTGGGCTGCGCGCTGGAAATGGTGCTGAAGGAAAAGCGCCACAAGCGCATCTTCATCTCGAAGCCGCTGGTCGAAATCGGCCCCAAGCTGGGCTACCTGCCCGGCGACCTGACCGAAAAGACCGACCCGTACATGGAATACATCGTGGACCTGATGCTGAAGCTGCACAACGAGCACCGCCGCGCCCCCAACGCGCTGGCGGCCACGCCCAACGGCACCAGCCTCAGCCGCCTGAACCCAAAGGTGATCCAGGTACTGCCCATCAACTACACGCGGGGCCGCAACCTGGAAGACTGCGTGGTGATTCTGGACGAAACCCAGAACCTCTCGCGCGAGGACCTGCGCACCCTGCTCACCCGCATGGGCCGCAACGTGAAGGTTATCTGCATGGGCGACACCCAGCAGGTGGACGCCCCCTTCAACAGCCCGGAAAACAACGGCCTGAACTGGCTGGTGCGCCTGCTGCGCGGCAACCCCGGCTACGCGCATCTGGTGTTGCGTGGCCGCAAGAGCCGCGGCCCCATCACCGACATGGTGGTGGCGGCGGGGCTGTAGCGACAGTCCCGGTGATACCGTAAGAAACGGAACGGGCGGATGCCGCAAGGCGTCCGCCCGTCTTCGTGGTGCCGTCCGCCCCAAGGCGAGGGACAAAATGGCCTCACTGGTCCCTTGCGCGCCCGGTGCGGCACGGATAGCATTCCGACATGTCCACCAGATATGGCCGATATGGTCACCATACCACCCACGGGGACCATGCCCCTGCCACGCCCGCAGCCGATCTGCCGGACATCCAGTTGCCCGCGCCGCAAACCGAAGGCGGCCTGACCGGTCGCGCGCTGCACGGCGTGGGCTGGCTGGTGGGCCGCGTGCTGCGCGGGCTGGCGCTGGGTACGGCGCGGGTCGCCACTGCGACAGGGCGGGGAATTTGCGGCGCATTACGCTGGCTGGCCGTGTCGGTGTGGCGCATGGCGCGCGGCCTGTGGGCGATCATCGCCCACGTGGTGGGCGCCATGTTGGGGCGCAAGGGCGGCAAGGCGGCAGGGGCGTCGGGCGCGACTGGACCCTCTGATACGTCGGGCCCATCGGGCGTGTCGTCCAATTCCGACGGCAGTTCGGCATCCGGGGCACGCGGGGAACGCGCTGCATCGCCGCAGGGCGCAGACCGAAGCGACTCCCCCTACCTCAGCATGCAGCCGCCCTCCACTCCAGCCACACCATCACGCAAGACACCGCAAGGCCCCACGCGCCCGCGTGCGCCGCGCTCCGGCTGGCCGCTGGCCGTGCGGCTGGTGCTGCTGGTGGCCCTGCTGATGGGCGGCGACATCGCCCGCTACGTGGTGTGGCCGCCCGTCGGCACGCTGGCAAAGCAGAACCCCGCCGTCACCTCGTTCATGGAGTACCGGCAGGGGCAGTGGGCGCGGCAGGGACGCGGCCCCAGCTACCGGCAGAACTGGGTGGGGCTTGGCAACATCTCGCGCTACCTCGTGCTCGCCGTGACCATCGCCGAGGACGACAAGTTCTGGCAGCACGAGGGGTTCGACCTTGACGGCATGGAAGATGCCTTCCTGCGCAACATCGAGGAAGGGCGCATTGCCGCCGGGGGCAGCACCATCACCCAGCAGCTTGCCAAGAACCTGTGGTTCACCCCGGAAAAGAGCCTGTCGCGCAAGGCCAAGGAAGCCATCATGGCCTGGCGGCTGGAGCGCGAACTGCCCAAAAAGCGCATCCTTGAACTGTACCTGAACGTGGTGGAATGGGGCGACGGCGTGTTCGGGGCGGAGGCCGCCGCGCGCCATCACTACGGCAAGTCCGCCGCCGCGCTCACCTCGTGGGAAGCGGCCCGCCTTGCTGCGGTACTGCCCAATCCCCTGCGCTGGTCGCCCACGGGCGCCTCGCGCGGGGTGCAGGTGCGGGCGTCGATCATCCATTCGCGCATGGAGCGACGGATGGGAGAGGGGTAGCGGTTCTCCCCACGGACGATGAAAAGCGCGACGGTTACCCGCCGCGCTTTTTCATTTCCATCTTCTGTCCTTTGCCCTACTTGGCCAGCCACTCCTTGACCAGTTCGGGGTGCTCCTTCATGAACCGCCGGGCGTTGGCCATCAGGTCGGCGCCCTTTTCCTGATTCCAGGCCATCAGCGTTTCCAACTGGTTGGCGTCGGCATAGCGGAAGCGGTCGAGAAAGGCGTAGACGTCGGGCATGTCCTTGTCCAGGCCGTTGCGCACCACGGTGTGGATGCGTTCCTCTTCGCCCAGCACCTTCTTGGGGTCATCCAGGTAGTGCAGCTTCCAGCGGCCGAACATCCAGTGCGGCGACCAGGCGGTGACCACGATCCATTCCTTGCGGCGGATGGCGTCGTCCAGTGCGGCGGTCATGGTGGCCCCGCTGCCCTCGACCAGGGTCAGCTTGTTCAGGCCGTATTCCTTCATGGCCTTTTCGGACAGCTTCATCAGGCCGGAACCGGGGTCGATGCCGATGACCTTGCCCTTGAACTTGTCCGCGTTGGCGTTCAGTTCCTCTATGGACTTCAGCGGCACATAGTCGGGCACCGCCCAGCCAAGGCGCGCCCCGCCCACCAGCGGGCCAAGATCCTTCACCTTGCCTTCCACCTTCTTCAGGTAGTCGCCGTGGGTCACGGGCAGCCACGCGGTGACCATGCCGTCCACGTCGCCGGAGGCCACGGCCATCCACATGGCGGCGGCGCTGACGGGCAGCACTTCCACCTTGTGGCCCAGATTGTCCTCGATCACCGCCTTGGCCAGATGGGTGCTGGCCGTGGCGCAATCCCATTCCACGTAGGCAAGGCGAACGGGCTTGCCGTCAGCCGCAACGGCCTGCGTTGCCAGCAGCAGGACCGCCAGGGTCATCAGCAGTATCTTCTTCATGTCGTGCTCCTCTGTTGGAGGTTATGCCGCGCACTGCGGCGATGTGATGCGGGGCGCGCGGACGGGGTTTAGCTCCCCACCCGCTTCCCCACATGCTGCAATATACGGTCAAGGCAGATGGCCACGATGACGATGCCTATGCCCGCTTCGAAGCCGTTGCCCATTTCCAGCCGCTGGATGGCCTTCCACACCTCGCCGCCCAGGCCGCGCGCGCCGATCATGGCGGCAATGACCACCATGGACAGGGCCAGCATGACGGTCTGGTTCACGCCCGCCAGCATGGTGGGCGCGGCCAGGGGCAGTTCCAGCTTCACCAGCCGCTGAAAGCGCCCGGTGCCGAAGGCTTCCGCGCATTCCACCAGTTCGGCGGGCACCTGCCGGATGCCCAGACAGGTGAAGCGGATGGCGGGCGGCATGGCAAAGATCACCGTGGCGAACACGGCGGCCACCTTGCCAAGGCCAAAGAAGGGAATGGCGGGAATCAGGTAGACGAAGGCGGGCATGGTCTGCATCACGTCCAGCACGGGCATGACCACGGCGCGGGCCCGGTCGCTCATGGCCGCTGCGATGCCCAGCGGAATGCCCACCAGCACGGCCAGCAGGGTGGCCACCAGCACCAGTGCAAGGGTGCTCATGGTGGCCTGCCACAGGCCCATGTTCCAGACCAGGGCCAGCCCGGCCACGGCAAATACGCCCAGCGCCACCTTGCGGGTGACGCGCCACGCCACCAGCCCCACGAAGGCGATGACCAGCAACGGCGGCAACGCGTCCAGCCCGGCCTCCAGCAGGTTCAGGCCGCTTTCGGTCACGGCGGAAAAGGCCCGCGTGGCCGGGGCCAGGTGGGTAACCAGAAAGTCGATGGCTGCTTCCAGCCACTGTCCAAGGGGGATGCGGGGAACAATGCCCTCTGCCCCCATCAGGTTCGTCATATCCATCAGGCGTTCCCTCCTCGTTCAGCCAATGCACCCAGCAGCAGCCCGCGCACGATGACCCCTGCCAGCCGCCCGCGTTCATCGGTGACGGCCAGCGGGTGGGGCAACCCGGCCATGAGCGGAATGAGTTCGGAGGCGGGGGTATCCGTGGATACCGTGGTGATGTCGGTGCGCATGATGGCCGCAAGGTCGCGCTCGCCGCCCGCCATGTGGTCGGCGATGTCGTCGGCGGTGACCAGCCCCACCAGCTTGTGGTTGCGGTCGAGCACGAACAGGGTGGCGATGGCGTGGTTGCGCATCTTGCGCAGGGCCGTGCGCGGGCCGTCCACGCCCAGCACCGCCA
Source organism: Nitratidesulfovibrio termitidis HI1 (assembly GCF_000504305.1). Taxonomy (NCBI): domain Bacteria; kingdom Pseudomonadati; phylum Thermodesulfobacteriota; class Desulfovibrionia; order Desulfovibrionales; family Desulfovibrionaceae; genus Nitratidesulfovibrio; species Nitratidesulfovibrio termitidis. The sequence goes on from NZ_KI632512.1 coordinate 1,348,789, forward strand.
CCGCCTCGGACCGCTTCATCACCGTGCCCGCCGTGAGCACGCGGGCAATGTCCACGTCGGCAACAAAGCGGGCCACGTAGTCGTCCGCCGGGCTGGTCAAAATGTCTTCCGGCGTGCCCACCTGCACCACGGCCCCGTCGCGCATGAGCACGATGCGGTCGCCGATCTTCAGCGCCTCGTCCAGGTCGTGGCTGATGAACACGATGGTCTTGCGCACGTCGTCCTGCAGGCGCAGCAGTTCATCCTGCATATCGCGCCGGATCAGCGGGTCCAGCGCGCTGAAGGCCTCGTCCATCAGCAGGATGTCCGGGTCCAGCGCCAGGGCGCGGGCCAGGCCCACGCGCTGCTGCATGCCGCCGGAAAGCTGGCCGGGCCGGGCCGCTTCCCACCCGGCAAGGCCCACGCGGGCCAGGGCTTCCGCCGCCTTGTCGCGGCGGGTCGTTTTGGCGGCACCCATCACTTCCAGCCCGTATTCGGCGTTTTCAAGCACGGTGCGGTGCGGAAACAGCGCGAAATTCTGGAACACCATGCCGAAGGTGCGCTGGCGCAGGGCGCGCAGGTCCTTCACCGAAAGGGTGGTCACGTCGGTGCCGTCGATGCGCACCGTGCCGTCGGTGGGCTCTATGAGCCGGTTCAGGCAGCGCACCAGGGTGGATTTGCCGCTGCCGGAAAGGCCCATGACCACGACGATCTCCCCCTCGTCCACGTCGAAGGTGGCGCGGTTGACGCCCACGGCGTGCTTGGTGCGCTTGTATATCTCGTCCTTGGACTTGCCCTCGCGGACCATGGCCAGTGCCTTTTCCGGCGCTGGCCCGAATATCTTGGTCAGATCGCGAATCTCTATTTTCGCCATGTTTCCTCCTGTGCTGCGCGCGCCACGGGCGCCCGTTCCGGAAAAACCGAACGGTGCCAACGCCCCCGAACGGAATCCGCCGTAACCGGGGACCAGTCGGGACCAGCCGTCACCGGGCGGGACCGATCGGAGCCGGTCGGAACCGGTCGGAATCGACCGGAATCGGTCGGAACCGATCGGAGCCGGGCAAATCCGGGCAAATCCTGGCAGAGCCGGGCGAGACCAGTCAGCCTGATGCGGCCGATGCGAGCGAAATGGTCCCACCGAAGATGCCGAGGTGAACCGCCATTGGCGTCAGCGCCGTTTGGCGAAAAACGGACCACCGGCAAACCGGTGTGCGGCACCAGTCATCGGCACACACCCGGCAAGGGCGCGCGACATGTTGTCATGGGGATGCACGGGAGGGAGGCACGGAACGGGATGCAGCACCGACGACGCAGGGAGCAAGCGCTGCCCACAGCAGGGTCGGGGGCAGTGGCACGCGGCTCGCGCAACGCGCCATGCCTGTTCGCGGGGTGGAGCGGAAAGGCCCCGAAGGATTTCCCCGCGATGCCCGCCGCACACTGCGCCGCCCGTAAATGCCGGACGGCAGAACCTGCGGGGCAGGCTGCGGCAAGACCACGCACGGCCACCATCCTGCCGGGCCGCAAGGGCACACCAGAGGAGACGCAAGCCGTGCACAACAACTGCATCCTGATCGTTGTCCACCGAAAATTCACACTATTTCGGCGACAAACATCAGACCGAACTCATATGCATACGGGCAGACATTCCTTGGCCCTTGCCCGTACACTCAACATCCTCCCGGACATCGAAGCATGCTATTTTTATTCGGCACAGGCTCACGCTTCATTCATGCAATGAAGCCTTCTGCCCATGCCATTTTTACAAGATAAAGCAAAAATACCTCCATGTCCACCCGCAATGTATTTTCATGACAACCCCTGCCGTGTCGGGGTTTATGCCCCCCTGCGCGTCACCAATCGCAAAGGCCCGCAGAGCCATTGCACCCGGACGGAAAACATGCCATCCATGGGGGCAGTACGCTGCGGAGGTATGCATGGCCATGGACAGTTTTTCCTTGCGACAAGCGGCGTTACGATGGGGGGCGAGCCTGTTCGGCGTGGCCGACCTGGACCGCCTGCGCACCCTGCCCACCCAGCCGGAAAACCTGCTGGACGGCTGGACGCGGGCCATCAGTCTGGGCGTGCGCCTGGCGGACCCGGTGCTGGACGACATCGTGGACGGCCCCACGCCGCTGTATGCCCACCACTACCGGGCCGTGAACACCCGGCTGGACGACACCGCGCTGCGCCTTGCCCTGCTGATCCAGGAAGCGGGCGGGCGCGCCCTGCCGCTGCCCGCCTCGCTGGCGATTGATCCCGTGGCCTGCACCAGCATGATCTCGCACAAGGCCGTGGCCGTGGCCGCCGGGCTTGGCTGGCAGGGCAAGAGCCTGCTGACCATTTCGCCGCTGTACGGCCCGCGCATCCGCCTGTGCACGGTGCTTACCGATCTGCCCCTGCAACCGGGCCGCCCGCTGATGAACCGTTGCGGCAGCTGTACTCGCTGCGCCGATGCCTGCCCCGCCGGGGCCATCAAGGGTACGGTGCTGCCCAACGAACCGGGCGCGCACTACCAGAGCCGCGACGAAGCCCTGCACTTCGAACGTTGCCGCACCCTGCTGCAGGAAGACTTCGCCAAGCGCCCGCTCATCGGGCATTCGGTATGCGGGGTTTGCGTCAAGGTGTGCCCGTGGGGTGCGCGGGGCAAAGGCGTGCTGCACGGGCGCGACGACGTGCCCATGACCATGATGGACGACCAGTTCACCCTGTTTCCGCAGTCGTCCTGAACGCACCGGCTCGCCATGCCGGCGCGCACACGTTCCGGCCCGGTCCACGGGGCGTTTGTCCTGCACCGCAGCCAAGGGAGGCACCATGGTTCGCTCCATCACCCCCCGCGAACTCGACGATGCCCTGTGCGGCGAAGAGCGCATGCTGCTGCTCGACGTGCGCAGCCGAAACGAGCGCGATCTGCACCCCGAAGCCATTCCCGGTTCGCAGTGGCGCGACCCGGCCATGACGGACGCGTGGCTGCCCTCCATCCCCGAGGGCGCCAGCGCCGTGGTGTATTGCACGGGCGGGGGCGAGGCCAGCCGGGGCATCCAGTCACGCCTGACGGCGCGCGGGGTTGCCGCGCGCTATCTGGAGGGCGGGCTGGCCGCATGGCAGCGGCAATATGGCGGTGAACACGGCGAGCGGGGCGGCCCCGCCGTCCGGGCGGGTGAAGGCTGTGCCCATTCCCCGCTGCGGGGGGAACCCGGCGGACACGTTCCCGCCGGGGGCGAAAGCGGGCTGCACCGTCCGGCGGCCAACGGCGCCAACGGCCAGCCACGGCAGGCCGCCAGCGAGGCCGGCGGGCACGAACACACGCATGGCGGGCGGTTCGAAGGGACTGGCGGCGCGGATGGCCGCAGCGGCGGCGAAGGCGGCGGAACACGCTAAGGGCCGCGCGCACACCGACGGTCAGCGGAAACGCCACCCGCTCCCCGGTCGCGCGTTCCATCATGTTCATGCGGTCCCCCCGACCAGAAAGCCCGTACCGCCCCTTCCGCGCCCGGACGCAGTGAGCCCCTCCCGGCCGATGCCTGGGGACTTCTGCGCCCTGCCGCCCGCGAGTCCGTCGCGCTGGTCCCGTTCACTACAGTCGCTATCCGGCAGCACCGCTCCTCCCGCCCGAAATCCTGCCCGGCGATGCGGCCCCGCGCCCGTTTACCCCCACCCCGGCGCGTGCTATGCCCCTGCTTCGGCGCGGCCACCCGCGCGCGGCGCCTTTCGGATGCCCGCGCGGCATGCCCGCCCCCAGCCGCACATCCGGAGTGATCATGAACACAGCCCGCCGCATTGCCGCGCGATTCCTTACGTCCCCTGTTTCGCGAGCCTCCACCCAGCACCGCGCCCCGCGCCCTGCAGCCCGCATGGCCCTTGTGGCCCTGCTGGCGGCGGGCCTGCTGCTGGGCGGTTGCAAGCCCCCCAAAAAAGGCACGGCAGCCCTGCCGGAACGCCCCACCTACATCCGCGAAGCCACGGACCCGGATACCGCCGCTGCCGACGCCTCCACGTCCGATACCGCCCCCACCGGTACGAACCCGACGGACACCAGCGCCAACGCCACGAAGCCCGCCGTTCCCGATCTTGTGGTCGCGCCGGACAGCATGGCCGACAACCGCCAGCCCGAACCCGAGCCGCAGCAGCAAGATCGCGCCGCCGCCCCCGTGGGCGAACTGGTCGAGCTTTCCGACGGCACCAGCATAGAGGCCCCCACCCGCCCGCAGGACCAGTTTGCCTTTGCCATGGCCCTGCTGCAGGGGGCAGACGGCCAGCCCGACCCGGCCCGGGCCGCACCATGGCTGGAAAAGGCCGCCGCGCAGGACTTCGGCCCCGCGCAGGACGTGCTGGCGCGCCTGTATCTGGACGGCGCCGGCGTGCGCAAGGACGAGGCCAAGGCCTTTTCGCTGGCCATGTCCGCCGCCGGGCAGGACATCATCAACGCGCAGGCCCTGGTGGGCGTGCTGTACACCTACGGACGCGGCACCCGGCGCGACTTCATGCAGGGCGAGAAATGGCTCTCGCTGGCGGCGGAACGGGACCACCCGCAAGCGTGCGACCTGCTGGCCGAATATTACCGCAAGGGGCTGGCCGGACCGGAAAACCAGAAAGAGGCCTTCCGCTGGACGGAACGCGCCGCCGACCTGGGCGTGGTGCGTGCGCGCTTCTGGCTGGGCGTGCACTACCGCTACGGCATGGGCACCCCGCGCGACGACGCCAAGGCCTTGCAACTGCTGCGCGAAGCCGCCGACGCAGGCAACCCCGACGCCATGGGGCTGGTGGGCGAAATGCTGTACCGGGGCCAGGGCAGCGAGCCGGACATGGCGGGCTCCGTGCACTATTTCCAGATGGGGGCCAAGGTGGGCGACCTGCATTCGCTGCTCAACCTGGGCATTCTGCACCACGAAGGAAACGGCGTGCCCAAGGACTACCCGCGCAGCCTGCAACTGTTCGGGCAATGCGCCGAGGGCGGCCACCCGCGCTGCATGACCCTGCTGGGCAGCATGCTGTCCGAAGGCGAGGGAACCGAGACCGACATGGTCACCGCCCATTCCTGGCTGACCCGCGCGGTGCTGTTCGGCGACGGCGACGCAGCACCGGTGGCAGCCGAGATACAGCAACGCATGACACCCGACCAACTGGTGCATTCCAAGAACATGGCCGCGCAATGGATGCAGGCGCACCCGCAGTTCCAGCCCGGCGTGCCCACGCAACTGGAACCGGAAGCATCCCCGGCGGTTCCGCAGGTATCCTCCAACGCCACGGCCCCTGCCCCCCAGACTGGCAAGACAGGCGAGGCGGGCGCCACCACTCAGGCACCCGCAAAGAAGAAAAGCTCCAAGGCCGCCAAGGCCACCCGCACCACCAACTGATACGCGCCAGGCCCGACGACGCAACGGATACAGCATGCCTCCCTTCCCCGATCATCAGTCCCATCGCGCCCCCGGCCCGTTGCGAGTGTTCCGCCACCGCAACTACCGGCTGTTCTTCGGCGGGCAGGCCATCTCGCTGCCCGGCACGTGGATGCAGTCCATGGCCCAGTCGTGGCTGGTATACCGGCTGAGCGAATCCAGCTTCGTGCTGGGGGCGCTGGGCTTTGCCGCGCAGTTGCCCCTGTTCGTGCTGTCGGTGTTCGGCGGCGCGCTGGCCGACACGCGCGACAGGCGCGCCATCCTGGTGGGTACGCAGGTGGCGTCCATGCTGCTGGCGCTGACTGCCGCCACACTGACCATGACCGATGTGGTGCAGGTATGGCACGTGTTCGTGCTGGCCACGGCGCTCGGCATCGTCAACGCCTTCGACGTGCCCACGCGGCAGTCCTTCATCATGGACATGGTGGGGCGGGACGACCTGCCCACGGCCATCGGCCTGAATTCATCCATGTTCAACGCCGCGCGGGTGGTCGGGCCTACCCTTGCGGGGCTGGTGGTGGCCGCAACGGGTGAAGGGTGGTGCTTTCTGCTCAACGGCATCAGCTTCGTGCCGGTCATCGCCGGGCTGCTGATGATGCGGCTGCCCGCGCACGTGCCCCCGCCGCCGGGCCCTTCAACGTTGCAACGCATCCGTGAGGGGCTGGGGTTTGCCGTGCACCACGAGGGCATTCGCACCACCCTGCTGCTGGTGGGGGCCACCAGCCTCATCGGGGTGAACTATTCGGTGCTGATGCCCGTGGTGGCCGACAAGGTGCTGGGCGGCAACGCCAAGACCCTGGGCCTGCTGCTGGGGGCTGCCGGGGCGGGAGCGCTGCTGGGCGCACTGTGTCTTGCCCTGCGGCGCAGCAGTGACGGGCTGTCTCGCTGGGCGCTGTATGCAGCCGTGGGGTTGGGGGCCAGCCTGACGGCCTTCGCGCTGTGCCGCTCGGTGTGGGCGGCGCTGCTGGCGCTGGTGCCCGTGGGCATGTGCATGGTGGTGCTGATGGCGTCGGCCAACACGCTGCTGCAAATCATGTCGCCCGACGCCTACCGGGGACGGGTCATGGCGTTGTACTCCATGATGTTTCTGGGCATGGGGCCCTTCGGCTCATTGCTGGGGGGCACGGTTGCCCATGCACTGGGGCCTTCGCCCACGCTGTTGTTGTCCGGCATCGTCTGCCTGGGCAACGCGCTGTGCTTCGGGGTGTGGCTGCGACGACACGGCCAGTCGCTGGATGCCATGGCGCGCGAGGTGAACTGAGGACGTTGGCGCCATGGCGGATGGTGGCGTAGCGGGAGCGTAGCTCCTGAAGGTCACTTCAGAAACTACGCTCCGACAGCGATGGCATGGATATCTGCACGGCACGCGGCGTTGCACACGGTGCCCGAAATAGAGTGCAATAAAAATGCAAGGGGAGACGGCAGCCACGGCAGCCCTCTCCCCTGTTTTTTCAGCCCAGCGCAGGGTGTGGGGTATGGTCAGCGTGACTGTAACCGTTCCAGAAGCGCGGGGAGCAATATGGCGTTGGCCGCTGCCAGCCGGTTGGCGTGCAGAGGGTCCGGATGACCGTCAATGTCGGCCACAGCGCCGCCCGCCTCTTGCACCAGCAACGCCCCTGCGGACAAATCCCAGCGCTTCAGGCTGACGACAAAGAATCCGTCCAGCCGCCCGGCGGCCACATACGCCAAGTCCAGCGCAGCGGCTCCGCCCCGGCGCATGCCCGCCGCGCTACGGGCCACACCGCAGAACTGCGCCAGATACCCATCCATGCCAGGCCATTTGGGCGGCGGCACCACGGTACCGATGACTGCTTCGTCCATGCGGGCACGCCGCGCAACATGCAGCGGACGCCCATTGCAGAACGCCCCCTGCCCGCGCACGGCGGTGAAGAACTCGCGCCGACTCGGATCCGCCACCACGCCCAGCACGGCCTCTCCGTCCATCTCCAGCGCCACCGACACGGCATAGTACGGGATTCCGCGCACGTAGTTCACCGTGCCGTCCAGCGGATCGACGATCCAGCGGAACGGAGATGCGCCGGAATCACCCGCGCTGTCTCCCGACTCCTCGCCCAGTCGGGCATGGTCCGGGTAGGCCTGTCGGATGCATCTGAAAATGGCCGCCTCGGAACGGGCATCCAGTTCGGTGGTGATGTCACCGGGGCTCTTGGTTGTGGTGTGCACGCGGGCAAGGCGCGAACGCCCCCGCGCCAGCACGGCGCATCCCGCCTTGGTTGCTTCAAGGGCCACGGCCAGCGCGGCATTGAGGTCAAGGGCTGCAGTCAGGTTCGTCAAGGATGGTTCGGCAACGTGGGGGGAAATGGACATCGGCAATCCTTGTCTGTTCTGGTGCGCGGCAACGGCACGAATTGCCACGCGTCGTCCTTTTCACTAGCACCCCGCAGCAACAGGGGAAAGCCCTCCCGTGAGGACATCCCCTCCCCCTCCCAGACGCACGAAGGCCCCGGTGAATGTTCACCGGGGCCTTTCGCGTGAAGGGTCGGGATGCGGTTGCGTCCCTGATAAATAAGTGCTGGCATCGGCCTACTTTCCCACGCAAGAGTACGCAGTATCATCGGCGATGGAGGGCTTAACTTCCGAGTTCGGAATGGGATCGGGTGTACCCCCTCCTCCATGGACACCAGCACAAATTTCTGGTCACCGTCCGGCAAGGCTGGCTATTGAGCGCCGCCACATCGGCCGGGACCGAAAGATGTAATCAAACAGGGTGGAAAGGAAGTGTAGAGAAGAAAACAAGGCGCACGGGCTATTAGTACTGGTCAGCTGAATGCGTCACCGCATGTATACCTCCAGCCTATCAACCGGGTTGTCTACCCGGGCCCTTCAGCTCCGAAGAGAGGGAGACCTTATCTTGAGGCAGGCTTCCCGCTTAGATGCTTTCAGCGGTTATCCCTTCCGCACATAGCTACCCTGCTGTGCCACTGGCGTGACAACAGGACCACCAGGGGTGCGTCCATCCCGGTCCTCTCGTACTAGGGACAGGCCCTCTCAAGTCTCCTACGCCCACAGAAGATAGGGACCAAACTGTCTCACGACGTTTTAAACCCAGCTCGCGTACCACTTTAAACGGCGAACAGCCGTACCCTTGGGGACCTGCTTCAGCCCCAGGATGTGATGAGCCGACATCGAGGTGCCAAACCGCGCCGTCGATATGAACTCTTGGGCGCGATCAGCCTGTTATCCCCGGCGTACCTTTTATCCAATGAGCGATGGCCCTTCCATGCGGAACCACCGGATCACTAACGCCGACTTTCGTCCCTGCTCGACATGTCTGTCTTGCAGTCAAGCTCCCTTATGCGTTTGCACTCGACGCCTGGTTTCCGATCAGGCTGAGGGAACCTTTGCGTGCCTCCGTTATTGTTTGGGAGGCGACCGCCCCAGTCAAACTACCCACCAGACACTGTCTCCATCCCGGGTAACGGGTATGGATTAGAGCCTTAGACTTGCAAGGGTGGTATTTCAAGGTTGGCTCCCCCCATACTGGCGTACAGGGTTCACAGCCTCCCACCTATCCTACACATGCAAGCCCAAAACCCAATGTCAAGCTATAGTAAAGGTGCACAGGGTCTTTCCGTCTTTCTGCGGGTACACGGCATTTTCACCGCGACTTCAATTTCACCGAGTCTCTGGCCGAGACAGTAGGGAGATCGTTACGCCATTCGTGCAGGTCGGAACTTACCCGACAAGGAATTTCGCTACCTTAGGACCGTTATAGTTACGGCCGCCGTTTACCGGGGCTTCGATTCAAAGCTTCGCTTGCGCTGACCTCTCCTCTTAACCTTCCGGCACCGGGCAGGCGTCAGTCCCTATACGTCGTCTTGCGACTTAGCAGAGACCTATGTTTTTAGTAAACAGTCGCCACCCTCATTTCTCTGCGGCTCTCGTGGGCTTAGAGAGTAAATCCTTCACCCATAAGAGCACCCCTTCTTCCGAAGTTACGGGGTTATTTTGCCGAGTTCCTTGGCCAGAGTTCTCTCGAGCGCCTTGGGTTATTCACCCCACCCACCTGTGTTGGTTTCCGGTACGGTTCGCACGCGCTAAACTTAGGAGCTTTTCTAGGCAGTAGAGGCTCAACAGCTTCAGACCTTGCGGTCACGGACTCGCGTCTCGGCCTTGAAGAGGGCGGATTTGCCTACCCTCAAGCCTACCTGCTTGCACCGGCTAAGCCAACAGCCGGCCTGCCTACCTTCCTGCGTCCCTCCATCGCACACACGCGCAAGTACGGGAATATTAACCCGTTTTCCATCGGCTACGGCTTTCGCCCTCGCCTTAGGGACCGACTAACCCTGGGAAGATTACCTTTACCCAGGAAACCTTGGGTTTACGGCGAACAGGTTTTTCACCTGTTTTATCGTTACTCATGTCAGCATAATCACTTCCCTGCAGTCCAGCATGCCTTCCAGCACACCTTCTGCCCGCAGGGAACGCTCCCCTACCGATCGCCTAAGCGATCCCGAAGCTTCGGTACCATGCTTAGCCCCGTTACATTTTCGGCGCAGAGTCATTAGACCAGTGAGCTATTACGCTTTCTTTAAACGATGGCTGCTTCTAAGCCAACGTCCTGGCTGTCTGAACAACTCCACCACCTTGACCACTGAGCATGGATTTGGAGACCTTAGCTGTCGATCTGGGCTGTTTCCCTTTTGACGACGGACCTTCGCACCCGCCGTCTGACTCCCGGGGTACATCTTGGCGGCATTCGGAGTTTGAAAGGGTTTGGTAATCTGGTGAGACCCCTAGCCCTGTCAGTGCTCTACCTCCGCAAGACAATTTCCCGAGGCTATACCTCAATATATTTCGGGGAGAACCAGCTATCACCGAGTTTGATTGGCCTTTCACCCCTATCCACAAGTCATCCAAAACGTTTTCAGCCGTTACTGGTTCGGTCCTCCACACGGTTTTACCCGTGCTTCAACCTGCTCATGGATAGATCACCCGGTTTCGGGTCTACTCCGCCCAACTTATCGCCCTTATCAGACTTGCTTTCGCTACGGCTCCGCTTGCGCTTAACCTTGCTGGACAGAGTAACTCGCTGACTCATTATGCAAAAGGCACGCGGTCACACCGTAAAGATGCTCCCACAGCTTGTAGGCAACAGGTTTCAGGTTCTATTTCACTCCCCTGACAGGGGTTCTTTTCACCTTTCCCTCACGGTACTGGTGCACTATCGGTCGCCAGCGAATACTTAGCCTTGGAAGATGGTCCTCCCGGATTCCCACGGGGTTTCACGTGCCCCGCGGTACTCAGGTGCCCCTAGAGTGACGTTCGGGTTCGGATACAGGGCTATCACCTGCTATGGCGGAGCTTTCCAGCTCTCTTCTCCTGCCTAGTAGTCAATCCCACGTTGGGGTCCTACAACCCCGGCTGGTCGAAACCAACCGGTTTGGGCTAGTCCCATTTCGCTCGCCGCTACTTTGGGAGTCTCGCTTGATTTCCTTTCCTCCGGGTACTGAGATGTTTCACTTCCCCGGGTTCGCTTCCTGCAACCTATTTGTTCAGTTGCGGATGACCGGACATGACTCCGGCCGGGTTGCCCCATTCAGAAATTCCCGGCTCACAGGGTGTTTG
>NZ_KI632512.1:2262249-2427119 GCF_000504305.1 Nitratidesulfovibrio termitidis HI1
CGGCTTGCGCACCACCAGATGCCCGCCCTCGTTGGGGCCGCAGGGGGTGCCGTCGGGCTTCACCACCGCCGCGTCGATGCCGGGCAGGTGCATGGTGGCGGAGCCGGGCTTCAGCGTGGTGGCGTAGGGCAGCGCGGAAATCATGATGCCGCCGGTCTCGGTCTGCCACCAGGTGTCCACGATGGGCAGGCGGCTGTGGCCGATGTGCTCGTGGTACCACATCCACGCTTCGGGGTTGATGGGTTCGCCCACCGAGCCGAGGATGCGCAGCGACGACAGGTCGTGCTTCTGCGTCCAGTGCGCGCCTTCGCGCATCAGGGCGCGGATGACCGTGGGCGCGGTGTAGAAAATGTTGACCCGGAACTTTTCCACGATGTGCCAGAACCGGTCCGGCCCCGGCCACGAGGGCACGCCCTCGAACATCAGCGTGGTGCCGCCAAGGGCCAGCGGGCCGTACACGATGTAGCTGTGCCCGGTAATCCAGCCGATGTCGGCGGTGCACCAGTACACATCGTCGTCATGCAGGTCGAACACCCACTGGGTGGTGTGGGCCGCGTAGGTAAGGTAGCCGCCGGTGGTGTGCACCACGCCCTTGGGCTTGCCGGTGGAACCGCTGGTGTACAGGATGAACAGCATGTCCTCGCTGTCCATCTTGGCGCAGGGACAGGTGGCATCAAGGGTACGGTCGGCCATGGCCTCGTGCCACCACATGTCCCGGCCTTCGCGCATGGCGCAGCCCGAGTGCGCGCGATCGACCACCACCACCTTTTCCACGCTGGGGCAGTCCTTCAGGGCCTCGTCCACGTTGACCTTGAGCGGGATGGACCGCCCGGCGCGCAGCACGGCGTCTGCCGTGACCACCACCTTGGCCTCGCAGTCGTGAATGCGGTTCTGCAGGCTTACCGCCGAGAACCCGGCAAAAACTATGGAATGCACCGCCCCGATGCGCGCGCAGGCCAGCATGGCCACGGCCAGTTCGGGAATCATGGGCATGTACAGCGCAACGCGGTCGCCCTTCTGCACGCCCAGGCCCAGCAACACGAAAGCGAAGCGGCACACCTCGTCGTAGAGCATCTGGTAGGTCAGCACGCGCACGTCGTCTTCCGGCTCGCCCTGCCAGATGATGGCGGCCTTGTTGCGGCGACCGTTGATCAGATGACGGTCCAGGCAGTTGTACGCCACGTTCAGCGTGGCGCCCTTGAACCATTCGATGCGCGGCTCGTTCATGTCCGCGTCCAGCACCTTGTCCCACGGGGTGAACCAGTCCAGCAGCTGCTTTGCCCGGTCGCCCCAGAAGCCTTCGGGGTCCTTGTCGGCGCGGTCGCGGTGGGCAAGGTACTCGTCCATGCCGTTCACGTGGGGGCGGCGGCGGTCTCCGGAAGGCGCGGCGGGCGGCGCGAAGTGGCGCTTTTCGTCCATCATGCTTTCGATCTTGTCGGACTTGTTCTGGCTCATGCCGTTGCCTCCCGTTCGTTTGGCGGTACGCCGGTGTTTCCGGCCTTTTCGCGTGGCCCGGCCCGTGTCGCGGCGGGGCGTGGCCCAGGGGCTGTTTCCGGATAAGGATTTTTGTTCGTTGGCAAGGAAAACGGGTCTGCCATGAGGGAGCATACTCTTCCCGTATTCGACCGATGTGGCAGACCGCGTTTGACGTAGCCAACGGGCAAAAGGACAATCCGGCAACAGTCCCTGCAACCTTTGTTTAGCGACGCACCGTCAACATGCGAAGCCGTGCGCCACCCCCTTTTCGGTGAACGGTCATCCCGCGCCGGTGAAATTGACTTTTTGCCGGTGGACGGAAAGAATGCCCTGAATGGTGCGCCCCATGAACGGCGCAAGACGGCCCGTCACCGGACGGGGACGGCACGCCGGGGCAACAGCATGCGCCCCGCCCGCGCCATCCCCCGCCGCGCAGACCACCCCCGTGGCCGCCGCAACCGCGCACCGCACGACGCCGGGCAACCGCCCGGCGCGCCCGCACCTGCCCGCACGCGGCGGCTCGACGGAAGGGGGTTCGCACGGTGTCCACGCATTCGACCCTGGAACAGATGTTCAAGCCCACTTCCGTGACCGTCATCGGAGCCACGGCCACGCCGGGCGAGCCGGGTTGCGTCATCATGGACAACCTGATGTCCGGCACCTTTCTGGGGCCGGTGCTGCCGGTGAACGAAACGGGCGAGGCCGTGGCGGGCATGCCCGGCCACACCGACATCGACACCCTGCCGCTGACGCCGGACCTTGCCATCATCTGTTCCCCGCCCGAGACCATTCCCGGCTACATAGAAGAGCTTGGCAAGCGCGGCACCCGCGCCGCCGTGATCATGAGCCGGGGGTTCTTCCGGTTCGACCGTGAACGGCGCGAAGTGCAGAAGGCCGCCCTGCTGCAGGCCGCACGGCGCTGGGGCGTGCGGGTGCTGGGGCCGAACTGCCTGGGGTTCATCACGCCGTCGGTGGGGGTGAACGCCAGCCTTGCCCCGCGAGAAGCGCTGCCCGGCAAGGTGGCCTTTCTTTCGCAGTCCGATTCGCTGTTCACGTCCGTTCTGGACTGGGCCACGTCCAAGGGCATCGGCTTTTCGCACTTCATCGCCCTGGGCGACCGCTACGACGTGCACTTTCACGACGTGCTGGACTACCTGAACAGCGACGTGAACACCCGCGCCGTGCTGCTGTATATAGAGACCATCGACAGTGCCCGGCGGTTCATGTCCGCCGCGCGCGCGCTGGCCCGCAACAAGCCGGTGCTGGTGATCAAGGCGGGCCGGTCGGAGGCGGCGGCCACGGCAGCGGCCGCGCATTCCGGCATGCTGCTGGGCGCGGACGAGGTGTACGACGCCGCCTTCCGCCGGGCGGGCATGCTGCGGGTGGCCGACATCGACGCCATGTTCGACACGGTGGAAACGCTGGCCCTTGCCAAGCCGCTGAAGGGCGACCGGCTGGCCATCCTGACCAACGGCGGCAGCCCCGGCTTTCTGGCCACCGACGCCCTGTTGCAGGGGCGCGGCAAGCTGGCCGAACTTTCCGACGAAACCTGCCAGGCGCTGGACAACCAGTTGGGGCGCGACTGGTCGTACTGGAACCCGCTTATCGTGCGCAGTTCCGCCGATGGGGCCATGTACGCCAAGGCGTTGCAGATATTGCTGGATGACCGGGGCGTGGACGCCGTGCTGGTGATGCACGTGCCCACCTTTTCCATACCCAGCGACGACGTGGCGGGCGCGGTTATCGAGGTGGCGCGGCGCAGCCGCAAGCCGGTGCTGACAAGCTGGCTGGGCATAGACGACGCCGCCGGGGCGCGCCGCAAGTTTGCCGCCGCCGGGGTGCCCAGCCACTTCACCCCGGACAACGCGGTGCGGGCCTTCCTGAACATGGTGGAGTACCGGCGCAACCAGGACACCCTGATGGAAACGCCGCCCTCGCTGCCGGAGGCCTTCAACCCCGACGTGACGGCGGCGCGCATGGTGGTAAACGATGCGCTGGAGGCCAAGCGCATGCTGCTGACCCCGGCAGAGGCCCACGCCGTGCTCACCGCCTATGGCATACCCGTGGCCGAGACGCGCCACGTGAAGACCCCGCGCGAGGCCGTGGCCGCAGCAGCACAGATAGGCTACCCCGTGGCGCTGAAGGTGGAATCGCCCGACGTGCCGCGCACGTCGCTGGCTGGGGGCGTTGCCCTTAACCTGTCCAGCGACGAAGAGGTGATGGACGCCGCCCTGTCCACCGCCAACAACGTGTGCGACCAGGTGCCCGGCGCGCGCATGGAAGGCTATGCCGTGCAGCGCATGTGCCGGTTGGCCGGGGCGCACGAACTGGCCGTGGAAACCGCCACCGACCCTGTTTTCGGCCCCATCATCCGCTTCGGGCAGGGTGGGTCCATGGCAGAGGTGCTGGCCGACCGCCAGACCGCCCTGCCGCCGCTGAACATGGGCCTTGCGCAGGAACTGGTATCGCGCACGCGGGTGTACCGCCTGCTGCGCGGCAACGGTCACAAGGACCGCGTGAATCTGGACGCCGTGCGCCTGCTGCTGTGCAAGGTGTCGCAGCTGATCATCGACATACCCGAAATATTCGAGCTGGAAATTGACCCGCTGTTCGTGGATGCCGACGGCGTGGTGGCGCTGGATGCGCACATGCGCATTGCCTGGTCCACCACCACCGGCACGGACCAGCTGGCCATCCGCCCCTACCCGCGTGAGCTTGAGGAATGCGTGACCCTGCGCGACGGGCGGCACGTGGACCTTCTGCCCATCCGCCCGGAAGACGAGCCGGAGCACTGGGAATTTGTGGAAAGCCTGTCCGCCGAGGACAAGCGGTTCCGCTTTTTCGGCAACGTGGCCAAGCTGCCCCGCGCCGAAATGGTGAAGCTGACCCAGATCGACTACGACCGCGAAATGGCCTTTATCGCCAAGGGGCCGGATAACGAAGGGGTGGTGCGCACGCTGGGCGTGGTGCGGGCCATGGTCAGCACCGACAACAGCGAGGCGGAATTCGCCGTGGCCGTTCGGTCCGACCTGAAGCGGCAGGGTCTGGGCAAGCTGCTGATGCAGAAGATCATCCGCTACTGCAAGGCGCGCGGCACCAAGCGCATTGTGGGTGCGGCCCTTGGTGACAACAAGTCCATGGCCGAACTGGCACGGTCGGTCGGCTTCATCGTCAGCAAGGACTACGACGAGGACATCTGGCAGCTAGACTTGCCGTTGGAGGATGGGAAGGGGGAAGGACATTAATGGTGGTTTGCAACACAGTGATGTTGCTCTGAATCAAACTTCGTTAACAGTGATAGACTCGACCATTACACAGGACAGTCAGTTGTGACTTGACCTGAATCAGACCCCGTTTACAGTCCCCGGCCCGGGCGTCCGTGAACAGGCTGAGTTGTGACTTGACCTGAATCAGACCCCGTTTACAGTCCACACCGTCAGCGGCCGGTTGTCCGTGGCGTTGTGACTTGACCTGAATCAGACCCCGTTTACAGTTTGCTGCACGAGCAACGGGTGTGAAAATCTGTTGTGACTTGACCTGAATCAGACCCCGTTTACAGTCGATCGCGAAGGCTGGTGCCAGGTTGCCCCGTTGTGACTTGACCTGAATCAGACCCCGTTTACAGTTCGGCGTCGGCCACATCGCATCCCCGGCTTGTTGTGACTTGACCTGAATCAGACCCCGTTTACAGTTTGCTGCACGAGCAACGGGTGTGAAAATCTGTTGTGACTTGACCTGAATCAGACCCCGTTTACAGTCGATCGCGAAGGCTGGTGCCAGGTTGCCCCGTTGTGACTTGACCTGAATCAGACCCCGTTTACAGTTCGGCGTCGGCCACATCGCATCCCCGGCTTGTTGTGACTTGACCTGAATCAGACCCCGTTTACAGTGGCCATCCGCACCGGCATAGCGCCCAACTTGTTGTGACTTGACCTGAATCAGACCCCGTTTACAGTCAGACGCCCCGTGCTCATGAGTTTTACGAGGTTGTGACTTGACCTGAATCAGACCCCGTTTACAGTCCCTGTACGCCGCCCAGCAGCTGGACCGTTGTGACTTGACCTGAATCAGACCCCGTTTACAGTTTGACCTGGACTATATCCCCCTGGTCGTACGTTGTGACTTGACCTGAATCAGACCCCGTTTACAGTTGCCGCTGTCCAGTACCGCCGCCGTGACGCGTTGTGACTTGACCTGAATCAGACCCCGTTTACAGTACGGCACACAGTATCCCTCCAGTGGTCTGCGTTGTGACTTGACCTGAATCAGACCCCGTTTACAGTCTTGTCAGCCAGCTGGCGCACCGTGTAGCGGTTGTGACTTGACCTGAATCAGACCCCGTTTACAGTGGCCGCAGCCCACGCACGCGAGGGAAATGAGTTGTGACTTGACCTGAATCAGACCCCGTTTACAGTGCCCGTACCTCGCGGCTGACGTGCTGGCGGGTTGTGACTTGACCTGAATCAGACCCCGTTTACAGTTCCACGGTGATGCCATTCACCTTCCGGGTCGTTGTGACTTGACCTGAATCAGACCCCGTTTACAGTCTTCCACGTCGCCCAACAGGTAGCGGATGCGTTGTGACTTGACCTGAATCAGACCCCGTTTACAGTGATAGAGCCATCTCACCGTCCGCCAAGCAGGTTGTGACTTGACCTGAATCAGACCCCGTTTACAGTCGCGGCCACCATCACCTCGTAGCACTCGTGGTTGTGACTTGACCTGAATCAGACCCCGTTTACAGTGCGGGGCGAACACCGCCCCGTCGGCATAGAGTTGTGACTTGACCTGAATCAGACCCCGTTTACAGTCCGGGTACGTGTCCGTGCCTGTGCCCCCGCGTTGTGACTTGACCTGAATCAGACCCCGTTTACAGTATCGGCAGCGGCGGCTCGAAGCCCTTTGGGGTTGTGACTTGACCTGAATCAGACCCCGTTTACAGTATGACACATGGACTCAAGCATCATACGTAGGTTGTGACTTGACCTGAATCAGACCCCGTTTACAGTCGTGGGTGTGAACACGCTCCACGCCTTCTAGTTGTGACTTGACCTGAATCAGACCCCGTTTACAGTTCCCCGCCGTCTCGCCGCTGCCGGTCCTGGGTTGTGACTTGACCTGAATCAGACCCCGTTTACAGTCACCGGCGAATCGGACATGAACAACTGGTAGTTGTGACTTGACCTGAATCAGACCCCGTTTACAGTTCCAGCCCCGCGCGCTCGGCTTGCAGCGGTTGTGACTTGACCTGAATCAGACCCCGTTTACAGTTGAAGGCCGCGCAAGCGGCCTTCAACACTCCAAAAATTCCGTTCAAATCCCTACAAAAGCCAGAGTTGTTCGGGCGCTTTTTCCACGGGTTTGGCCTTTTTTCCCAAAAACACCTGCATGCGCGCAAACTGCTTGTCGGTCAGGAACATCAAGCGCACCTCGCCATCGGGCGGCAGTTCGGACTTGATGATCCGTACGGCCCGTTCGCTGCGGCGTTCATCGGGAAACGGCTGGGCATAGACGGAAAGCTGCAACCGGGTGAACCCGGCCCCCATCAATATCTTGCGGAACCTGTTGGCCCGCTTGCGTTCTTCTGCCGTCATCACCGGCAAGTCAAACAGGGCTATGCACCACATGATGCGGTACCCCGAAAAATCACGCGGCGTCGCCGTCATCATCCAGGCCGTCCATCTGCGGCCCGCAACCGCACAGCGGCTCCACCGGGGGCAGCCACAGCCCGCGCCGTGCGCCGCCCACCACGCCCGCCAACGATGAACAGGCCCGCGTGACGATATCCCACAAGGTACGGGCCTCTTCTTCCACCGCGAACCTGCCGCATACGCCCTCCAGCAGGGCGCGTTTGGCTGCCCCGTCCAGTTCCGCTCCCGGTCCGCATGGCTCCATGCCCGCCACCACCGTATCCACCAGCGGGCGAAACGGTTCCATCATGTCACTGGCAAGGCAGAACGCATCATAGCGGTTGTGGTGGTGCAGCCCCAAGGACGGATGCAGTCCCGCCCCGCACACGGCACGCCCCACCATAGCCCGCAATATGGCATAACCATAATTGAGCCGGGCATTCACGCCGCCCGAATCCCTGTCTCGCGTGAAGTCTGAACCGAAACACAGCGGCCAGTACAATCGGGCGGCCTGCGCCTCTACGTTGTCGGGGTCGCCGGAACGCACCCGCCCCGCCAACGCGGCCAGCCGCGTCCCGTCGCCCCCCAACCGCCGCACGGCGGCGGCCTGCGCCAACACCTTGGCCCGCACCAGTTGCTGCCACAGCCGCTTGCGCGTGGGCAGGTTCAGGTCCGCTTGCCGTCGAAACCGCTCTGCCTGCACGCTGTTGTCCGTCAGCGGCAGCAGCATGCCCACGGGTTGATGCCTGGCGTCGCAGCAGATGAACGGCACCCCGGCACCGGCCAACCCTGCCAACACCGCCTGAGTGTAGGTGACGCCGGGGCAGGAGACCACCACCGCCCCCAGATTGTGCAGGGGTACCGTTTCCTTGCTGTTGCCCACCTCCACCACCAGCAGGGAATTGCTCACCGATAGCCGGGCCGGTGTGGCCGCGATGTCCAGAATGCGGTCAATCACGGCAGGGCACCACTGTGCCCAAGGGGGTGATAACCACCTTCTCGCAGTCGCCTTGCTGCAATTGCTTCAAACTGAGTTTAAAGAAACCGCCTTCTCTCTTTTTGCCGATTTCTTTTTTCGGTCGCGCGTCTTGAAGACGTACCGCTTCCACCTTCAAAACCCCTTGCTCCATGTACACGGAACGCACCCGCAGGTACTCGTCCCGCCCGTCCACGCGCACCCGGATGCATTCGCCCGAACTCAGCGTGAACAGGAAGCGCGCGCCCTCCGGTCCCTG
Source organism: Nitratidesulfovibrio termitidis HI1 (assembly GCF_000504305.1). Lineage (NCBI taxonomy): Bacteria > Pseudomonadati > Thermodesulfobacteriota > Desulfovibrionia > Desulfovibrionales > Desulfovibrionaceae > Nitratidesulfovibrio > Nitratidesulfovibrio termitidis. Next base: position 2,270,591 of record NZ_KI632512.1, read on the forward strand.
CCGGTCCACTACCGGCCCCCCCTCACTTTTCTTCCATGCCTCCTTGCGCTGCATGGCCTCCAGCAGGCTGACCACACCGGGGCATACCCATTCCTCACCCTTCTTGCCCGGCACGGCGTACACCGGGGCGTGGTGGTTACTGGCCGTCTGGCACAGCCTGCCGTCTTTGCCCACGGACACCGGGGTGCCCGTCTGGAGCACCCGTACGGAACGAACGGGCGGCGGACTGCCGTCATCATCGCGCCGGGGCACGCTGCCCGTCAGCAGCAGGGCCACACTGGGGGCAAGGCCAGGGTCCAGCAACTTGGCGGTAAAGGTGTTGGCAGCATCCTGCCCCACAGGTTTGCCCTTGCCCACGTCATCCAGCCGCTTGCGCACGGCATAGCCCACCGCGCCGTCCGGCAGTTCGCGGCGGGCGTAAATGGTCTCGTTGTGCAACGCACCCCGCACCCGGCGCGACACCCGGTGCGACGGCAAAATGGACAGCACCACATTGTCCGCCTGCTCCATGAACCCCTCGAACGGCAGCGGCACCATGTCGCGCGGCACAAGCCGATTCACCCGGCCCGACTCCGCCTGCGCGGCGGCGCGCTGCAACGCCTGCACCATGCCCCGGCTCGTCGCGGCCACGGCTATGGCGTCCACCGCATGGTGGCGATGGTCGCCGCGATTCTTGCCGCCGTCTCCCAGCAGCCTGTTGAGGCCCCACAGGCCGCGCAGCATGGCGGTAATTCCTCCACGGCTGGCCTGTACGTAACGGTTGGACTGCGGCCCGTAGAGCAGGCCCAGATACTTGCAGGCCAGAACCGAGGCATGGCGGGTGTCGTTCAACTGGCGGTCGGCGAAGTCTTTCCACTCCTGCATGGTGGGCGCGCGGAACCGGGCCAGCTTGGCCCGGCACGTGGCGGCATCGCCCTGGAAGGCCTCCACCCGCCGCAAGATGGCGTCCATGCGTTCCGGGTCTGCCGCATAGGCTTCGTGCGGAGTGCGCCCGCGCTTGTGGGCGCGGTTTTCCGGAGCATGGCACAGGGTTTTGTTCAGGAAACTGTCATCGAAACAGCGGCTGTACGGCAGAATGTGTTCCACATCGAACTGCGGATGCGGGCCGAACAGGTCATTCCACCCGATCATGCGCCCCGTGTACGGGCACTGCCAGCCGCATTCTTCGGCCAGCAGCAGTTTTTCCACGTCGTTGCGGCGGGGTGTGGCGATGCGTGCGTTGCCTGCTTCCGGCGACATCAGCCGTTCGGCCATTTTTTCTCGTTGCGATTCCTGCTTCCTGTTCCGTGCGCTGTAGTCAGTCCGTTCCTTGCGCGAACGCTTCATGTCGCGGGCAAGCTCCACGCGGATGACCACCGGCTTGCCATGTTCGCGCACAATGGCATTGACCACCTTGCGCAGTTCGGTAAGACAGCGCAGCACCACGGGATTGCGCAACGTGGACATGGCCTCCAGCGCAGGGGGCAAGGTGTCTTGCGGGGCATCGCCATAGCGGGGCGGGTACAGGCACGGGCGCACCGTGCCGTACGATTCGCCCGCGCGCATGGCGGGCAACAGGGTACGCAACGCCTTCAGGCTGTGGCTGGCATAACCTTTTTCAGGCAGCGGCCTTGCGAACTGTACGGCCTTTTCCTCGCTCAGCCCCCATGCCCTGCGCCCGCGCCCGCACAACGCGCGGGCATCATCCATGCTGATGATGTCGTGCAGGATCGCCGCGCGCTTTTCCGGAGCAAAATCATCCCAGGCATCTCCGAACACCGCGTGCATGCGGGCATTCACCCGGTGCCCGAACAATTTCTTTTCGCCGCCCTCCTCAAGGTTGAACCGGCTGTCCTGCGGCAGCCCCAGCAGCTTGCGCATGGCCGGAAAGGTCATGGAATCCGCCCGCAGCATGGCATCGCGCAGCCGCGCATACTGTTCCGGGTTGTCCGCCAGCCTGTGCGGCACAAGCTGTTTGTCGTACCATACAAGGTCGTTCAACCGCTGGAGCAGGCGGAATTCCTGCGCTTCGTCCGCATATTTGGGTGCACGCCGTTCGCCGGGTTCCAACTCGCAGAACCCCACAAGGTTTGCCTGCACCTTCAGGGGGCGCTGGTAGAAAATGGCGTCGCACAGGGCGTTGCGGGCAGCCTCGCGCAGATGCGCCGGGTACGGCGCGGGGTGCAGGGCGCGCTGGCGTTCCCACAGCAGGTCGAATTCCTGTGTCAGCATGTCGCGGCTGGTGTAACGCCCCCGGATACGCGACACGGACGGCGCCAGCCCGGCAAGGTACTGGCCCAGCGTCTCCGCCCCGGCGGCATCCATTTCCGCCTGAAGGCCATTGATGGACGTCTTGACCTTGCCGAGTTCCTCGTCCTCTTCCGCCTCCGTGCGGCGGTTGCTGAGAAAGCCCCGCCGCTGGGCAAGCTGGTAGACGGCCCGTCCGAATTCATGGGCGGAAAGCGGGCGGGTCAGCCCATCCGCGCGCAGCCGATAAGGGAAGACATGCAGAAAATCCGGGTCGCAAGACAGCCGTTCTGCCTCTGCGGGAGAACAGGAGGCCGCGTGGCGATTCAGCCACTGGTCCAGCAGTGCGGCATCCAGAGTGTTGAAAAAGGCATTGCGCGCGTTGGTGTCGCGCACGTTCCCCGGCGGCAGCAGCCCATACTTCTGCATGAGCACAAGAATGCGCTGACGGCGGCGCGCCTTGCGGCGGTGCTGCCTGCGCATCTGCCGGGCGGCGCGGCGGGCGGCGTTGGGGCTTTCCTCCTTGCCGCGCTGGAATTTGTCCATATCGCCCGCGCACCCCATCTCGAACAGTCGCACCCCGGAACGCAGCACACCCACTGGTTCGCCGTCGTTACCAGCGGCCAGCAACGCCCAACCGATGGATGCCGCGCCAAGGTCAAGCCCAAGAATGTAAGGAACCTGCTGCATATCGTCGTGCCCCTTTTCTTTACGAATGTTGACGCTACGTCAAAAAACACATAATAGCCAATTGTCAAGTCACAACAAGGCTGCCTCTCCCTTCCCTGGAAGGTGACGCGCCGCAGGGTGTTGTTCGCAAGAACGGCCCCATGGCCCTCCCAGCGGGGGCCTTTTCATTTTCTGTCCCGCCTTGACAAGGGGTATGGATTGGATACCCTTTTCATATGCTGTTCGAGTACGATCCCATAAAAAGCGACGCCAACAAGGCAAAGCACGGTATCGACTTCGAGGCCGCCAAGGCGCTGTGGGACGACCCGTACCTGATTGAAATTCCCAGCAGGGTAAGCGGCCCGGAGCCGCGCAGGCTGGCCATCGGAAATCTGGCAGGCCAGTGCTGGGCCGCCGTCATCACTGACCGGGGCCAGGCCGTGCGCATCATATCCGTGCGACGGGCAAGAAAAGAGGAGGTGGCACTGTATGTCCAAGCAAATTTCCACTGAAGAATTCGACCGCCGTTTTGACGAGGGCGAGGACATCACCGCCTTTCTGGATACCAGCGCCATCCGCCATCCCAACCGCGAGAAGAAGACCGTGAACGTGGACTTTCCGCTGTGGATGGTGAACGCGCTGGACAAGGAGGCCAAGATCCTTGGCGTCTCGCGGCAGGCGCTCATCAAGACGGTGCTCGGCAGGCACTTGCAGGAACGCAAGGGGCAGTAAGTCTGGCTCGGTGCAGGGTAGCGGGGAGCCGTCCGCCGTGCCTCCGCACCTCCAGCCCCCCTCGCTCCCCCTTTCTCCGAAACGCCAAAAGGCCTGCCGTATACGGCAGGCCTTTTGATTTGAAACCCCTTACCCCCTAAAAGGGGTCAAGGGGACGGCAGCCGTTAGGCGCGCTTGCGAGCCTTACGGATGGCGATCGCAACGCGCGCGGCCCCCTTGCCTCAGCCGTTGGTGAGCGCGCAGCGCGAACCTTACGGATGAGGACAGCAGAGCTACAGGGGTGCGGGGCAGCGCCCCGCTCTCCCAGACTTACGCCCGCAGTCGCCAGTCCCCCTACAATATGAAATCGTTCGACAGGAAATTCGACCGCCTGTCCCGGATGATGCTGGTCAGAATCTCCTTGTTGGCGTCGCTGCCCTTGGCGGCCACCAGCGTGCGGATGGAGAAGCAGCGCAGCGCATCGCTGACCGAAAGGGTGCCCTCGGCGGAATCCTTGCGGCCGGTAAAGGGAAAGGTGTCCGGCCCGCGCTGGCATTGGCTGTTGATGTTCACCCGGCACACCTGGTTGACCATGGGGTCGATCAGCCGGGCCACGTCGTCCGGGTCGTTGCCGAAAATGCTCAGCTGCTGCCCGTACTGCGACCCCACCACGTAGCGCACTGGCGTTTCTATGTCCGTGAAGGGGATGACGGGTATCACCGGGCCAAACTGCTCCTCGTGGTACACGCGCATCTGCGTCGTGGCCGGGCAGACCACCGTGGGGTGGTACAGGGTTTCGGCGTGGGTGCCGCCGCCGCTGTTGGCCACCTTGCCGCCGTGCGCGGCGGCGTCCCGCACCAGGTCGTCCAGATAGGCGGACTTGCCGGGCACCGGCAGCGGGGTAATGCGCACCCCTTCGTCCCACGGCATGCCGATGCGCAGCTTGCGGATGCCCTCGTCCATGCGGGCCAGGAATTCATCCAGCCGCTTCTGATGCACGAACAGCATCTTCAGCGCGGTGCAGCGCTGCCCGTTGAACGAGAACGAGCCTTGCAGCGCCTCGGCCACGGTCAGGTCCATGTCCGCGCAGTCCAGCACTATGCCCGCGTTCTTGGCGTCCAGCCCCAGCACGCAGCGCAGCCGGTGCGGGTGCGGGTGGGCCAGGCGCAGCGCGTCCGCCGCCGTGCTGGACCCGATGAACGCCAGCACGTTGATGCGGCCCGACGCCATGATGGGCTTCACGATGCGCCGGTCGCCGTGCAGGATGTTGACCACCCCGGCGGGGAACGCATCGCGGAAGGCTTCCATCAGCGGCGAATACAGCAGCCGCCCCAGGCGCGGCGTTTTCACGATGACCGGGTTGCCCATGATCAGCGCGGGCATCAGCGTGCAGAAGGTTTCGTTCAGCGGGTAGTTGTACGGCCCCATGCACAGCACCGGCCCCAGCGGCGCGCGGCGAATCTGCGCGTAGATGCCTTTCTCTATGACGAAGCGCGACGAGGCGCGGTCCAGATCCTTCAGCGCGTCGATGGTGTCGCGCAGGTACTCCATGGTGCGGTCGAATTCGCCGCTGGCGTCCTGCCACGACTTGCAGATTTCCCACATCATGATGCGCACCACGTCGGTGCGCCGCGCCGCCATGCGCCGGGCAAAATCCTCCACGTGGCGGATGCGCTCGGCCACGCCCATGGTGGGCCATGCGCCCATGCCGTCGGCCCAGGCGCGGTCGGCGGCGTCCACGGCGCGCAGTGCGGCGGCCTCGTCAAGGATGGGGCAGCGGCCCAACAGGCGCGGGGTAAAGCCGCCCGCAGCGTCGGTCTCGCCAATGGGCGAAAATACCTGCTGCATCTCGCCGGGCCATTCCTCCAGCTTGCCGTCGATAAGGCAGGTGCGCTGCTCTATGGGCGCAAAGGCGTGGGCGGCTTCCGGCAGAGGCTGCCCGGCCACGGGAAACAGCCCGCGCAGGCTATCGGCGGTATGGACGGCGGGGGCAGCAGTCGAGGCGGTCGGCTGGGACGACATGCGAAACTCCTTCATCCGGCGGCGGGCCGGGCTGTGGGATGGCGGCGATGGTTACGGCACGGCGCGGAACGGTCGGCAACGGTACAGGGCGGCACAGAAGCGCGGGCCGGACCATGCCGCGACATGGGACCACCATAACAGGGTTGCGCACCGATGGCAGCAGGGAAGGCGGGGCAGGGGTGATACGGGGAGTGACGAAAGCCGCCAACGGGCCGTCATCTGGACGTCTCACAGCACAAGCAACACACCGCAACAGCATCTCAATCCCTGACATTCTGGCAAATGAACGACGCATTGCCACCGCATCATCCATGCTTGCCAAACAGCACAGCGGGTAGTACCACACTGCACAATGCCCAACACTACCCGCAAATCATCATCCACGCCGCGCCAGCTTGCCCCCGCCACGCCGGGGCAGGTTGTCGATGCATGGAAAGACCTTGTCCTTCTCACCGATGCACGCGGCATCATACTGGAAGTACGCGGGCATCCCATTGCCTGCGCGGGCAGTCCGCCTCGTCCCGGCCAGTCGTTCTGGAAGGCTCTGGGGCTTGGCGGCCGCTCGGCGGACGACGCGCTGCGCCGCTACCCCCCGTTGTCCATCCACGAAATTCACCGCGCCGGGCGCACCTTTCTGCTGCGCATCATGCCCCTGCCCCCGGCCATCGCCCCGCAGGGCGGGCTGGTGGTCGTGGCCACGGACAACCACTCCATGCACGCGCTCTACCGGCGCTACGAGCAGCGCCTGCACGACCACATCTCGGCCTGGGCCGATTCGGTCACCCTGTTCAACGCGCTGTTCGACACCGCCAAGGACGCCACCTTCCTGATGAACGAGGACGGCGTGATCATTGCCGCCAACCCGGCAGCCCTGCGCAGGCACGCCGGGGACACGCGGGCCGAGCCCGCAGAGCCGGACGGACCAGCCCCAACGGGACCAGCCGAACCGACCGGACCGGCCAGACCGGCCGGACCGACCGGACCGACCGGACCAGATGGGGCGGACGGGACGGAATTCGCGGGCACCGCCGTGGACGCGCTGCTGGCGCGGCGGGCGCGCCCCATGGTGCGCAAGGCCATGCGTACGCTGCCCCCCAACAAGCAGTGGACGCGCACGCTGGCCGCCCGCGACGGCGAAGGCGCCACTTTTCCGGCAGAGGCCACCCTGCGCCGCATCGCCTTTCAGGGCGGCAGCCTGTTCCAGCTTATCCTGCACGACCTGTCCGAACGCGTGGAATTGCAGGATTCGCTGCGCGACCGCATGGCCGAGGTAAAGGAGATGAACATCGCCCTGCGCCAGGTCTTGCGGTCCGTGGAAGAAGAACGGCAGGAAATGCTGCGCACCCTGCACACCCGCATGAAGCGGCGCATGCTGCCCGCGCTGGACAAGATTGCCCGCGCCGAAACCGCAGAGGTGCGCGAAGGCTACCGCAACATCCTTGCCGAACAGCTGGTGGGCATGATGGGCGAACCGAACGGAGCAAACGGATCGGGCGGACTGGGCAGACTGGGCGGGATCAACGAGGCCAACGGGGCGGACGGCGGAAACGACCTTGCGCTGCTGGGCCTGACCCCGCGCGAACTGGAAGTGTGCCGCCTGATCCAGCTTGGCCGCAGCGGCAAGGAAATAGCCGACCTGCTGGGCATCTCGTTCGAAACGGCCCAGACCCATCGCAAGAACATCCGCAAGAAGCTGGGGCTGCGCGGCAGCACCACGTCGCTGCAAACCCACCTGCAACAGGGGCCGTCGCTGCTCTGAGCCTGGGCCCCCTCGCGCTGACGCCCCCCTTTCCTGACGCCCGCCCCGTCCGCCCCGACCCGCTCCGTTCCGCCCCACCCGGCCCGCCCGGCCCAATCCACCAGCCTTCCCCCCCTTCCCCGCAGCAGCGCAAACACCTCCCCCATCGGGTATGCCGCCATACCCGACACGTAACCCATATCCCCCTCTTGCCAGTCATGACGCATCATGCCAGCATTGCGGCATGATGCGATACTGTTCGCCATTCACGCCGCAGCACTCTGAAAAAATCCCCACGGATACGCACGCTGCAACCAAGCATCGATGACCATCCGGCAAACGCATGTGGCGACCATGCAGTTCATGCCATCGCCATTCCCACGCCATCAATGCGGCAATGCGTGCATCACACTCGTCATTTCCGCTCCAACCATCCAATCACCATCAACAAAGGAGCATCCATGAACATCCCCACCCAGGCGGCGCTCCTGCGGCCCGGCCCATCGCCGCTGCCGCGACTATTTTCCCTGATCTCGCTGCTGGCCCTGCTGGTGCTGGCCCTCACGGCCTGTTCCAGCCCCCCGCCCACCGGGCTGGAACGGGTGAAGAAGGCAGGAAAGATCAGCTTTGCCATGAGCGGCGGCTATCCGCCCTTCAACTTCTACGACACCACCAACACCCTCACCGGCTTTGACGTGGATGTGGCCGCCGAGGTGGCCAAACGCCTTGGCGTCACCTCGGCCCCGGTCACCACTGACTGGAGCGGCATCATCGAGGGGCTGCGTTCCGGCGCGTACGACGGCATTCTGGGCAGCATGGCCGTGACCGAAGAGCGCGGCAAGGTCGTCGATTTCTCCACGCCCTACTACTATTCGGGCGCGCAGCTCATGGTGCGCAAGGGCGCGCCGTTCGCCACGCCCGCCGACCTCGCGGGCAAGACCATCGGCGTGGTCACCGGCACCACCTTTGCCGACGACGCCAAGGCCCTCGGCGCGGGCGAGGTGCGCCTGTACAAGGATGACAACCAGACCCTGATGGAACTTTCCACCGGTGTGGTGGACGGGGTGATCACCGACCGCGTGGTAGGCGTCACCGCCATGCAGGGCGGCAAGTTCGACGTGACGGCGCTGGGTTCGCCGCTGCGCCGCGAGGACATTGCCGTGGCCTTCCGCAAGGGTGACGACACCCTGCGGGCAGAGGTGGACCGCATCCTTGCCGCCATGCACGCCGACGGAACCCTGAGCAGGCTCAGCGAAAAATGGCTGCACAGCGACATCACCAAACGCTAGGCCGGGCGGGGCGCGCGCGCCGTGGCGTCAGATGTGACGACCGGCCCCATGACCATCGCCATGACCATCACCATGACCGGCGTTACGCTCAACGCGACGCCACAGCCCGCGCTCCCCGCCCCGCTCGCCCCATCCCTGCCATCGCCCTCATCGCCCCCAGCCCTGATGCCGCAACCGCCGGATACGGGAGGCAGGCGCCATGAACTTCGACCTGAACGCCGTGGTCCACTACCTGCCCTACTTCCTGCCCGCCGCATGGATGACCATCGAAATCACCGTGCTGGGCATCCTGCTGGGCACGGCGCTGGGGCTGGCCGCCGCGCTGCTGCGCCTGTCCGGCCGGTGGTGGCTGCAACTGCCCATGCGCGCCTACATCTACCTTATCCGGGGCACGCCGCTGCTGCTGCAACTGCTGTTCATCTACTTCGGCCTGCGGGGGCTGGCGGGCTTCAGCGCGCTGACCTCTGCCGTGCTGGCGCTGGGCATCCACAACGGGGCCTACGTGGCGGAAATCTTCCGGGGGTCCATCATCTCCATTTCCGCCGGGCAGATGGAAGCCGCCCGCAGCCTGGGCATGACCCGGCACCGGGCCATGGTGCGCATCGTGCTGCCGCAGGCGTTGCGGCGGGCCATTCCCGCGCTGGGCAACCAGTTCATCATCGCCCTCAAGGATTCGTCGCTGGCCAGCACCATCACCATCAACGAACTCTTGCTGAAGGCGCAGCAACTGGCCTCGTCCAACTTCCTGATGATGGAAATGCTGGCCGTGGCCGCCATGTTCTACCTGTTCTACACCGCCCTGTTCAGCTGGCTGCTGGGCAGGCTGGAGGCGCGCCTTGGCGTGTCCGGGGCCTGAGGCGGCGTCCGCTGATGCTGCTTCCGCCCCCCTCGCACACGACACGGCGCAGGCCCCGAAAGGAGGCGCCATGAACGATACCGTCACAGCATCCACAGCAGCGACAACGGGCATATCTGGCACATCGGGCACAACGCCCGTCATCGACATACAGGGACTGCACAAGTGGTTCGGCGACACTCACGTGCTGCGCGGCGTGGACCTGCAGGTCATGCCGTCCGACGTGGTGGTGCTGATCGGCGCCAGCGGCTCCGGCAAAAGCACCCTGCTGCGCTGCGTGAACCGGCTGGAAACCCACGACGAGGGCGAAATCCGCATCTCGGGCGAGCCTGTGCGCGGCGACGAACGCTACATCAACGCCCTGCGTGCCCGCGTGGGCATGGTGTTCCAGCACTTTCACCTGTTCCCGCACATGACCGCCCTTGGCAACGTCATGGAGGGGCCAACCCAGGTGCGCGGCATGCCCGCGGCACAGGCCGCCGACATGGCGCTGGGCCTGCTGGATCGCGTGGGGCTTGCCGACAAGGCCGACGCCTACCCCGCCACCCTTTCCGGCGGGCAGAAGCAGCGCGTGGCCATTGCCCGCGCCCTGGCCATGCAGCCCGACGTGATGCTGTTCGACGAACCCACGTCGGCCCTGGACCCGGAACTGGTGGGCGAGGTGCTGGCCGTCATGCGCGGGCTGGCCGACGAAGGCACCACCATGATGGTGGTGACCCACGAAATGGGCTTTGCGCGGGAAGTGGCTGATGTGGTGGCCTACATGGACGAGGGGGCCATCGTGGAGATGGGGCCGCCCGCCCAGATATTCGACGAGCCCGCCATGGAACGCACCCGCCGCTTTCTGGGGCAGATCCTTTAGCTGGTCCTAGCACCCGGCTTAGCACCTGGCCTTGCATCCGGCCCGCACCCGGCCCGCGCCCGGCCCGCGCCCGGCCCGCGCCCGGCCTGCCCGTCAGGCCTGTCACGGCCCCATACATCCGGCGCTGGCGCAGCAGGCCATGGACGTCAAGGTCCGGGCGGAGCGCATCGGGCGCATCCGCGTCCGGCCCATTCACCCCCGACAAAGGAGGCTTCCTTGAACATACCCACGTTGCACCATCACCCCGGCACCTCGCGAACCGCCCCGGCGGCCCAGCTTGGCGACATGACCGACGACCCGCGCTGGCACGACTGGCGCTGGCACATCCGCAACGCCGTGCGCAGCGTGGCCGATTTCGAACGGGCGCTGGGCATTCGCTTCACCCCCGAACAGCGGCAACTGCACGAACGCACGCTGGAGCGCTTTCCCATGTCGGTGACGCCCTATTACCTGTCGCTCATCGACACGGAAAACCACGCCACCGACCCGGTGTTCCTGCAATCCTTCCCCTCGCCCGGCGAAATGGTCATAGGGCCGCACGACATGGCCGACCCCCTGCACGAGGACAGCGACAGCCCGGCCCCCGGCATCACCCACCGCTACCCCGACCGGGTGCTGTTCCACGTCAGCAACACCTGTTCCATGTACTGCCGCCACTGCACCCGCAAGCGCAAGGTGGGCGACGTGGACTCCATCCCCTCGCGCGGCGACCTGGAACGAGGGCTGGAGTACATCCGCAATACCCCGCAGGTGCGCGACGTGCTGCTGTCCGGCGGCGACCCGCTGATGCTGTCCGACGACATGCTCGACTGGCTGCTGACCGAGGTGGAATCCATCGACCACGTGGAGGTGGTGCGCATCGGCACCCGCATGCCGGTGGTGCTGCCCTTCCGCATCACCAGCGACCTCGTGGACATGCTGCGCACCCATCACCCGCTGTGGCTGAACACCCACTTCAATCACCCGCGCGAAATCACCCCCGACGCCAGCCGCGCCCTGCGCCGCCTGGCCGACGCGGGCATCCCCCTCGGCAACCAGACCGTGCTGCTGGCCGGAGTGAACGACTGCCCCCGGATTATCCGCTCCCTGAACCTGAAGCTGGTGCGCAACCGGGTGCGCCCCTACTACCTGTACCAGTGCGACCTTTCCGAAGGGCTGGCGCATTTCCGCACCCCGGTGGGCAAGGGCATAGAGATCATGGAAAGCCTGCGCGGCCATTGCAGCGGCTTTTCCGTGCCCACCTACGTGGTGGACGCCCCCGGCGGGGGCGGCAAGATACCGGTCATGCCCAACTACGTGGTGGCGTGGGGCGCGGGCAAGGTGGTGCTGCGCAACTACGAGGGGGTCATCACCACCTATCACGAGCCGGACGACTACACCCCGGCCCGCTGCGACCTGCGGTGCGGCGACTGCGCCCTGCAACTGCACGCGGGCGACGTGCCCGGCCATGCCGTGGGCGTGGAAAAGCTGCTCTCCGACTGGGACGACACCCGCAGCCTGACCCCGTCTGACAATGAACGCATGGAGCGCAGGCGCGATGCGTCCTGATGCGGCGGATTCCGTCCGGGTGCAGCCGGACCAGACACGACCGGACAGGACACGACCGGGCCAGACACATCCGGACCGTACACATCCGGACAGGGCGCGGCCTGACGAGGTAATCCGCCACGGACGCTCGCTGCTCCAGCACGGACCGCTCAATGACCGGGTCTACCTGATGAAGCTGGACGAGTCCGACCTGCCCGGCCTGCCCGGCCTATCAGGCCTACCCGGTACGACCAGCATCATCGACCGGATGGAGGAACTGGCGGCGTACCACGGCTACACCCGGCTGTTCGCGCGGGTGCCGGAGCACGCGGCCCATCGTTTTCTGGCGCGGGGCTTTGCCGTGGAGGCCCGTGTGCCGGGAATGTGCCGGGGGCGCACAGCCGGATGCTTCATGGGGCGGCACCTGTGGGACGCGCGTGCCGTGCCGCGCCGCCCCGGACTGCTGTGCGAGGTGCTGGCCCTGGCCAATGCCAGGAGAGCCGGGCTGGAACAAGGTACGGCATGCGCACGGCACGGCAGCCAGCCGTCCGACGCCACCAGCGGAACGCAGGAAATTGAACCGAAACCGAAGACGGGAAGGGTGATCGAACTGAATCCGGACCACGCCCCCGCGCTGGCCCGCCTGTACGCGGCCACCTTCGCCACCTATCCCTTTCCCGTGCACGACCCGGCGTACCTTGCCCGGTCCATGGCCGAAGGGGTGCTGTTCCACGGCATTGCGGACGGCGACGACCTGCACGGACATGATTCCGGGCCGACCCGGGGGAACGACCTGCTGGCCGCCGCCTCTGCGGAAGTGGACATGGCATGGCGGTGCGCCGAGATGACCGACTTCGCCACCCGGCCCGAGGCACGCGGACGGGGGGCCGCCCTGCGCCTGCTGCGACACATGGAAGAACGGGTGCGCCGCATGGGCATCCTTACCGCCTACACCATCGCCCGGGCCGAAAGCCACGCCATGAACGTGGTGTTCGCGCGGGCCGGGTACACCCTGGCGGGCACCCTGCACAACAACACCAACATCGGCGGCGGGCTGGAAAGCATGAACGTGTGGTACCGGCATCTGCCCGAATGATGGCAGATGCGGACAGCAAGGTGAGACACCGGGAAAGCTTGGTGGTGCGGCTGGCTGGGGAGAGGATACGGGGGCTGCGGGAACGGACGGCCTGAAATCACGGGAATCGCCCGAGGCAGGAATGCCGTCTGGCGGACGGCGCATCGGGAGGTGTCGATCTGGCGCGCCCCGCGTTCGCGGGCGCCCTGCGGAATGCTACCCCGCCGCCTCCCACGCGGCGGCCTGCTCGCGCTCTTCCGGCGTCAGCAGGTCCAGCCAGCGGCGGCGGAATTCCATGTAGTGGTTGATGCGCAGGTCCTTCCACAGCGCGGGTTTGGTGTCCCACGGCTTGGGACCGTGAAAGTGCACGATGCGCGCCCGCGTCAGCGCGTCGGCCCGGTAGGGCGGGCAGTTCCACGAAGGGTCCAGCTTGGTCACCCGCTTGCCGAAGAAGTAATTCAGCAGCGACTGGTCCAGGTTGCCGATGCGGTGCAGGTTCTGCACGCAGAAGGCCAGAAAGTTGTGGATGTGGCCGTGCCGCCGCAGCCGGGCAAGGTTGAACAGCACCACCCCGCTGCTGAAGGTCCAGATGGGAAAGGGCAGCGGCACCACGTAGCGGCGGCCCCGCCATTCGTAGTCCAGCTGTTCGTGGGTGTGGTGGAAGGGGGCCGTGGCCTCGCGGGCCATGGCCATGTACTGCGGGCGGATATGCTCCGCCCCGCCGGATGCAGCGTCACCCAGAATCGGTTGATGAAAGTACACGTCGGCGTCGCAGTACAGCACGTACTCGTCGTCGGCCAGTTCCGGCAGCAGGGCCAGTTCCAGCTTCAGGAACGCGCCGATGCAGCGGTGGAACTGCGGCGGGGCGTTGTGCACGCCGATGACCGGGGTGTGCCGGGCAAGCTGCACCCCTTCCGCGCGCACCGCGTCCATCACCGCCGGGTTGCTGCCGCCGTACACGCACACGCAGGGGGCCGCATCGCCGTGCAGACGTCGCAGCGAGCGCACGGCGGCACGCATCATCAGCAGGTAGCGGGGGTTGTCGTCGATGCAGAAGACGATCTTCATGCGGCAGGGGTCCGGCGTGCGGGTGCGTGGGAATGGGGGTCTGCCCCCGCTCGTAGCCCATTTCCGGCGGCAAGGCCAGCGTGCGCGGGCGCGCGGCGGGAACGGGCGGTGAAATGGAGGCGGCGCAGTCGGAAGACGAAATCCGAGGTGGGCTGCCCGGTGCACGCTGCCCGGTGCACGCTGCCCGGTGCACGCTGCCCGGTGCACGCTGTCCGGCCCAACGTGTCCGGCGTGAACTAGCCGACGCTGGCTATCCGGCCTGTCCGCCCGGCTCGTCCGAACCTTCCTCTTTGCCCGATTCGCCAAGCGGGAAGGGGCCGGGCCACGGCTCCGGCTGGGCGTCGTACGACCACGCCGGGGGTTCGGCATGGCGTCCCCGCGCGGGCCTTCCCGCGCCACGCCCCTGTTCGGCCAGGCTGCGCCGCAGCAGCTTCACCCACACCTCGCCGGTGCCCGCGTGAAACAGCAGCTTGCGGCCCCGTTCGCCCAGCACGTGTTCGCCGGACACCACCAGGCCCCTGGCGTGCAGCAGGTCGCGGGCCACCTGCACGTTGCGGCCCCCCACATCCACCAGCGAGCGCACCAGCGATTTTTCTTCGGTGTTCATGCTGAAGGCGCCGCCGAACAGCTTGGTTTCGATCTCGATGACCGGCACGCCCTTGCGCAGGAAATGGGCCAGCACCGCCTCCACGGCGGTGTCCACGTACTTGCAGGGGTTGCAGTCGTGGTCGCGGCTGCCTTCCGCCGTGGGCAGCATGGCGTGAAAGATGCCCGCAAGCCCCGTGGTCCGATGGAAGAACGTGGCGGACACGCACGAGCCGAGCACCGTGGCGATGATGGCCGGGCGACGCGCCACGATGCCCTCGCCGATGCGCAGGTGCAGATGGCGCAGCCGTTCTTCCGCCAGCTCGCGCGGCATGGCTGCCGGGACAGGACATGCCCTGTGCCCGTAGGTGTCTTGCGTACCGTTGCCCATCATATCCCCCTGCGCCGCCCGCCGGGCGGCACGCATCCCCGATATGCATCCTTGCCCAAACCAAACGCGAGCGCTCACGCAGCCAGCCCCCCGACCGGCAGCGCAACCGCCCGCATGGCGACGCCTTGCGCGCCGCCCCACCTATGACGAAAGCAAAGGTTCCCGCGCCCCCGAATCCTACGGATTCAGGATGTCCTTCAATTCCTTTCCGGCGCGGAACACGGGCAACCGCTTGGGCGGCACCGCCACGGAATCGCCGGTCTTGGGGTTGCGGCCCTTGTAGCCGCGATAGCCCTTGATCTTGAACGAACCGAAGCCGCGAATCTCCACGCGGTCACCTTCCAGCAGCGCGTCGCGCACGCAGTCGAAGAAGGTGTTCACCACCACGGTGGCGTCCTCTACAGGCAGTTCGTGCTCTTCGGCAAGCGCTCGTACCAGTTCGCTCTTGTTCACGTGGACCTCCAGTCGGACCTGTCCGTGCGGGGCATGGCGTGTCGGTGCGGGGCCGCCGCGCGCGCCCCGGAACCCCGATGCGGCAACCCCATGTGCGAAACATGTTTTCTGGCGGCATGTTATATGCGTGCTCGGCACTGCGCCGACACATTCCACGCCCTGCCATAGGGACGTTGCGGGTGCATTCTTTGCTGTTGCCGCATGGCGTCACCACGCCCTTCTCCCCAATATTCCATTAATATCGCGTCGCCCTCCCTGTGACAAGGGGGGTGGACACATTTCATCGGTCCGTATGCGCGACCATGCCGCCTTCAGCGCGTCACGGGCACCCAGTCGCCGCCAGTCCCATCAGTCCCGCCAGTTCCACCAGCCCCGCCGCCGTCGTTGCCCCCTGCAGCGCGCCCCTGCACGAAGCGGAACCCTTCCAGCCGTCCGTCGGCGGAAAGGCGGGCCCACAACTGAAAGGGAACGCCCTCGCCGCGCAGCATACGCATGAACGGCACCGTACTGGCAAAGCGCAGATCGCGGTAGGCGATCACGGGGGCGCCGTTCTCCTGCCGGGTTTCCTGGGTCATGAACATGGCAAAACGGCCATACACGCGGAACAGTTCCTCCGCCTCGGACAGACGGCGGTACAGCACCGGGTCCGCCTTTTCGAACAGTTCGAAGGCCAGCGGCGCGTCCGGGTTCAGCAACTGGTAGCGGGCCATGCCGTAGCGGCGGCCATCGTCCACCACCACCTTCCAGTTGAACGGGGCCAGCGCCTCGGGGATTACCGCCACCGACACGGGCGGCACGGGCTGGGCCGCCAGCTTCGCCACCAGGCCGGACTGCACGCGCTGCTGCACCGCCAGCGAGGCGCCGGGCCACAGCAGGGTCCAGGCCAGGCCCAGCGCGGCAAAGGTGCGCCGATGCGCGCGGCCCATGGCCGCCACGATGCACGCCAGCATCACCAGTGTCATGATCGGGTCGATGATGAACACGGCGGGCAGGGCCACCCGGTAGTCGGAAAAAGGCAGGAACACCTGCGTGCCATAGGTGGTGATGCAGTCCAGAAAGATGTGCAGCAGTATCAGCGCGTACGCCGTCAGGGCGTAGCGGACATAGCCCCAGGTATGCACGCCGCCGCTGCCGACGGTATCGCGCGGAGCACGCCGCAGCAGCGGCAGGAACAGCAGGGCCATCAGCAGGGCCATGACCGCGCCCCCGGCGAAGGAATGGGTGATGCCCCGGTGCACGGTCAGATAGGCCAGCGGCGTCGCGCCGAAGAACACGTCCACGTCGGGCAGCACCGCGCAGATGAGGGCAAAGGGCATGAACCAGCGGCTGCGCCGGGTATCGGGCAGGGCCATGGCCACAAGCGCGCCGCTGGCAAGATGGGTTACCGGGTCCATGAGGCGACCTCCGTGGGAAGCATATTGGGAATGCGTGCGTGACGCGCGGGGCGAGTGGTGCGGCAGGGGAAACAGAAGGGGCAGGGAGAAGCCGGGGAAGGGGAATACGAAAGCTTGCGGAATACGCCGCCCTTCCGCCCGCGCGGCGGGACGGAGCCTGGCGGCGGTTACCGGACTATCGGACAGGGACGTGCCCCGGATATATCGTCATCGGAACGGCGGATGGCAAGATGGGGGCGTGGGTCCGGACGGGGGGAAGGATGGGACCGGGCGGGGCAGAACCGGGACAGAGGGAACGAAAGGGGGACGCAGGCCGACATGCGGCCCCGCCCCCATCACCCTTCACGCGTGGTTGCGCAGCTTCAGTTCCACCGGGTGCGGGTTCAGGTAGAACTGACCGGCCAGATACGGCTCGCCATACTTGCGCACGTAGTGGTTCAGCAGGGTTACCGGCACCACCAGCGGCACCTGCAACTTGCGGTAGCGCTGGATGACCTCCAGCATTTCCAGCTTTTCGTCCGGGGTCAGCACCCGCTTGAAATACCCCATGCAATGTTGCAGCACGTTGGCGTGCTTGGCCGTGGTGGCGGGCAGGCGCAGCCCGTCCATGAGGCCGGTCAGGTAGTCGCGGGCCAGGTCTGCCGGGTCGTGGCTGGCCGCATGGGCCACCAGCCTGCCCAGCGCGCGGTAGTGCTCCACCGAATGCGACATCAGCAACAGCTTGTGCCGGGTATGAAAATCCACAAGACCGCCGCGCGTCAGGCCCGCTTCCGCAAGGGCGCGCCAGCGGCGCATGACGAACAGCCGCTCGATGAAGTTTTCGCGCAGGCGCGGATCGTTCAGGCGGCCTTCCTCTTCCGTGGGCAACAGCGGAAAGCGGTCCATGAACACGCGGGCAAAAATGCCCACGCCCTTTTCCTGCGGTGGCCCCAGATTGATGCGTGCAGTATCGACGCGGCCCGCACCTTCCGGAACCTCGCGGGGGTCGTGGTCGGCGTACACCTTGACCCGCTCCATGCCGCTGGAGGGCGAGGCCCGCTTGAAGATGAATCCATCCAGTCGTTCGGCGGCCAGTTGTTCCACCCGGCGCAGGGCAAAGGCGCGCATGCGCTCCGTCCAGTCCTCGTAGCCCTTCACCGTGACCAGGCGCGGGCTGGCCGGGTCGCCCACCAGCCGCAGCGCCTCGCGCGGGACGGGCATGCCGCATTCCACCTCCGGACAGACCGGCACGAAGTCCATGTACTGGCCAAGGGTGCCGGTAATGTACGGATCGTGCTTGTGCCCGCCGTCGAAGCGCACCTTGTTGCCCATAAGGCACGAACTGATGCCCACCCGCAGCCGGTCATCACCGCCAGCGGGATGCGCCGGACCGGAATCCCCGATGAACGAGGCTGAGGTAACAGATACAGTGGATGCAGACCTCGTGGATTCTTCCATTGCGCTTTGCCTCCGCGTGGTTATCCTGAACGGGTTGCCGCCCGCGCCCGCAACGCCTTTCCGGCGCACGGGGGCGACGGCATCCGGAAACCGGGGCGCCGCGCCGCAAGCACGGCGTGGTCCCGCAGACCTCAAGGATATCCCATGACACACTCGCGCGGCAATGCCGCACCCCACATCGACGTCATCTTCTTCGACTTCAGCGGCGTGCTGGCCGAGGAAGGCTTTATCGAAGGCCTGCGCGCCATTGGTCGTGCCCAGGGCCTGGACCCGGAAGCCACCATGCGCACGGCCACCGACCTGTGCTACGCCACCGGCTACGTCAACGGGCAGACCGACGAGGCCGCATGGTGGAACGCCGTGCGCGCGGCCACCGGCATGACCGGCACAGACGCCGCCCTGCGCGCCGAAATCATGAGCCGCTTCACCGTGCGGCCAGAGATGCTGCGCGCCGCCGATGCGGTGCGCGCCGCGGGGTTGCGCGCGGCCATCCTGAGCGACCATACCAACTGGCTGGAAGAAATCGACGCGGCGCACGGCGTGTACCGCCACTTCGACCGGGTGTTCAATTCGTTCCGCGAAGGGCTGAACAAGCGCGACCCCGGCTTCTTCACCCACGCTACCACCATCATGGGCGTGGACCCGGCGCACGCGGCCTTTTTCGACGACAACGCCGGGCACATCGGCCGGGCCACCGCGCTGGGCATCCATGCCCGGCTGTTCACCGGGCGCGATGCCTTCCGCACGGATCTCGCCGCGCTGGTCCCGCAGGTGGCGCTGCCGGAGGGCTGGCCGGGATAACCCCCTGGTCATTTTTGACTGAATCCAGGGGCCGGGGGGCCAGACCGGGTCCATCCGTGCCCGACCGCGTTACGTCACCGGGCCATCATCATTCCGCCACGCGCCACCCCCATGCTGCGCGTGGCGGTTTTTCTTCCTGGCAAAGGCCGCCCACACCCCGGCAGGCAGGCCCGCCCGTGCGCATTCCCCGTCGCCCCCCCCCACCCCCAGCCCGCGGCCCCCTCGACCCCCGTGCCCCCCTCGACCCCCGAGACAGGGCACACGACGGGCCTGCCGCCGCATGTGTCCCGCTCCCCGCCCCAAAAAAGGGAGCGCGCGACACAGGGACACGGTGCCCCATCCTGAAAGCACTGGCCGCCCTGCTGCTGCTCAGCCTTGCCCTGCTGTTCCTTACCGGCAAGCTTCCGACTCCGGGCCCGGACCAGACCCTGGCCCTGCGCGACCGGCTGCTGGACCTGCACGCCCGCCACCCCGTAACCAGCGTGGCCGCGTACATTGCGGGCTACGTGACCATGACCGCCTGCTCCATCCCCGGCGCGGTGTTCCTGACCCTGACCGGCGGGGCGGTGTTCGGTTTTGGCGTGGCCCTTGCCGCCGTCAGCGTGGCCAGCACCGTCGGGGCCTGTCTGGCCTTCCTGAGCGCCCGCCACCTGCTGCGCGGCACGGTGCGCCGCCTGTGGCCCGGCCAACTGACCCGCATCGACGCGGCCATGGCGAATGAAGGCAGCGGCGGCACGGCGACGGGCACCGCGAATGCTGCCGGGGCACATCCCCTCTGCCCCAGACTCCTCTCTCCCGGCGCGCTGTGCCTGCTGGGGCTGCGCTGCGTGGCCGTAATGCCTTACTGGCTGGTGAACCTGCTGTTCGGGGTTACCGCCATGCGCCTTTCCACCTTCGCCACGGTCTCGCTGGTCGGCATGGCGCCGCTGAACGCCCTTTACGTGCACGCCGGGGCGGAACTGGGGCGCGTCCGCCACCTTGGGGACATCATCTCCTTGCGCACCGGACTTACCCTGTGCCTGCTGGCTGTGGCGCCGTTGCTGCTGCGCCGGGTGGCGCGCATGCTGGAGGCGCGGCGGTGTACGGGCGACCAGCGCAGGCCAGCCCAAGGGTAAACCTACCGATCGTTCGACGATTGCTACCCTTCCGCCAACGATTCCCGTCCCCGTCCCATTACCTCATCGGTTGCCCGCAGGTTGCCAGCACGGCGGCTTTTGCCTACACTCCCGCCATATTGCCCGCACGCGGGCCGCGCGCGGCGACCCCGGCGCACTGCAAACCACCGCAACCAACGGTACCCTACATGCGTAAAGCCTCCATCGGCATCACCCCCGAAGGCGTCCCGGCCATCGGCCTGTGCGCCCTCGTCACGCTTTCCCTCGCCATGCTCGGCTGCGCCACCGGCAGCTTCGTGTTCATGCTGCTGACGTGGTTCTGCTGCCACTTCTTCCGCGATCCGGAACGGGTCGTCCCCACCGCGCCCGGCCTTGCCGTCAGCCCTGCCGACGGAAAGGTGGTACGCGTGCAGACCATGCCCGACCCGTTCACCGGCCAGCCGCGCACCGCGGTGTGCATCTTCATGAACGTGTTCAGCGTGCACGTGAACCGCGCCCCGGTGGCGGGCGCCGTGACCGGCATTGCCTATCATCCCGGCAAGTTCCTGAACGCTGCCTGGGACAAGGCATCCACTGACAACGAACGCTGCGCCTACCAGATGACCGATGACGGCGGCTCCGCCTGGACCTTCGTGCAGATTGCGGGGCTGATCGCCCGGCGCATCGTGTGCCGCACCGATGAAGGCGACACGCTGGACCGGGGCGAGCGCTTCGGCATGATCCGCTTCGGCTCGCGGGTTGACCTTTACCTGCCGGACGACTATTCTCCGTCGGTGAACGTGGGTGAACAGGTGTTCGCCGGGCAGACCATCGTGGCGCGCCGCAACGCCTAACCCCCATCAATTCCTTCGGTTCACGGACCGCAGAAAGGCACAGGACAGCCGCAAGGCCATGGAACAGCCCGCCCGCCCGATCCACAAGGGAGTGTACATCCTCCCGAACCTCTTCACCACGGCAAGTCTCTTTGCAGGCTTCCTGGGGATGTTGTGGGCCGTTTCCGGGCGGTACGAAGACTGCGCCATGGCCATTCTGTTCAGCGCCCTCATGGACGGTCTGGACGGCAAGGTGGCCCGTCTCACCAACACCGCCAGCGAATTCGGCGTCCAGTACGATTCGCTGTGCGACCTGGTGGCCTTCGGCGTGGCACCCGGCTTCATGATGTACCAGTGGCAGCTGCACCAGTACGGTCGCCTCGGCATTGCCGCCGCCTTCCTGTTCGCGGTGTGCGGGGCGTTGCGCCTTGCCCGGTTCAACATCTCCACCGCCACCACCTCAAAGAAGTTCTTCATCGGCCTGCCCATTCCGGCGGCCGGTTGCGCCGTGGCCACGCTGGTGCTGTTCAGCCCCTACGTGCCCGACCAGCTCGCGGTCATGTTCCCGCGCTTCTGCCTTGCGCTCGCCTTTGTGCTCGCCTTCCTCATGGTAAGCCGCGTGCGCTACGCATCCTTCAAGGAATACGGGCTCATCAAGGCCCATCCGTTCAGCTCGATGGTTACCGCCATCCTGCTGTTCGTACTCGTCTCCTCCGAACCCAAGCTCTTGGGTTTCCTGGTGTTCGCGGGCTACCTCATCTCTGGTCCCGTGTACACCTTCGTCATCATTCCCCGCCGCAATCACAAGCTACTACGCAGCCTATCCTAGGGTTGTCGTAGCAGCGCCCCGTACCTCCGTGTCAGGAACGCCCGCCGTTCCCGGGCGGACGTGTACCCTCCTCTCAGCCAGAGTCCCGTCTCCCGGGCCGGCGCGCAGCTAACGAACAGATGCAGCAATCCGTCAGGCGCACACGCCGCACGTGACGACCGCGCATCAGCGCCATGGTCCCGCCCCCAACCACAACGGGCGCGGACCGCAGCCAGAGGAGCACGAACCATGACCATCGAATCCGGTCGCATCCGCATTTTCGACACCACCCTGCGCGATGGCGAACAGTCGCCCGGCGCCACCATGAACCTGCAGGAAAAGATCCGCCTGGCCCGCCAGTTGGAAACCCTGGGTGTGGACATCATGGAAGCCGGGTTCCCGGCATCCAGCCAGGGCGACTTCGAGGCCGTGCAGGCCATTGCCCGCGCCGTGAAGGGCGTGGAAGTGGCGGGCCTGTGCCGCGCCATGCCCGCCGACATCGACCGCGCATGGGACGCCGTGAAAGTGGCCGAAAATCCGCGCATCCACACCTTTCTCGCCACCTCGCCGGTGCACATGCAGTACAAGCTGCGCAAGGAACCGGACCAGGTGGTGGAAATGGCCGTGGCTGCCGTGCGCCATGCCGCCAAATACACCAGCAACGTGGAGTTTTCCGCCGAAGACGCCTCGCGCTCCAACCCCGACTTTCTGGTGCGGGTGTTCGAGGCGGTGATCAACGCCGGGGCCACCACCATCAACGTGCCGGACACCGTGGGCTACGCCCAGCCCGAGGAATTCGGGCGGCTCATCAGGTACGTCATCGAGCACACGCCGAACAGCCACAAGGCCGTGTTCAGCGTGCATTGCCACAACGACCTCGGCATGGGCGTGGCCAACACCCTTGCCGCGCTGAAGGCGGGCGCCCGGCAGGCGGAAGTGACCATCAGCGGCATTGGCGAGCGGGCGGGCAACGCATCGCTCGAGGAAATCGTCATGGCCCTGCACACCCGGCGCGACTTCTACCAGTTGGACTGCGGCGTGGCGACCGAGCAGCTGTTCCCCACCTGCCGCCTGCTGTCCATGATCATCGGCCAGCCCATTCCGCCCAACAAGGCCATTGTGGGCGCCAACGCCTTCGCGCACGAGTCGGGCATCCACCAGGACGGCATGCTCAAGAACCGCGAGACGTACGAGATCATGACGCCGGAATCCATCGGCAAGACCAAGACCGACCTGGTCATCGGCAAGCATTCGGGCCGCAACGCCGTGAAGAACAAGCTGGAAGAACTGGGCTACCGGCTGGAGGAAGACCAGCTTGCCACCGTGTTCGAGGCGGTGAAGAAGCTGGCGGACAAGAAGAAGCAGATTTATGACGAGGACATCGAGGCGCTGGTGCTTGAAGAGGTCTACCGCCTGCCCGACCAGTACCGGCTGGTGAACCTTTCCGTGCAGTGCAGCGACACCGGCATGCCGCCCACCGCCGCCGTGGTCATGGACGTCATGGGCGAGACAAAGCGCGCCGCCGGCTTCGGCGTGGGGCCGGTGGACGCCATCTTCAACGTCATCGGCGAAATAGTGGGGCGCACGCCCAGCCTTGAACGCTATTCGGTCACCGCCATCACCGGCGGCACCGACGCCCAGGGCGAAGTCACCGTGCGCCTGCGACAGAACGGCAGCAGCGCGGTCGGACGCGGGTCCGACCCCGACATCATACTGGCCAGCGCCCGCGCGTACGTGAACGCGCTGAACCGCTTGGCAAAGAAAGAAGAAGAGCAAGAGAAGGAGGGCATCTAGATGGCACACACGCTTGCGCAGAAGATCCTGCAGGCGCACACCGACGAGGCGATCACGGCCGCGGGGCAGATCGTCCGCTGTCGCGTCTCGCTGGCTCTGGCAAACGACATCACCGCTCCGCTCGCCATCAAGTCCTTCCGGGCCATGGGGGCGAAAAAGGTGTTCGATCGCGACAAGGTGGCGCTGGTCATGGACCACTTCACCCCGCAGAAAGACATCGATTCGGCGCAGCAGGTGAAGCTGACCCGCGAATTCGCCAAGGAAATGGGCGTCACCCACTACTACGAAGGCGGCGACTGCGGCGTGGAACACGCCCTGCTGCCCGAACTGGGGCTGGTCGGCCCCGGTGACGTGGTGGTGGGGGCCGACAGCCACACCTGTACTTACGGAGGGTTAGGAGCGTTTGCCACCGGCCTTGGGTCCACCGACGTGGCCGGGGCCATGGCCCTTGGCGAAACGTGGTTCAAGGTGCCGCCCACCATCCGGGCCACCTTCACCGGCACCCTGCCCAAGTGGGTGGGCGCGAAGGACCTGATCCTGCGCCTGATCGGCGAGATCGGCGTGGACGGCGCGCTGTACCGTGCGCTGGAATTCGACGGCGCGGCCATCGAGGCCCTGTCCGTTGAAGGCCGCATGACCATCGCCAACATGGCCATCGAGGCGGGCGGCAAGGTGGGCCTGTTCGCCGCCGATGCCAAGACCCTTGCCTACACCGCCGCGCGCGGCCGCAAGGACGCCCCCCTGTCCGCCGACCCCGGCGCGACCTATGAACGCGAACTGACCTTCGACGTGTCCGGCATGGACCCGGTGGTGGCCTGCCCGCACCTGCCCGAAAACGTGAAGCCCGTGGGTGAAGTACAGGGCGTGACCCTGGACCAGGTGGTCATCGGCTCGTGCACCAATGGCCGCATCAGCGACATGCGCGAGGCGGCGGAAGTGCTGAAGGGCCGCAAGGTGGCCAAGGGCGTGCGCTGCATCGTGCTGCCCGCCACCCCCGGCGTGTGGAAGGAAGCCCTGAAGGAAGGGCTGATCGAGACCTTCATGGAATCGGGATGCATCGTGGGCCCTGCCACCTGCGGGCCGTGCCTTGGCGGGCACATGGGCATTCTGGCCGACGGCGAACGCGCCATCGCCACCACCAACCGCAACTTCCGCGGGCGCATGGGCAGCCTGGAGTCCGAAGTCTATCTGGCAAGCCCGGCTGTTGCCGCCGCATCCGCCGTGGCGGGCATCATCGCCCACCCCGGCAGCCTGTAGGCCCCACAGCAGGCCAGGGCCAGTTCCACACGCCACGTATGGAGGTTTACGCATCATGAGCTACACCGGCACCGCCCACAAGGTGGGCGAGCATATCGATACCGACGCCATCATCCCCGCGCGCTTTCTGGTGACCACCGACACCAGGAAGCTGGGCGAGAACTGCATGGCAGGCCTTGAGGAAGGCTGGGTGAAACGGGTGAAGCCCGGCGACGTGATGGTGGCGGGGCGCAACTTCGGTTGCGGTTCGTCGCGCGAGCATGCGCCCATTGCCATCCTGGGCGCGGGCATGCCCGTGGTCATTGCGCACAGCTTTGCGCGCATCTTCTACCGCAACTCCTTCAACATGGGGCTGTTGCTGCTGGAAGTGGGCGACGAGGTGGACAAGATCGCCGACGGCGACACCGTGGAAGTGGATGCGGCCAAGGGGCTGATCACCAACCGCACCACCGGGGCCACCATCACCTGCCCGCCGCTGCCTGCGTCGATGCGGGAGTTGCTGGATAAGGGCGGGCTTGTCCCCTACGTCAAGGAGCGGCTGGCCTAGCCGAAAGCGTGCTTTTGCCCTCTGGCTGCGTCAGGCTCGCTCCGTACGGCGGTCACATATGACAAAAATATGCTCCCACCGTCTGGAACTCACCTTCCTTGCCAGAGAACAAAATCCCGGCTTTCGGGGACGTGCATGCGCCCAACGGGCCAGATAGCCAGAAGAATGAGCGGCGGCGGGCCGTTACACCACGCCGCCGCACCACCCATAGCGCGCATCGGTCATCGAGAAAGGATATCCAGATGGACATGAAGATCTGCCTGATGCCGGGCGACGGCATCGGCCCGGAAATCGTGGAACAGGCCGTGAAGGTACTGGACAAGGTGGCCAAGAAGTTCGGCCACACCGTCAGCTACAGCAATGCGCTCATCGGCGGCGCTGCCATCGACGCCACGGGCGGCCCCCTGCCGGACGACACCGTGGCCGCGTGCAAGGCGGCGGACGCCGTGCTGCTGGGCGCCGTGGGCGGTCCCAAGTGGGATACGCTGCCCACCGCCATCCGCCCGGAAAAGGGCCTGCTGGGCATCCGCAAGGCGCTGGGGCTGTTCGCCAACCTGCGCCCGGCCACCCTGCTGCCCGAACTGGCCGGGGCCTGCCTGCTGCGCGCCGACATCGCCGCGCAGGGCCTGGACGTGATGGTGGTGCGCGAGCTGACCGGCGGCGTCTACTTCGGCGAGCCGGTGTGCGAGGAAGAGCTGCGTGACGGCCTGCGCACCAGCTACAACACCATGATCTACAATGAAGAAGAAGTGCGCCGCATCGCCCGTGTTGCCTTCGAGGCGGCCCGCAAGCGCAACAAGAAAGTCTGCTCGGTGGACAAGGCCAACGTGCTGGCCGTGTCGCGCCTGTGGCGCGCCGTGGTCATCGAGGTGGCCAGGGAATACCCCGACGTGGAACTGACCCACATGTACGTGGACAACGCGGCCATGCAGTTGGTGCGCTGGCCCGCCCAGTTCGACGTCATCGTCACCGAGAACCTGTTCGGCGACATCCTGTCCGACGAGGCGGCGGTAATCACCGGGTCCATCGGCATGCTGCCCTCGGCCTCTCTGGGTGCGGACGGCCCCGGCATCTTCGAGCCCATCCACGGTTCCGCCCCGGACATCGCCGGGCAGAACAAGGCGAACCCCGTGGCCACCATCCTTTCCGTGGCCATGATGCTGCGCTACACCTTCGGCCTGGAGAAGGAAGCCGTGGCCATCGAGCAGGCCGTCAGCGGCGTGCTGCGCGAAGGGTACCGCACCGGCGACATCATGGAAGAAGGCAAGACGCTTGTCGGCACCGTGAGCATGGGCAATCTGGTGACCGAACGGGTGTAATGCCCGCGCGGGCATGGCCCGACATGCGGGCGTAACCCGATTCGAGAAAAAGAATGGCGCGTTGCCGTTGCAGAGGTTGCAACGGCAACGCGTTTGTTTTTTTGGGGGGGAGGAAGGCAGGGAGAGGGGAAAAAGAAGTGTCGGGCCTTGTTGACTACGGCTTCTGCGAAGGCAGTCCCCAACAAGGCGCGCCGCCTTTCCGCCTGTCAACAGAACTCCCGCTACCCCTCAAGCCCCATACCTTTCTCCATCACCCTGCCGGACAGTGTCGTCTCGTACCCGCCCATGGCCTCGACCCGCTTCAGGAACCGCTCGTCCCGCAGCAGGGCCAGCATGCCCTGCACCCGTGCGTCGTCCATGTGCACGGCAGGAATCACGATGTCGTAGCGTTCGCGCGCCAGCGGCACGAAGTCCAACCCCAGCGCCCGCGCCGCGGCGTGGATGCCCAGGCCGCAGTCCGCCGCGCCGGTCAGCACGTTCACGGCCACGGCCATGTGGGTGAATTCTTCCTTGTCGTACCCCTGCACCAGAGAAGGCGCTATGCCCGCCTGCCCCAGGTGCCAGTCGAGCAGGATGCGCGTGCCCGCGCCGCGCTGGCGGTTGATGAACCGCACGTCGGAGCGCGCAAGGTCCTCCACCCTCCGGATATTCTTCGGGTTGCCCGCCGCCACGATAAGCCCCTGATGCCGGATGGCCAGGTTCACCACCCGCACGTCCATGTCCGGCAGGTACTTGTCCAGAAAGGGAAAATTGAAGTCGCCCGTTTCCGGGTCGAACAGGTGCGCCCCGGCAAAGTGGCACGAGCCGCCGCGTAGCGCGGTGATGCCGCCCATGCTGCCCACATGGGTTGAGATGAGCCGGAAGGGCCGCTCGCCGCCCATCAGTTCGTCGGCCAGCACGTCCAGCGTGTTGTCGTGGCTGCCCACGCAGACCAGAATGGAATCCAGCACCGCCTCGGGTACGGTCAGCCGGGCGCGCAGCACTTCGTGCTCGGTGGCGCCCTCGGACAGGGCGGGCACGCGGGCCACGGCCTGCGCCCGCGACAGCGTGGTGATGTTGCCCGCGCCGCGCCCCAGCGGGGTGCCCACCAGCCGGTTGCCCACGCGGCCCACGGCCAGCCGCACGAATTCCTCCACCCCCAGCTTGGACGGCACCTTGCGCGTCAGGTGCACATCGGCGGCGGGCCTGTCAGCGGGCACGGTGCGGCCCATCCACGCCACCAGCGGGGCCACAAGTTCGTCAAAGCAGACCACCGCGCTGACGGGGTAGCCGGGCGCACCCACCACCAGCCGCCCCCGGCATTCGCCCAGCAGCGAAGGCTTGCCGGGCATGGCCTGAATGCCGTGCACCAGCACCCGGCCTTCCGCCGCGATGATCTGGCGGGTGAAGTCCTTGCTGCCCGCCGACGACCCCGCACACAGCACGGTGACGTGCATGCCGTCGTCCAGACTGCGGGCAAGGGCGGCGCGCAGGGTGTCCGGGTTGTCCGGCACCGGGGGAATGCGTTCCACGATGCAGCCCATGTCGCGGGCCATGGCCGCCAGCACCTGCGAATTGGATTCCACCACCTGCCCCGCGCCCGGTTCCGGCCTGGTGGTGAAGTCCAGCACCTCGTCGCCGGTGGGGATGATGCGCATGCGCACCCGCTCCCACACCTGCACGTCCCAGATGCCGCCGGACAGCAGCGCGCCCACGTCGCAGGCGGCCAGTCGGTGGTTGCGCGGGAACAGCAGTTCCGTTGCCACGATGTCCTCGCCAATGCGCCGCACGTGCTGCCACGGAAAGGCCGGGGCCTCTATCTCCACCGTATCCGCATCCACCTGGGCCACATGCTCGATCATCACCACGGCGTCACACCCTTCAGGCATGGGGTGACCGGTGTTGACCGGGTGATAGCTATCGCCCCGGCGCAGGGCCACGGGATGGCCTTCGCGCGCGGCAAAGGTGTCCGCCGCGCGCACGGCAATGCCGTCCATGGCCGCGCTGTGCATGGTGGGCGAGGAGTAGCGCGCGTACACCGCCTCGGACAGCACCCGCCCGGCGGCCTCGTGCGAGCCCACGGTTTCTGCGCGGACCAGCGTGGTGCGGTCCAGCGCCGCGCGGGCACGGGCCACGGCTTCCGCGATGGGCAAAGTTTCAAGGTAGATGTTGCGGGTGGCGACGGTGGCGAAGGTATCGGGATGGGACATGGCGTGCCTCTTGGTGCTGACGGTATGCGCGCGATGCGGTGAGGTGCGGTGTGGTGACGGCTGGTTACGACCGGTTACGGTCGGTTACGTTTCCATATCCTGCCGGTGACGACGGTACAACCCACGGAATTGATCATACGAGATGCCCAACAGCTCGGCAGCCACCCTACGGTTGTGCCGGGCGCGGTCCAGGGCGGCGCGCAGGGCGGCAAGTTCCAGCTGACGGACGGCCTCCGGCAGGGGGACGCCGGGCAGGGGCCGGGCGATGAGGGGCGAAGTGTTGAGGAGTGCCGCGCCGGGGAGTGACGAGGAGGACGCATCGGATGGGGCAGCATCGGGCGGTACGGTGCCGGGACCGCGCCGTGGCCCGGCACCGTCCGCCATGGCCCCCGTGGAGGATGGGGGCTGCGTGGCCGGGGCGGGGCGGGGGACTGCCGGTCCCTGCCGCCACGGCCGCGCGAAAGGATCAAGGTCGAAATGTTCGATGCGCGGTGCGCGGCCCGCCGGTCTCGCACCGTCTCGCCGCGCGTCGTCCAACCGCATGTCGTCCAACCGCATGTCGTCCAACCGCATGTCGCCGGGCCGCATGTCGCCGGGCCGCATGTCGCCGGGCCCCATGTCGCCGGGCCCCATGTCGCCGGGCCCCATGCCGCCATCATCCAGCCGGGCCACGGCCCGCTCCACCGCGTTGCGCAGTTCGCGCACGTTGCCCGGCCAGGGGTGGGCCAGCAGTTGGGCCATGGCGGCGGGGGCCAGGGCGGGCGTGTAGGGCAGGTCCAGTTCCGCCGCCATGCTGGCCGCGAAATGGCGGGCCAGCAGGATCACGTCGTCGCCCCGCTCGCGCAGGGGGGGCACGGCCAGCACCTCGAAGCTCAGGCGGTCCAGCAGGTCGGCGCGAAAAGTTCCCTGCGCCACCATGGCGGGCAGGTCGGCGTTGGTGGCGGCCACCACGCGCACGTCCACCCGCACGGGCTGGGTGCCGCCCACCCGTTCCAGCATGCCGTATTCCACCACCCGCAGCAGCTTGTCCTGCACCCCGGCGGGAATGTTGCCCACCTCGTCCAGAAACAGCGTGCCGCCGTCTGCCCTTTCAAAACGCCCGGCCCGGCGCGCCCCGGCCCCGGTAAAGGCCCCGGTCTCGTGCCCGAACAGTTCTGCCTCGGCCAAGGTGGGGGCCAGCGCCGCGCAGTCCAGCACCACCAGCGGCCCCTGCCAGCGCGGAGAAAGGTAGTGCAGCCGCGCGGCGGCAAGCTCCTTGCCGGTGCCCCGCTCACCCACCAGCAGCACGGGCCTGTCCACGCGCGCCACGCGAGAAAGCGCCTCCTGAAAGGCGAGAAACGCGTCCGACTGACCGATGGCCTCGGCCAGTGCAGGCGACGCGACATCGCGAGTGCGATCGTGCATGGTTGATTCAACCATATTTTGGTGATTTTCACCAGAGATTGGTATAAATCAATTTTGCAGGCGATGAGCATCGCCCGGCATGTTGAGGTCATTCCCAGTGATTGCTCATGGTTGCCTCCTGCGAGCCGACTGGCACGGTTGCTGCTTTCCCGCTGGCACGAATGCACAACGCACCGCAGGAGGCGATCATGGGTATCTTTTCTCGATTCAAGGACATCGTCAGTTCCAACATCAGCGCCATGCTGGACAAGGCCGAAGACCCGGAAAAGCTGGTCCGGCTGATGATCCGCGAAATGGAGGAAACGCTGGTGGAACTGAAGGCCGGGTGTGCCTCCAGCATGGCAGAGGCGCGCCGGGTGCGCCGCGAACTGGACGGCGTGCTGGATCAGGTGGACCGCTGGGACCGCCGGGCCGAACTGGCCGTGACCTCCGGGCGCGAGGACCTTGCGCGCGAGGCGCTGCTGGAACGCCGACGCGAGAACGAACGCGCCGACGCGCTGCGCCGCGAACTGGACGAGATCGACGCGCTGGTGGCCCGCACCCAGGGCGACATGGACGTGCTGGACGAAAAGCTGGCCGCCGCGCGCGACAAGCAGCGCATGCTGGTGCAGCGCCACGTGCACGCCCGGGTGCGCCGTCAGGCCCGCGAGGACGTGCGCCGCGCCGCCTCGCTGGAAGTGATGCACCGGTTCGAGGAACTGGAGCGCCGCGTGGAGCACATGGAGGCTGAAGCCGACGCCGTGCGCGTGCCGTCAGATGCCCGCAACGGGCTGGACGCCGCCTTCGCGGATATGGAAACGCGCGATGAACTGGAGCGCGAACTGGCCGCCCTGCGTGCCCGCGTGGGTGAGCGTGCGACCGGTTCCGCCAAGGGCGACGTCACCCCGCGCCCCGATGAAGTTTCCGGCGCAGCGGAGTAGCCGCCTTGCGCCCGCCGGTTGCAGAAGCTAGGTTGGAGGTTGCAGAGGCCGGGCTGGCGGTCGCAGAAGCTAGTCTGGCGATCGCAGAGGCCAGGCTGGGTGCCCGCGCGGCATCGCCCTGGCGGGTACGGGGCGTGCGCCGTCCCGCAGAGGACCGCGCTGCCCGCACCACCTGCGCCGCACGTGTTGACGTCCGCGATTCCATCCGGGCTTGCCACCCCGCTGCCCGCGCCATGGGCCACGCCCCGGCGCACGGCGGCACGACAGTTCGAGGCCACGCATGCATGAGCCATACATGTTCGAGGAAATGTTCGCCGTCATGGCGCAGTTGGGACCGGTCATGATGTTCTGGTTCATGGTATTGCCCGCGTTGGTGGCCGTGCTGCTGCTGGCCATCCTGTACCGCCTGCTGCGCACCCGCGAGGGGGCCACCCCGGCGCACGACGACGAGGCCCGGATGATCCAGGAGATGTACCGGGCCATGGGCCGCATGGAGGAACGGGTGGAGGCGCTGGAAACGCTGCTGCTCGATCCGGACGGCACGGCGGGACGGGCCCGGCATGACGCCGGACGCGATGCCCCCCGCGGGCAGGGGAGGGAATGACCATGGACGGCCACAACGACAGATTCGGCAAGCGCCCCGGCTGGGGCCGGGGCGGGCGGCATTGCCCCAACGGGGCGGGCTGCGAGGGCGCGTATCGGTCAGACAAGCATGCGTCAGGCTCGCATCAGGAAGACGCCTGGGATGGATTGCACGGCGGGCGGGATGCCTGGCATGACCGTGGCCCCCGCACCCTGTACCGCGCCCGCGACGGCAAGTTGATGGGGGTGTGCAAAGGGCTTGCGCAACATTTCGGAATGTCGGTATTCATGGTGCGCGCGCTGTTCGTGGCTGCGGCCCTGTTCACCGGGTTCTGGCCCGTGGTGGGGCTGTACGTGCTGGCCGGGCTGGTGATGAAGCCGCGCCCGGTGCTGCAACCGGCGGACGCGGGCGAGCGTGACTTCTACGGCAGCTACGTGTCTTCGCGCGGCGAGGCCCTGCGCAGGCTGAAGGAAAAGTTCGACCGACTGGAAGGCCGCATCCGCCGCATGGAGGATGTGGTCACGAGAAGAGATTTCGACTGGGACCGCAGGTTCGGCGCACAGCGATAGCGCCGGGGCGCGGTGGGCGCTGGCGCGAAAAAGGCGGAGACGCGGGAAGCGTGCCGCACTGGACGGCGCACAGGCCGGGCGGTTCCGGACAGCATAGTCCTTAGGGATGGAGAGGCGTCTCCGGACGGGGGCGAGGGCGAAAGTTCTCGTCCCCGTCGTCGTTGGAAAAGGGTGTTCACTACAACGGCATGGACGACACCACCGACCCTGCCTGCATACGTGCGGCGGGCCTAATTGCCGGACGCCAGCCCGTCCCCGTGCTCAAGGACCATGCCCAATACTCCAACATGGAACGGATGTGTTCCCGCCTTGTAAACACAAGAAAACCGGTCCGTGAGCAGCGCTATACGAAACAGCGAAGGGCTTACCCACAGGATCAATTGCAGAATCCTCATGTGCTGGTCTGGCAAATCCCTGAAATACCAAATCGGCTCATGATGAAATATCCTGTTCCTGAGCATTCGCGCCTTGTTCAAGGCCTCGCTTAAAAACTCGCGGGTGCGGCACCCTTTTTCCACACAGCGAAAAGCATCCTTCATCAGCACGGGCACGAGACTCGGAGCGTATTTCTTGTGCAGCAACGCCGTCCAGAAGCCAAATTCAAGTTCGGCAATAATTTTCCCCGCCCCATACCCTACCGGAAGGCCTATCTTGCGCCGCGCCTTGTCTACCTGCTCCACTTGAAACGCATGTAAAAGCTCGGGGGTGTCAAACCAGAACTCCGTGCCATATTTAACCGTCAGCGCCTCATGCATCGCGTTGCGTAGCGCCACTTCAAGATGCTGAAGGGGTGCGTAAAACGATGCGCTCAATTCGGTATTCCAAAGATACCTGAGCACTGCGTCAACATCCGTATCCCCAGGATATCGTCGATATGCCCGCAACCGTTCTTCGGAAAGCACGCCCTCAATGAATAGTGGAAATACCCCTTGCAAAGACATGCCCCCGTGGTTAAATTTACTGCGCAACGCTTGGGAGCAACCCCTCTTGGCCCTGTGCCGATGATGTCCCCAAGCTCTTGAAAACAAACCCCGCTTCGGCGGGGTTTTTCCGTTTACTTCCGGCGCTGCAACAGGTTGCCCGCCACGATAAGCACCAACCCCGCCAGCGTGGTGGGCAGTATCCGCTCGCCCAGCAGCAGCGCAATGAACACCAGCGACAGAAACGGCGAAAAGAAGATCAGGTTGCCGATGCGCGCCGCAGACGCCGTCAGCCGCATGGCCTTCAGCCAGAACACGAAGGCAATGCCCATCTCGAACGCCCCCACGTACGCGGCAGCGGCAAGCCCCGGCAGCAGTTCCGCCTGCAGCGGCAGCGTGGAGAAAATGCACGTGGCCGCCAGCACCAGCGGCAACCCCGCCGCAAAGTTGCAGAACAGCCCCAGCACCGGCTCCAGCGGGCTGCGCGCATTGCCAATCCAGTACAGCGCCCAGATCACCGTGCTCACCAGCGCCAGCGCCACCCCGGTCACGTTGCCCCCGGCCAGCGCGGTCACGTCGCCGCGCGTGGCGATGACCACCACCCCGGCATAGCTCACGGCCACGGCCAGCAACTCGCGCCGGGTCACCCGGTGCCCCAGCAGCGGTACGGAAAGCAGCGTCAGGGTAATGGCCCAGGTATAATTCACCGGCTGGGCCACCTGCGCGGGCAGCAATGCATACGCCTTGAACAGCACGATGTAGTAGGCGAAGGGGTTCAGCACCCCCAGCAGCGCGGCGCGCAGCACTTCACGCCGGGGCGTGGCCGCCAGTTCGCGGACCAGCCCGCGCGCACCATGACGGACCAGCAGGATGGCCGTCAGCACCAGCAGCGAAACCGACGTGGACACCAGCAGCAGCTGCAACGGATCCAGTTGACGCAGGGCCAGCTTGAAGGCCGTGGCCACCGTGGACCAGATGGCCACCGTGGCAATGCCGTACAGATAGGCCTTGCGCTGGTCGGGGCTCTGCCCGCCAGTGCCAGACGAAACAGGCGGCACAGTCGCGGAGCCAGCCGACGAGCCACTCGAACCCGTCGTGCCGCCAGACGAACTGCCGTGGATAGTGGTCATGTGCATCTCCTGCCGCGAGTACTAGCATCGCCGGACAGACAATGCCAATGGTGGCGCTACCCTGCACCCGATGCCGGACCGAATGCAATGGACAGCGCCTTTGCGCAATCCGGATTCCTGCTGTATGCTTGGTGGCACTACGCATCGCCAGAACCGGAGACCGTCATGCCCATCTACCATACCCCGGCCGCACCGCACACGGACACTCAGACCGCAGCAACAGTACGGCCGGCGCCATGCCCCTCGCTCGTTCGCCAGCCGCGCTCAACGGTCGCTCTCCTGCCGCTGCTGCGCGCCCTGCTGCTGGCCGCCCTGCTGGCGCTGTTGCCCGCCTGCGCCGCGCCCACCCTGGCGGAGCCGGTTCCTGCCAGTACCCCCTTTCCGGATATCCCCCTGGAAAACGCCGCCCTGCCCGCCCAACTGACCGCGCTGGGCCTTTCCGGCGAGGGACCGTGGAAGCTCTCGGACATCCACCCGGCCTCGGGAAGTACGGCGCCGCTGGTGCTCATCGAAATCTTCAGCATGTACTGCCCGCACTGCCAGCGCGAGACGCCGCACATGAACCGCCTTGCCGAACTGCTGGCCGCATCGCCCCTGAAGAATCGCATCACGATCATCGGCGTGGGCGCGGGCAACACCCCCATGGAAGTGGACCTGTTCCGCGAACGCTACGGCGTGACCATCCCCCTGTTCGCCGACCCGGACCTGATCGTGCATGAACAGGTAGGCGAACCCGGCACGCCGCATTTCTTTCTGGTTTCGCTGAAAAACCGCGCGGCCCCTGCCACGTTGTTCTCGCGCACGGGCCGCATGGCCTCGCCGCAGGCCTTTCTGGACGAACTTTCCGCCATCGCCCGGCGCAACGACTGATTCCGGCGGGCAGGCGTCCCCCTTGCCACCACCCCGCGAAAGGTAACCGCCATGCTGCACAAGACCGGATATTCCGCGCCCAGGCGGCCCATCCACACCGGGCTGCCCCGCCCGTGCCCCGCCTGTGTCCACCGTCTGCCTGCCCGCGTGCTGGCTGCGGTCGCCCTGGTCCTGGTCCTGCTGGGGGGCTTGTCCGCCGCCACGCCAGCGCGGGCCGTGGGACTGCAGGACCTGATCTACCCCGAGGCACCCCGCAAGCCGGTGGACAGCGTGCTGAAGGTGGCCGTGGGCGACCCCGCGCCCGACTTCGCCCTGCCCGCCCTGCCCGGCCCGTACACACCGGCCAGCGGCCCCGACACCGGCACAATCCGGCTGTCCGACTTCCGGGGCAAGCGTGCCGTGGTGCTCTCGTTCGTGCCTGCCGCGTTCACCCCGGTCTGTTCCGGGCAATGGCCGGGCTACAACATCGCCCGCGAGGAATTCGAACGACGCGGCGCGGTACTGCTGGGCATCACCACCGACAACCTGCCCTCGCTGTACGCCTGGACCCGGGAAATGGGCGAACGCATGCCCGGCAATGGCAACGCCGGGGGACACGATGCTGGCGGTGACGGCGCGGGCCAGTCCTCTGCGCCCCCCCGCGCTACCGGCAACACCGCTGGCAGTCCGGCCAGTGGCGTATGGTTTCCGGTGCTGTCCGACTTCTGGCCGCACGGCGCGGTTGCCGCATCCTACGGCCTGCTGCGCAGCGACGGCACGACGGAGCGTGCCCTTGTCATCATCGACAGGCAGGGCATCATCCGGCACATTCACGTATCCGACGTGAACAAGCGCCCCCCTCTGGACATCATCCTGCGGGCGCTGGACGCACTGCCCGCGCCCTAGCCTGCCCCGGCATCACCAACGCCACTCCCAGGAGCACCAATGCCCCGCTATACCGGCTTCAACCATCTGGCCATGGTCACCGGCGACATGGAGTCCACCGTACGCTTCTGGCGCGACCTGCTGGGCATGCGCATCGTGGCCGGACTGGGCCACCCCGGCTACCGCCAGTACTTCTTCGAGGTGTCGCCCGTGGACATGATCGCCTTCTTCGAATGGGACGGCGTGACCCCGGTGGAGGAAAAGGACCACGGCTCGCCCGTGCGCGGGGCCGTGGTGTTCGATCACATTTCCGTGGGCGTGGCGGCTGACGAGGATCTGTGGGAGCTCAAGGACAAGCTGGAGGCCGCCGGGTTCTGGTGTTCGGAACTGGTGGACCATGGTTTCATCCATTCACTGTACAGCTTCGACCCCAACGGGCTGGCCATCGAGTTTTCCGCGCCGGTGCCCGGCGTGGATGTGCGGGCGGCCCCGCGCATGACCGATACCCAGCCCGTGCCCGCCGCACAGGAGGGGCCGGACCCCATGCCCGGACAGTGGCCCGCAGTCACCACACCCACGCCGCTGGCCGACCGCCGGGTATACCCCGGAGAGGGTGACGACTTCCTGCGGACCAAGCGCAACGCCTGGAATACCCTGAAACGCGACCCGGCATGACGCCCGGCCGGGGCGCGCGACCATTCTCCGGCATGGCCTCGCGTATCCCCAACCTTCTCCTCGCGCGATTACCGCATGCGCGCACTCCATATCCCGCGAGTGCCAAAACCCATTCGCCGCTCCCTGGCCGCCTCCGGGAGCGGCGTTGCGTTTTCATCAACTGCCACGAAGCACCCTGTGTATTACGTTGCATGCAAAAAAATAATGGTATTGCGTATCGCATGGTGATAATGCAGTGCGCGTGCGCGTTGCTAAGCTTTGCGGCGCATGATGTTTACCGGAAAAACGGTGGGTCATGCAGCAGGCGAAACCGCTTCCCGCATGCGGAGTGCGATGGTGTCGGCCAGCGGGGCCCCATCGATGACGTTGCACATCCGCCACCGCAAAGGAGAACCAAAATGGAAGAATATCTCAAGCAGGCCCTCGACATCGTGAAGGCACAGGCCGGCGTCCGCACCATGACCGAGGAAGAGATCAGCTCCATGGTGCAGAAGATCGCGCTGGCCGTTCGCCAGATCAGCGAAGGCGTTACCGCCGAGGAACAGGCCGCACCTGAAGCGCCGCTGCCCGACGCCGCGAAGGCGTTGAAGGAAAAGTCCATCACCTGTCTGGAATGTGGCAAAACCTTCAAGATTCTGACCCGCAAGCACCTGGCCTCTCACGACCTCACGCCCGACAGCTACCGGGACAAGTACGGCTACCGCAAGGACATGCCCCTGGTCTGCAAGTCGCTGCAGCGCGAGCGCCGCAAGAAGATGAAGGACATGAAGCTGTGGGAGAAGCGCCGCAAGCAGGCGTAGCGACCGGCGGACAAGCCGCCTCGCCCCCCCTTCCTCGCCCCCCTTGACCCTGTTCAGTACCCTTCATGCCTCGCATGACGGATCCCGGACGCCCCGGCGGCACCTGCCGCCGGGGCGTCGCCATTGGCATGTCCGTCATGACCATCGCGCTGGGCGTGACTGGCGTGTCTGACCTAACTGGCGCGCCTGGCGTGACGATCACGCCGGACGGACGCACACCCCTGCATCACCCCTGCCCCCGCGGAGATGCGCCGCACCGCGCTGCCTGGCAGGAGCGGCGCCGCAGCGAAAGCGCCGCCCCTGCCCATGCCAGTGGACACCCGGACACCGCACGGATAGGGTGCGCCCACCGATCATTTCTCCGGCGATGTCCGGAGCATTGACCGGCATTTTCTGAGGCAACGCTTACGGATATAGCCCTTGCAGCCCGAATGGCAGCCGCCCCCCGGCATCCCGGCGCGGCGCGCGCCCCGCACCCCTTTGCGCCAACAACCGCCATGCCCGCACCACGCACCGCCCCCGTTTCATCCGCCACGCTGGCGCTCCTGCTGGCCATGCTGCTGTGGAGCAGTTCGTTCATCGCCATGAAGGTGGCGCTGGAAGGATTCGACCCCATGGTGGTGGTATTCGGCCGCATGGGCATTTCGTCGGCGGTATTCCTGGCCCTGTGGCGCAACTTTCGCCACGTGCGCTACCGCAAGGGCGACTGGAAGCGCCTGGGCGCCATGGCCCTGTGCGAGCCGTGCCTGTACTTCGTGTTCGAGGCCTACGCCCTGCGTCACACATCGGCCTCGCAGGCGGGCATGATCGTTTCCGTGATGCCGCTGTGCGTGGCCGTGGCCGCATGGATCGTGCTGGGCGAGCGACTGGCCCGCCGGGTGTGGTTCGGCTTCGTGCTGGCCATAGTCGGGGTGGTCTGGCTGAGCCTTGGCGGGTCCAGTTCCGACAACGCGCCCAATCCGCTGCTGGGCAACCTGCTGGAAATGTGCGCCATGGTCAGCGCCACCGGCTATGTCATCAACGCCAAGAAGCTGTCCGCCACGTATCCGCCGCTGTTCATCACCGCCGTGCAGTCGCTGGCGGGCAGCGCGTTCTTTCTGCCGCTGCTGTTTTTGCCCACCACGCACCTGCCCGAGGCCTTTCCGCCGCTGCCCACGCTGTCCGTGGTCTATCTGGGCACGTGCATCTCGCTGGGCGCCTACGGACTGTACAACTTCGGCGTCAGCCGCCTGCCCGCCGGGCAGGCATCGGCGTTCATCAACCTGATTCCGGTGATCACCCTGCTCATGGGCCGGGCGCTGCTGGGCGACCAGTTGACGCCGCAGCAGTACGCGGCATCCGCCCTGGTGCTGGTGGGCGTGCTGCTCTCGCAGGGCCGGGCCGCCACAGAGCCCGAAAGGGCCGCGCCGGACGACACCGCGCCGCAGTCGGGCGGGGAAAAATAGCACACAGCCGGAGCCCCGACGCCCTTGACGCAAAAAGCCGCCCCCCAATCCGGGAGGCGGCTTTTTGCATGCCTGCATTTTCTGGCGGTTACGACCGCTTCAGCTCCAACGCCTTCTGGATCATGGAATCCGCCGTCATGATCGACTTGGAATTGGTCTGGAAGCCGCGCTGGTAGATGATCATGTTCACGAACTCCCGCTCCATGGACACGTTGGACTGTTCCAGGCTCTTGGCGGCCACGGTGCCGTAGTTCTCGGTGTCGGGCAGGCCCTCTTCCGCCGCGCCGGACTCCTTCGTGGCAGAGAAGTGGTTCATGCCTTCGCGGCGCAGGCCGTCCTCGCTGGTAAAGCGGTACAGGGTGATACGGTACAGGTCGTCGGTCTGGCCGTTGCTGTACCGCCCCGTG
Organism: Nitratidesulfovibrio termitidis HI1; assembly: GCF_000504305.1. NCBI lineage: Bacteria > Pseudomonadati > Thermodesulfobacteriota > Desulfovibrionia > Desulfovibrionales > Desulfovibrionaceae > Nitratidesulfovibrio > Nitratidesulfovibrio termitidis. The sequence goes on from NZ_KI632512.1 coordinate 2,310,123, forward strand.
ACGATCCCCTCGGAGTTGATGTCGATGCCCGCAAGGAATCCCTCTGCGTAGCCGTCCTGCTTCGCGCGCAGTTCCGACGAACTGCCCCCGTAGGCTGTGGTGCTGACCGCCGCCAGGGTGGCCCCCGCCATGCCCATCAGGCTGGTGGCATTGGAACCCACCGCCGCCGGGCTGCCCGCCCCCGCCGTCCAGGTTCCTGTGGACGAGGACAGGCCAAGGTCCAGCCCCACCACCTGCGCTCCACCGCCGTTCGCGAAGGTGGCGGTGAATTGCGGCAATCCGTCCGCGCCGAACGAGGCCGGGGCCCAGTTGCTGAGGTTGGTGGCGTCGGTGCTTGTCGGCGTGTAGGCCGACATGTTCACCAATTGCCCGGACGAGTTGAAGGTAAGCGTGCCGGACATCAACAGCCCCGCGGCCGATGTCCCGGCCATGCCCGAACCGTCGTGCGCCGGGTCCATGCCCACCACGAACTCGAAATACTTGTTGCCGCCGCTCTGCCCGGCGCCGTCGAAATAGATGGTCACGTCGTGGGCGTTACCCGTGGCGTCGTAAACCTTGATGGACTGCTTGTACGTGTAGGACGAATCGCCCAGCGGGCTGTCCGCCGTGCCGTTCCACCTGGACAACAGCGAAAAGTACGGGTTGGCCGCGTCGGACGATCTGTCGCCCGAGCCCAGATTGTTCAGCGCCGTGATGGACGTGGTGGCCTTGGGGGGCATGACGTTGCGCCCGTTGTCGCCCGGCGGCAGGCTGATGGGACCGGTGGCGCCCTCCACTCCGTCGGTGATGGCCTTTCCGTTCAGCACGAAACCGTTGGGGTCCACCAGGTTTCCGTCCTTGTCGAACCGGAAGTTGCCCGCGCGGGTGTAATGCGTCTTGCCGTCCAGCGTAACCTGAAAGAACCCCTTGCCGTTGATGGACAGGTCGGTGATATCGGTGCCCGATTCGTACGATCCCTGCCCGTACAAGGTCCGGATGTCCGTCAGGCGCGTGCCCAGACCCACCTGGCTGATGGAGGTGGATGCCGAGTTGCCCGTGCCCGCGTACTGGCTCATGAGATCCTCGAACAGCGCCTGCTGTTGCTTGAACCCCACGGTGTTCACGTTGGCCAGGTTGTTGCTGACCGCCTGCATGCCCTGCGCCAGGGTTTTCATGCCGGTGGCGCCGGAATAGAGGGCGCGTAACATGCGTGTCTCCTCGGGCGCGAAGTGCCCCGGCCCGTGACGCGCTTCCCCTGCCTTCCCGGTGGAAGGCGGGCACGCGGAACCGGGGAAGATTCTTCCCTGAGAGTTCGCAAAGCACGAGCCGTGCCAGTGTTGGGCAATATTTCGCAACGCTTTGGAATGTAAAGACAGGCAACCTTGGCAAAGGGCGCAAAGCGGCAGGAACTGCCCGCAAGGGCTCCACCGTTTTTTCTACCGTGCAGTCCGGACACCCGCCGCAACGGCAGCGGGGTCATGCCTCCATGACCCCGCCCGAAAAGCACACCCTGCATCGGACTGCCTCTGGCTGCGTCCGACCGGAGCGGCTCGCCGCTATTGTTTCGGAGCCCCGGCGGCCTCCATGTCCATCATCTTCTTGCCATCCATCATCATGGTATGGCCTTCCATCATCATCTTCTTGCCCTGCATCATCTTGTCATGTCCTTCCATCATCTTCTTCCTGCCGGGGGTCATGGGGGCGTTCTTGTCCATCATCCCCTTGCCCTGCTGCATCATCATCTCACCTTTGGACATGTCCTTCATATGCATCATGGTGTCGGCACCATCCATCATCATTTTCGGTCCCTCGCCAGCAGGCTTGGCGTCGTGGGCGCCATGGTCGGCCTCGGCGGGCGCCGCCGCTGCCGCGTAACCAACAGACGGCAGGGCCAGAGCTAACGTGATCATTGCCGCAAACACCATCTTTTTGAATACGTTGCACATAGCAATGCCTCCTTGCAGTGTTTCAAAGCCGTCGGCACGCACATGCGTGACACTGTGCTTACATGCTACACCGCAAGCATGAACGTGCATAGCGCAACCCGCAAATAATCAACGCGCCGCACGGGCATTACCCGCGCGGCGCGCATACCGAAAATCGAACCGGAATCCGGGTCACGCCACAGCGGTGCGGCCCTTCCACGAGATCACGGTGTTGATGAGCAACTGGGCGATGGTCATGGGCCCCACGCCGCCGGGCACCGGGGTCATGGCTGCGGCGATGCAGCTGATGTCGTCGTACTTGCAGTCGCCCACCAGCCCTTCATCGGTGCGGTGAATGCCCACGTCCACCACCACCGCGCCGGGCTTGACCATCTCCGAGGTGACCAGGCAGGGCCGCCCGGCCGCCACGAACAGGAAGTCCGCCTGACGGCATTCCTCGGCCAGGTTCGGCGTGCCGGAATGACACACCGTCACCGTGGCGTTGGCGTACTTGCCGGGCGCGCCCAGCATCAGCGCCAGCGGCTTGCCCACGATGTTGCTGCGCCCCACCACCACGGCCTTCTTGCCCGAGGGCGAAAGGTCATAGCGCTCCAGCAGGGTCATCACCCCCGCCGGAGTGCACGGACGAAAGCCCGGCAGCCCCAGCGCCAGACGCCCCATGTTCTCGGGGTGAAAGCCGTCCACGTCCTTTTTCGGGCTGATGCGCTCCAGGCAGCGCTGGCTGTTCAGCCCCCTGGGCAGCGGCAGTTGCAGCAGGATGCCGTCGATGTCCGGACGCCCGTTCAGTTCGTCGATGAGCACTTCCAGCGTTTCCTGCGTGGTGTCCGCAGGCAGGCGAAACGCCTCGGACCGGATGCCCGCCTCTTCGCAGCCGCGCTCCTTGTTGCGCACGTACACCTGAGAAGCTGGGTCCTCGCCCACCAGGATCACCGCCAGCCCCGGCGCGCGGCCCGCAGCCGCAAGCCCCGCCGCCACTTCTTCCTTCAGTTCCGCGCGAATGGCCGCAGCCGTCGCCTTGCCGTCGAGCAGCAACATGTCTCCAACCTCCCGAAATCCGGCGCGCGTGCGCGCCGCCTGTCTGATTCCGCTGCCCGGCACGTCTCGCGTTCCGGTCGCATCCGCCATGTGTCGCTGCCTGCTTCCTCATGAGAGAACAGGCGGCCTTTGAAATATCGGGGCGCTGCCCCGTGCCCCGCCGGGGGAGCATGCTCCCCCGGACCCCCTGCTTGGGGCGGGTTCAAACCGAAATTTTCTGCCGGACTGCGTGCAACGCTCTTCCGCGCTTGCACCACCCGAAAGCAAAAGGGAGGGAGCCACGCAGGCCCCCTCCCCAAAAACACGCCACAGTGCGCTACTCCTCGCCTTCTTCCTCGAAGCCGAAGTGCGAGCTCATCATGGGCCCGAAGTAGATGCCCGTATCGTCCAGGTCTTCCTCGATGCGCAGCAGCTGGTTGTACTTGGCCAGGCGGTCGCTGCGGCACAGGGAACCGGTCTTGATCTGCCCGGCGTTCAGGCCCACGGCCAGATCCGAGATGAAGTGGTCTTCGGTCTCGCCCGAACGGTGCGAGATCACCGTGGTGTACGCGGCCTGCTTGGCCATCTCGATGGTGTCCAGTGTCTCGGTCAGCGTACCGATCTGGTTCAGCTTGATGAGGATGGAGTTGGCCACGCCCTCGTCGATGCCCTCGGCAAGGATGTCCGGGTTGGTCACGAAGATGTCGTCACCCACCAGCTGAATGGTGTCGCCCAGCTTGTAGGTCAGCTCGCGCCAGCCGTCCCAGTCGGCCTCGGCCAAGCCGTCCTCGATGGAGATCAGCGGATAGCGGGTGGTGAACTCGCCCAGCCACTCCACCATTTCTGAATTGGACAGCTTCTTGTTTTCGCCCGCCAGCACGTACTTGCCGTCCTTGTGGAACTCGGAGGCGGCGGCGTCGATGGCCAGCGCGATTTCCGCGCCGGGAATGTAGCCCGCTTCCTCGATGGCCTTCATGATGTAGCGGAAGGCTTCATCGTGGTCCTTCAGGTTGGGGGCAAAGCCGCCCTCGTCACCCACGCTGGTCACGTGGCCGTCGGCGGCCAGCAGCGCCTTCAGGGTGTGGAAGGTCTCGGCGCCCATGCGCAGCGCGTCGCGGAAGGTGGCCGCGCCGATGGGCATGATCATGAATTCCTGGATATCCAGATTGTTGGGCGCATGGGCGCCGCCGTTGATGATGTTCATCAGCGGCACGGGCAGCACCTTGGCGTTCACGCCGCCCAGGTACTGGTACAGCGGCAGGCCCAGAAAGCTGGAGGCGGCGCGCGCGGTGGCCAGGGACACGCCCAGCATGGCGTTGGCGCCCAGACGCGACTTGTTGTCGGTGCCGTCGAGATCCAGCAGGGTGTTGTCCACCTGCACCTGACGCAGGGAATCCAGCCCCACGATGGCTTCGGCGATTTCACCCATCACGTTGTCCACGGCCTTTTCCACGCCCTTGCCCTTGTAGCGGCCCTTGTCGCCGTCGCGCATTTCCAGCGCTTCGCGGGTGCCGGTGGAGGCGCCGGAAGGCACGGCGGCGCGGCCGGTGTGGCCCGATTCCAGGGAGACTTCCACCTCGACGGTGGGGTTCCCGCGGGAGTCAAGGATTTCCCTCGCCCAGACGGATACGATGGTGCTCATCTGCATCTCCTTGGTCCTTTTATGTTCGTCGGGTTTCTGTCGGAATGTCGATGCCAGACGCGGAGCGTCGGAATGTATGGTCGGACGCGAAGCGTCAGAACATGTGATCAGACGCGGAGCGTCGGAACGTAAATCAGACGCGAAGCGTCAATCTACCTGACGCCAGCGTCGAAATATCTGCAACTACGAGCCTGTCCCATGGGGCCAGCCTCCTATCGGGCGTCACGCTCCAGATACAACAACCGCAGGCCCTCCAGCAGAAGGTCGGGCCTGACGTGGTCGAAACAGCGGCTCACCCGCGCGATGTCCCGGGCGAATCCGCCCGTGGCCACCACCTCGATGGGGCCGGGCAGCACGCCGCCAAGGCGGGCCAGCACCCCTTCGGTCATGGCGGCAAAGCCGAAAATGAAGCCGTGGTTCAGGCTGGTGGTGGTGGACCGGCCAATGACCGGCGAATCCTCTTCCACTTCCAGGCTGATGCGCGGCAGCTTGGCCGTGCGCGACGACAACGCCCCGGCGGACGACAGCACGCCGGGACAAATCAAACCACCAAGATACGCACCGCCTTCCACGCAGTCAAACGTCGTAGCGGTGCCGAAATCCACGGACACCAGCGACCGGGGGCCGGGGTACAGCCGCCGGGCGGCATAGGCCGCCACCAGCCTGTCGGCGCCCACTTCGGCGGGCCGCTCGTAGCGGTTCTCCAGCGGGATGGGGATGTCGCCGGGCGCGAACAGCAGCTTGCGGTACAGATAGCGTTCGCAGGCGCGGCGGATCAGCGGATTGACGCCGGGCACCACCGAACTGGCCACGCAGGCCTCCACGTCCGCCGGGCCCAACCCCGCATGGCGCAGCACCTCCAGCAGGCGCAGGCCTATGGAGTCTGCCGTCTGGCCGGGGTCGGTGGGCAGCACGTACGAGGTCAGCACGGCGGTTTCCACCGCGATGCCGATCTTGACGTTGGTGTTGCCGATGTCGAACAGCAGAAAATGCTGGGTCATGCCGCTTCCGGTATGTCCTGTATGTATGGATGGGGCCGCTGCCGTCCCGTGCGCGATGCGCCTTTGCGCAAGTGTAGCCTGTTCGGACGGAAACGCAACCGTGGCGCGCCGCTTCGCCTACCTCAAAGCGGCCCGCTTCGCAACGGTTTGCGACAAACCGGGGCGTGCCGCGCCGTGACGGAAAATTTCGTGGCCGCGCCTGCCATCCGCCCCCGCAATAACCAACACCACCCCGAAGCCCCAAGCCCCCCCCCGACACCAAGCCATCCCCGACACCGGGCCTCTCCGGCACCGGATCGGACAACGCGGGCACGGTCTGCGGGACACGCGCCTCTTTGCACGTCCCTTGCAACACCATCCCGGCATACGGAAAAAACTTCCAGGAGGCCGCCATGACCACGGGCATCACCACCATTTCGCAGGATACCTTCTCGCGCATCGACACGCTGCTGGCGCAGGCCCGCGAAACGACCGAAGCCAAGCGTTCCTCGCTCGACGCCACCGGTTCCCAGCCCACCCAGGCTGGCCAGACAAGGCTGGCATCCAACGCCGACGTGCCCACCGCAGAGGCAGACCAGGCCTACAGCGCGGTCATGGACATGCTGGCCGCCCCCTCCGGCGACGCACACCGTTCGCTGGACCCGGAACGGGTGGCCCGCCTGCTGGACCTGTAGGCACCCCGCCCCGTCCGCCTGCGGGCAGTCCGCCACGGTCCGCACCATCCACGGGATGTGGCCGCTGCCGCCCCCCCCTGCGGGCACAGGCGTGCGGCCACGGCATTTCTTCCCCGCGCCGCAACGGCACGACGCCCTCATGCATGCGAACGTTGCGCGTGCATGAGGGCGTCGTGCCTGCCGGATTTCCGTCACACATCCACTGCCAGCCACTGCCAATCCGGCGCGCCCGGATTCAGACAACGCCGGGGGAGCCGGGCAGTGCCGGTCGCTGCCGGGGCATCACGCCGGATCGGGCTCACCCTTGCTGCGGGCCAGGGCCGTATCGTGCACCCGAGTGGCCTGCGCCTTGTCCGGGTCCACCTCCATGGCCTTGCGCAAATGGCGCAGGGCGCGCTTGGGTTCGCCCGCCTCCAGCATGGCCCGGCCCATGAGCAGGAACAGCCGGTGCTCGTTGCGGTAGAACCCCGTGGCCTCGGTGAAGGCCTCGTCCGCCTCGGCCACCTTCTTGTGTTCCAGCAGCCGCCTGCCGTGCAGCAGCAGCTTGTCCAACTGCTGCTTGCGGGCAATGGCCTGCTCGTAGGTTTCCTGCTCCTGCTCGTCACGCATGGACCGCAGAATGCGCGCCAACATGACCAGCAACTGCTTCTCGGCCCCTTTCTCGAAGGCCAGCCCGCGCGGCGAAATGGCCGTGGCCCGCGCCTTCACGTCCTCGTCACGCGAGAGCATCTGCACCATCTCGCGCAGCGCGCCGTGCAGTTCGGCCAGGTCGCGCCCGACGATGCCGCCGTCCACGATGGGCTGCACCCCGGCGGCGGTGGCCGCCAGGGCACGGGGCACGTCGTGCCTGTGAAAATATGCCTTGGCTCGCGCCAGGTATCCGCGCGCCTGGCGCGCATCGCCTTTGGGTGACACCGGGTTGCCTCCGCTACGCTGGACGCCGTGCGCCCCGCCCGTTGTGCTCGACGCTTCGACCATGCTATACTATGGAGCAAACAGCCCAAGGAGGCCACCATGGCGAAGTATCTGTACCTCGATCAGGACGAATGCATGGCGTGCGAATCGTGCGTCGAACTTTGCCCCGAGGCGTTCAGAATGTCCAGCGCGGGCGAATATGCGGAGGTCATCGACCCCAACACCACTGCGGAATGCGTGGAAGACGCCATCTCCACCTGCCCGGTGGAATGTATCGAGTGGCGCGAGGAATAGCCCCGCGTCCCCAAGTCCACCAGCGCCGCAGCGCGCGGTCACTCCGCCCGGCGGCAAGCCCCTTCCGCCCGTTTCGACAACCTCACACGCGGGCCGCACGCCTTTGCCGGGACGTGCGGCCCGCGTGCAGTACAGCACCCTTCCGGCGCTTCACACCGCGCGAATCCGCCCAGTTCCCCGCATCCCAGGCGTTTCCGGACCGTGTCGCACCTCTGCGCGGCAACAACGGTCAGTGGACGCGTTTCGCCACATTTCCATTCAACTCCCCAGCCGCTGAAATTTCCTGCAAACACGCTGCCCCCCGCGAAGCGGAACAAAAATCACACGCCTCGTGTTGACAATGAAAATCGTTTTCATTAAACAGGACAAAACGACGCGAGACTCGTCGGAAGGAGCCTCCCATGTGCGCAGCACTCATCGGCGGAATGGACAGACTGAAGCGCGACTACATCAATGCGGCCCTCGCCAGCGGCGTGGACCTGAAGGTGTTCACGGGCAAGGAAAATCGCATCGCCGACAAGCTCGGCCAGGCGGACCTGGTCATCGTGTTCACCAACAAGATCTCGCACGCTGCCAAGCGCGAGGTGGTGCAGCACGCCAAGGCCAACAGCATTCCCGTGCAGATGCTGCACAGCTGCGGCGTTTCCACGCTGCGTCAGGCCCTGGACACCACCAACTAGAATTTTCGAGCACGACGACGCCACCGTCGCGGAACCCCGGCGCGCACCCGCAAAGCACGCGGAGGCGACCCGCCCGGCGCATCCGCACCCCGCTTCATGCCGGGGGTTCCGCGACGGCGTCCCCATCGCGCCGCACACACGGGGCGCACGGACCACGCGCGACCAACGCATCACATTTTCAGGATCAAGGACAAAGACCATGTGCGCAGCAAGCCAGATCGGCGCTTTGAACAGGCAGGGCATGCAGGCCCTTTCGGAAGGCAACCTCGCCAACGCGGACTTCCTGCTCTCGCAGGCCCTGCGCCAGGCCACGGCCCTTGGGCTTGCCGGATTCGAGGCCAAGATTCGCAACAATCTCGGGCTGGTCTGCCGCCTGCGTGGCCGCACGGACGAGGCCGTCTCCCATTTTTCCGCCGCCCTGGCCCATCTGGAGGCCAAGGTGGGCACGCAGCACCGCGTCTACGCCACCATCGCGGGCAATCTGGACGCCACCAGGGCGGAAGCCGCCGCCCGCGTCCTGCACTAGGGGCAACGCGCGGTCATACGGCTCGACCCGGTTCCTGCTTGCCCGCCGCACACGGGGTGTGTCCCGGCAGCTTCGCACGCGCACGGGGTGACCTGCACCATGTTGCGCGTGGTCCGCGCCAGTTCCGCATGGCGCTGGAACACCCGCGCGCACGATTCGCCTTCACCGCCCGCATGGTGCATGCCCCGGGCATGTGTTGCGCCTGCCGCGTGCAGCGCCACACCCCAGCGCCGCAGTTTCCGCCATTGCCCGGGGCCGGGAGCAGCGTTTCCCGGCCATTTGCGTGAAACGAGCGCCTTGACACTGGACGGCCCCCGCCCGTTTCCAGTAGGCTGTTCAGTGCGCCTCCGCCACCCCGCCACATCGCGGAGGGGGGATCGCCTACCGTCAAGGAGCCAACCATGAGCAGCGGCATCGAAGTCGCAAAGCCCTTCGTCGCGGCCACCATCAACGTGCTGTCCACCATGGCGGGCATCACGCCCACGGCTGGCGCGCCCTATGTCAAAAAGAACAACGTGGCCAAGGGCGACGTGTCGGCCGTCATCGGCATTACCGGGTACAAGAACGGCACCATCTCGGTGACCTTCACCAAGAAGTGCGCCATTGCCCTGGTAAAGGCCATGCTGGGCGACGACATCCAGGACATCGTCCAGGACATCAAGGACGCCGTGGGCGAGGTGACCAACATGATCTCCGGTCAGGCCCGCGCGGGCCTTGCCGAGATGGGCATGACCTTCCAAGGGGCCACCCCCTCGGTGATCATGGGCGACGGGCACACCATCAGCCACATCACCAAGGCGCCCATCATCGCCATTCCCTTCGGCACGCCCCACGGCGACTTCACCGTGGAGTTCTGCTTCGAGTAACCCCGGGCAGTTCCCGGCACCCGGCAACGATGCCGCTGGCACACGTGCGGGAACGCACGAGAGTTTTCCACCGGCAACCTGTCCACATCCCGCTGCCCTGCTGTGTACGGCGCCGCCGGAATTCCGGCGGCGCATGTTTTTCCTCAATGCAAAATTCACACGGCATCCACTTGGAATCACGGAAAATCATACCGCAGCCCCTGATCATGCAGGGCAGCAGCAAGCCTGGGCCGCACCACATGTGGAGAATGCCGCGCGCAGGCTGTGAAAAGACAAAAACGAAGGTCCGGCAACACCCTGGCAAAGGCGAAAAACCGGGAAAAAATAGCCCGGTATTCCACCCCCTAACGGGTTAAGGACTGGCTTTTCCAAAACACCCCACTATACAAAAAAAATGGGGTGCAGTAGGCTTCGGCTCGAACTAACCCGCTGGGTTAAAAATTTACTAGACACTCTCTTGACGGCGCGGAGCACCGCAACGCATCTGCCGCAAGGCGCCGCCAAAGGGCTTTTCGTTTCCGGAATCTCGCCACCCGGACAAGGATACTTCCCGTCATGTCCTCCGCATGGAATCATGTGCATGGCTTCGAGCGCCTGAGCCTCTGTGACTGGCCCGGCTACAGCAGCTGCGTCATCTTTCTGGGCGGCTGCAACATGCGCTGCCCCACCTGCCACAACTGGCAGCTGGCCTGGCACGCCGACACCCTGCCCGTGCTCTCCCGCACCGCCATCGAGACATACATCAAAGCCCGCCGCCACTGGCTGGACGGGGTGGTCGTGACCGGGGGGGAAGCGACCACCGTGGAAGGCTTCGCCGACCTCCTGCGCGATCTGCGCCGCTTCGGCCTGCCCGTGAAGGTGGACAGCAACGGCCTGCGCCCCGACGTGGTGGAACTGCTGCTGCGCGACGGCCTGGCTGACGCCTTTTCCATCGACGTCAAAGGCCCCTTCGCCCTCTACCCGCGCCTGTCCGGCGGCACCACCAGCCCGGACGAGGCCCGCGCCGCGCTTACGCGCATCTTCGCGCTGGCCCAGGTGCAGCCCGACGCGTTCATGTTCCGCCTCACCCGCGTTCCCGTGCTTTCCGATGACGACGTGGAGGCGGCCCGCGGCCAGCTTCCCGCCGGATTCGAACTGAAGATACAGGATTACGTGCCCCCCCGGAGGAAGCATGCCGAAGCAGATTCTGAAACGCGACGGACGGCTGGAGACGTGGTCCACGGACCGCATCGCGGAAGCCATCCTGAAGGCCCTGAAAGCAAACGGCATTAAGGACCCGCTGCTCTCCAGGCGCATCGCCCACAGGGTGGAGCTGAAGCTCGCGGACTGCGACATTCCCGAGCAGGAACAGGTGCAGGACACCGTTGAACAGGTGCTGATGGAATCGCGCCTGTACGCGGTGGCCAAGCGGTACATCATCTACCGCGAAACGCGCCGCACCCTGCGCGAGCAGAAGGCCGCCTTCCTCGACATTTCCGAGACCATCGACAACTACCTCACCAAGGCCGACTGGCGCGTGAACGAGAACGCCAACATGACGCACTCGTTCCAGGGCCTGATGCTGCACCTTTCCGGCACCTTGCAGGCCAAGTACGCGCTGGAGAAGTACCCCGAGGAAGTGCGCCAGGCCCACGACCACGGCTACTTCCACATCCACGACCTGTCCTTCGGCCTTGCGGGCTACTGCGCAGGCTGGAGCCTGCGCGACCTGCTGCTGGAAGGGTTCAACCTGGAGAACCGGTCCAGCGCCGGGCCCGCCAGGCATCTGGACACCGCCATGGGCCAGATGATCAACTTTCTCGGCACGTTGCAGAATGAATGGGCAGGCGCCCAGGCCTTCAACAATGTGGACACCTACCTCGCCCCCTTCGTGCGCAACGACGGCCTGACCTACAAGCAGGTACGCCAGGCCATGCAGAAGTTCGTGTTCAACCTGAACACAACCTCGCGCTGGGGCGGCCAGAGCCCGTTCACCAACCTGACCTTCGACCTTGTGCCGCCCAAGCACATCGCCACCGAACCCATCATCATCGGCGGCGAATACAAGGATTCGGTCTACGGCGAATACGCGCCGGAAATGGAAATGCTGAACCGCGCCTTCCTGGAAGTGATGCTGGACGGCGACCACCACGGACGCATCTTCTCCTTCCCCATTCCCACGTACAACGTCACCAAGGACTTTCCGTGGGATTCGGAGATCGGCGACCTCCTGCTCAAGCTCACCGCCAAGTACGGCGCGCCCTACTTCCAGAACTTCATCAATTCCAACCTCAACCCCGAAGACGTGCGCTCCATGTGCTGCCGGTTGCAGATGGACCTGCGGCAGTTGCGCAACAAGGTGGGGGGGCTGTTCGGCGCGGGCGACCTGACCGGGTCCATCGGGGTGGTTACCCTGAACCTGCCGAAGCTCGCCTATCTCGCGCAGGGCGAAGAGGACTTTCTGGACATGGTGACCGAATACGCGGAACTGGCCCGCGATTCGCTGGAATTCAAGCGCAAGCTGGTCACCGCCAACCTGGAGCGCGGCATGTTCCCGTGGTCGCGCCGGTACCTCAAGAACGGCTTTGCCGGGCACTTTTCCACCATCGGCCTCGTGGGCGGGCACGAAGCCTGCCAGAACCTGCTGGGCAAAGGCATAGAAACCGAGGCGGGCGTGCGGCTGATGCAGCGCACCCTGAACCACCTGCGCAACCTGACCGCGCGCTTTCAGGAAGAAACCGGCACCCTGTATAACCTGGAAGCCACCCCCGCAGAAGGCACCAGCTACCGCCTGGCCAAGATCGACAAGTCGCTCTACTCGGAAATCAAGGCCTCGGGCAACGGCACCCCGTACTACACCAACTCCACCGCCCTGCCCGTGGGCATGACCGAAGACGTGTTCGCCGCGCTGGACCACCAGAACAAGCTGCAACCGCTGTACACCGGCGGTTCGGTGTTCCACACCTACCTCGGCGAGTCCGTGGCCGACACCGAGGCCCTGAAGAAGTTCATCATCAAGGCCTTCACCCAGACGCGCCTGCCGTACCTTTCCGTCACCCCCACCTTCTCGGTGTGCAAGGACCACGGCTATCTGCAGGGCGAACAGCATGCATGCCCGGACTGCGGCCAGACCACGGAAGTGTACACCCGCATCGTGGGCTACTACCGCCCCGTGTCCCAGTGGAACAAGGGCAAGCAGGTCGAATACGACGACCGCGTCTGCTACAACGGGTTTTAGGCGACTGCGCTTCGGCAGTTTCCGCGAATGCGGACTGCCCTCTCTCCGGACAGAAATCCAGAGCCGCCTACCGGGCGGCTCTTTCACGTACGCGGGCAGTTCCCGCCAAACCCGACGCCCACGTCACCCATCGCCATGCCCGACCACAACTTCGACTTCGACCACGCCCCCGACCGACGCAACACCGGCAGCCTGAAATGGGACGACATGGGGCGCATGTTCAACCTTTCGCCACAAGAAGCCGCCACCGCCATCCCCCTGTGGGTGGCCGACATGGACTTTGCCTCGCCCCCGGCGGTGTGCGATGCCGTGGCCCGCCTGGCCGACCACGGCGTGTTCGGCTACCCGGCGGAGGGGGGCGCCTGCCGCGAGGCTGTCACCCGCTGGCTGGCCGCCCGGCACGGCTGGACCGTGAACCCGCGCCACCTGCTGCCCCTGCCCACGGTGGTGGCCTCGCTGTGCCTGGCGGTGCGGCTGTTCACCCGGCCCGGAGACGGCGTGGTCATCCAGACGCCCATCTACCCGCCCTTCCGCGCTGCGGTGCAGGATGCGGGCTGCCGGGTGCTGTCCAACCCGCTGGCGCTCACCACCGATGCCGACGGCAACCCCTTCTACGAAATGGATTTCGACGCGCTGGATACGGCCCTTGCCGACGGAGGGCGCGGGGCCAAGGTGTTGCTGCTGTGCAGCCCGCACAACCCCGGCGGCCGGGTGTGGACCCGCGCGGAACTGACCCGTGTGGCCGAACTGTGCCTGAAACACGGCACGCTGATGGTCAGCGACGAAATCCACCACGACCTGCTGCTGCCCGGCCACGCGCACACCGTGCTGGCCAGCCTGTCGCCGGAAGTGGCCGAACGGACCATCACCACCGTTTCCGCCGCAAAAACCTTCAACCTGCCCGGCGCTGGGCTTGCGCACGTGATCATCACGGACGAAACCCTGCGCCGCACCTTCCGCGCGGAACTGATGGGCCTTGGCATCCGCCACCCCAACATGTTCGGGCTGGCCACCACCGAGGCCGCCTGCCGCCACAGCGGCCCATGGCTGGACGCACTGATGCGCTACATCGCTGGCAACGCCGCACTCGTGCGCGACGTGCTGGGGCAGCGCCTGCCCGCAGTCCGCGTCATGCAGCCGCAGGGCACCTATCTTTCGTGGGTGGACTTTCGCCCGCTGGGCCTTGCGGAGGCGGACCTGCTGCACCGGGTGCGCTTTGATGCGGGCGTGGTGCCCAGCCCCGGCTCCAGCTTCGGCCCGGAAGGCGAAGGCTGGCTGCGCCTGAACCTGGGCTGCCCGCGTGCGCTGCTGCGCACCGCGCTTGAACGCATGGCGGATGTGCTGGGCAAGTAGCCACGGAATCGGCTCCTGCTCCTCCCTACACATCAAAAAACAGCAAAATCCTCCGGAACTATCCGGAGGATTTTGCTGTTTCTCTCGCCGCCCCAACGGGCGCAGGGGCAGTTTACGCCGTCAGATGCAACTCCAGGTTCTGAATGGCGGCGCGCACCTTCGCATCGGGATACGTATCGCCTTTCCACGCCTTGAACTGCTTCAGAATCGCGTCCTCGGTGACATCTTCTTCCGCTGCGGCCTTGAGCGCGTTCCGGCAGTACAGCACGGTGCCGTAGATTTCCATCTCGTCGAAGCTGGGTGCTTTCTTGCCAAGTACGGCATCATACAGGGCTGTCACGCATGCACGAATACGCGCCTTTTCCTCCACCCGCAAATCCGGGCGTTCGGGAAGTTCGCGCACTTCGTATGCCTTATCACCCTTCTTCGCCAAGTTGTCCCAGAAGGCGAGGTCTTCGAGGCAACGCGACAACTCGCCCGAATATGGACCATACGTATAGGGACGGAACCGCAATCCCAGCGACACGCCCCACGCCGTCAGAAAATACGCGGTCTTCTGAATGTTGATCTTCGTCAACTCCACGCCGTGTTCCTGCATGACGTCCAGCAATCCGCAGACTATCTGCCGATTCAGGTCAGCCATATCCTGCTCCTTCTAGCGCGTTTTCCTGCAGGTCTTCCTGACCAATTCTTCTGCCAAGAGCCTGTGTGTTTCGGTAGTATAAATCCGGTAGATTGTCACCGGGCGAAGGGCGGAAAGAATAGGCGAATACGACATGATGTCAACAAGCCCGGCGTCTTTCGTCCGGACATAAATCGTTTCCTGGTTTGGCCGTGAGCCGCTCCCTTCATCATTGGCAGCTATCAGCTTGGACACCTGCTCTTCTCTCATCCAGTGAAAAAAATCCTCGCCCTCGCACAACCCCGCAGCTTTTAGCTTCTCGATAATTGTTTTGTACGCTCGCTTGGCCCCGCGCACCTTGCTGGTTGTATCATACACAGGGCAAAGATGTCCGCCGCGCAACAACATTTTCGCCCAGGGGTTTCCTGCGCGCGCCTGCTCCTTGATACGCCCGAAAATCGTATAATCGTCGAACCATTCAAACTTGTCGATGTCGGCACGAGTGAATCGCCCGTTGGCAACGTCCAACCCTAGCTGCGCCTCTTCCCACGTATGCAGAAATTCCCCGAGAAAACGTTTGAGAACAAGATCATATCCTGTTCGTGTCCGGTGATATGGAACCTGCATGTTGTAATGATACCGCGCATCAGGAACGCTTCGACAACAAACACGTCACGCTCGTTGACGAACAGCTTGAGCATGCCGCCCTGCCGCGTGGCCCCGAACGCTTGCATGTAACGCGCCACGTCGTATTCCCCGTACTTCACCCCGCACGCGTGGGAATCGCGCATCAGGTAATCGGCACGGTCCGCATCCAGATGTCCGGAAATGATCTGGTGCAGCAGCTGGTATTTCTCAAGGAACTGCTCCGAAAGAATGCCGATTACCGGCGTAGCGTGCTCATCCAGCACGTCCGCTATGGGGGCATAGTTCTCTATGATATGCCACCCCAAGTGCTCATGTTTGAGCGGCGAGAGAATCATCTTTTCTGCTGCGTGCGAAAACGCCACATGCCCGATGTCGTGCAGCAAGGCGGCGAATCTCAACCTTCGCAAGCTGGTAAGCATGTCTCCGTGATCAAGCCCCATTTCCTTGGCAGAGTTGTTTACGATTCCCGTAAAAATCTGCGTTGCGCAGTGCATGGCTCCCAAGGAATGGACGAAGCGCGAATGTTCGGCGGCAGGATACACATACTTCGTCAGCGCAAGCTGACCCACCCGCCGCAAACGCTGAAAAATCGGCGTATCGATGATTCTTCGTTCATCTTCGTTAAGATACACATACCCGTACAACGGATCGCGTATCTTCCGGTCGGCTTTAAGACCCTGCTGCCAATCCCACATGGTTCTTCCCTCGCAGTGGCAGGAAACGCACATCCTGCATCTTCATCAGGCTCTTTGGCCGCGTCGCTCCCGCTACACCCGCCCTTCCTCCACGCCATGGCAGGCCACCAGCGCGCCGCCGTCAAGCTGGCGGGCCTTGGGCACTTCCTGCATGCAGCGCGCATTGGCGTGCGGGCAGCGGCCATGAAACACGCAGCCGGTGGGCAGGTTGATGGGCGTGGGCACGTCGCCGGACAGCTTGATGTGCCCGGCGGCCTTGCCGCCAATGCGCGGGATGGCCGACAGCAGGGCCTGGGTGTACGGATGGCGCGGGTTGCCGAACAGATCGGCGGCGCTGGCCAGTTCGCACAGGCTGCCCAGGTACATCACGGCCACGCGGGTGGAGATGTGCTCCACCACCGAAAGGTCGTGGCTGATGAACAGGTAGGTCAGGTTGCGCTGCTCCTGCATGTCCATCATCAGGTTCAGCACCTGCGCCTGAATGGACACGTCCAGCGCAGAAATGGGCTCGTCCGCCACGATGAACTCGGGGTCCACCACCAGCGCGCGGGCAATGGAGATGCGCTGGCGCTGCCCGCCGGAGAATTCGTGCGGGTAGCGAACGCCCCACAGCGGGTTCACGCCCACCTGCTCCATGACGGCGGCCACGCGGGCGCGCACGTCGGCGTCGGAGATGCCGGGGTTGTGGAAACGCACCGGCTCTTCCAGTATCTCGCGCACCTTCATGCGCGGGTTCAGCGAGGCGTAGGGGTCCTGAAAGACCATCTGCATGCGGGTGCGATAGGGCAGCATGCCGTTGTCGCTCAGATTGTCGATGCGCTCGCCCCGGTACAGGATTTCGCCGGCAGTGGCCCGGTACAGGCCGATGACGGTGCGCGCCAGGGTGGACTTGCCGCAGCCCGATTCACCCACCACGCTCAGGGTCTCGCCGGGCAGGATGTCGAAGCTCACGTCGTTGACGGCATGCACCACGGTGCGCTTGCGGGTGATGCGGCCGCCGGACAGGCGCAGCTGGTCCAGCAGCCCGCCGGATATGTCGAAATGCTTGACGACGTTGCGCAGCGAAAGCAGTGCGGTATTCTGGTTGGTCATATCGGCATCCCCCATAGGGGTTGTTTCCAAATTAGGATTTTCGTTCGTTGGCAAGAAAAACAAGCCTGCCAGAAGGGAGCATACTCTTATCGTATTCGACCGATATGGCAGGCGAAGTTTGACGCAGCCAACGGGCGAAAAGACAATTTAGAAACAACTCCTTAGGCTACCATGTGGCAGGCGGCCAGCCGACCATCACTCTTCACTTCGAGCAGCGGCCGGGTGGTGGTGCACACGGTTTCGCACAATTCGCAGCGGTTGTTGAACGGACAGCCGCGCGGCACGTCGGAAAGGCTGGGCATGCTGCCGGGAATCTGGTTCAGCCGGCGGCGCACCCGGGGGGCAGCCACATCCGCAAGGCCACAGTCGGCCTTGTCCGCACACTGCGGCAGCGCGCCCAACAGGCCCCGCGTGTAGGGGTGCAGCGGCTCGCCCACCACCTTCGCGGTGTCGCCCATTTCCACGATGCCGCCCGCGTACATCACCGCGATCTTCTGGGTGACCTGCGAGACCACGCCAAGGTCGTGGGTGATCAGGATCAGGCCCATGTCCTCCGACTGGCACAGCTCCAGCAGCAGGTCC
The DNA here is from genome assembly GCF_000504305.1 of Nitratidesulfovibrio termitidis HI1. Classification (NCBI taxonomy): domain Bacteria; kingdom Pseudomonadati; phylum Thermodesulfobacteriota; class Desulfovibrionia; order Desulfovibrionales; family Desulfovibrionaceae; genus Nitratidesulfovibrio; species Nitratidesulfovibrio termitidis. Next base: position 2,327,869 of record NZ_KI632512.1, read on the forward strand.
ATGATCTCGGCCTGGATGGTCACGTCCAGCGCCGTGGTGGGTTCGTCGGCAATGATCAGCGACGGCGACGTCAAGAGCGCGATGGCGATGACGATGCGCTGGCGCATGCCGCCCGAGAATTCGTGCGGGTACTGGGCCAGGCGGCGTTCCGGCGAGGGAATGTAGACCTTGCGCAGCTTGTCCAGGGCAATGGCCTCGGCTTCCTTGCGGGTGACCTTCTTGTGGGCGCGGATGGTTTCGATCATCTGCGTGCCCACGGTCAGCACCGGGTTCAGGGTCATCATGGGATCCTGAAAGATCATGCTGATGCGGTTGCCGCGTATGTCACGCAGGGTATCCACGCTGGCCGTGGTCAGGTCCTTGCCCTCGAACAGCACGGACCCGCCCGCGATGAAGCCGGGCTTGGACACCAGATTGAGGATGGAGAAGCCGGTAACGGACTTGCCCGCGCCCGATTCGCCCACAAGGCCCAGGCGCTCCCCCTTGCCCAGGGTGAACGAGACATCGTTGACGGCGGTAAGCGCAGTGTCGCGCAGCGCGAACTTGACGGTAAGGTTGGATACGTCGAGCAGCGGTTGCATGGGCTAGTCCTTGTACAGCTTGGGATTCAGGAAGTCCCGCAGCCAGTCGCCAAGCAGGTTGATGGACAGCACCAGCAGGATCAGCACCACGCCCGGAAACAGCGTGATCCACCAACTGCCGCTGAAAAAGTACTGGAAGCCCGACTTGATCAGCGAACCCAGCGACGGCTTGGTCACCGGCATGCCCAGGCCCAGGAACGACAGCGCCGCCTCGCTCATGATGGCGTTGGCCACCTGCACGGTGGAAATGACCAGCACGGGGGTAAGCGTGTTGGGCAGGATGTGCCGCCACATGATGCGGAATGGCCGCAGCCCGATGACCCGCGCCGCCTCCACGTATTCCTTCTTCTTCTCCGCCAGCACCGATGCGCGCACGGTGCGCGCGTACTGGGGCCATTCGGCCAGGCCGATGACCAGCACCAGGAAGGGTACGGCCACCTGCTCGTAGCGGCCCACCCCAAAGGTCATCTGCACGATGGCCCCCAGAAAGATGGCCACCATGTAGGACGAGAACGACAGCTGCACGTCGGCGATGCGCATCAGGATGTTGTCCAGCCTGCGGCTGCCGTAGCCGGACAGCAGGCCCACCATGATGCCGATGCACGCCTGCATGGCCACGGCCCCCACCCCGATCAGCAAGGAAACGCGCATGCCGTACAGGATGGCCGAGAACAGGTCGCGCCCCTGGTTGTCGGTGCCCAGCAGAAAGGCGGGGTTGCCGCCGTCCTTCCACAGGGGGGGCGTTTCCGCGTCCATGATGTCGATGTTGGCGCCGTCGAACGGGTTGTGCGGGGCAATGACCGGGGCCAGCAGGGCCGACAGGGCCAGGATGACGAACAGGGCGAAGCTGGTCACCGCCACCGGGTCGCGCAGGAAGGAATACAGGAAGTACGACTGGCGGAAACGCTTGAAAAGACCGGCCATGCTACTTCCTCCCCGCGATGCGGACCATGGGATTCACGAAACCGTAGATCAGGTCCACCACCGTGTTCACGGTGACGAAGATGGCCCCCACAAAGATCAGGTAGGCCACCAGCAGCGCCGTGTCGGCGCGTTCCACGGCCTCCACGAACATGAAGCCCATGCCCTGCCACTGGAACACCGTCTCGGTCAGGATGGTGAAGGCGATCATGATGCCAAGCTGCACGCCCCCCACGGTAATGACCGGCAGAAGGGTGTTCTTGAAGGCGTGCACCATCACCACGCGCCATTCGGGCAGGCCCTTGGCCCGCGCGAATTTCACATACTCTGTTTCCAGCGCTTCCTTCATCTCGGCGCGGATCAGCCGGATGAACAGCGGCAGCATGATGGACGACAGGGCGATGGAAGGCAGGATGATGTGCTTGAAATTGGCCCAGGTGGTCAGCACCGATGTCCACCCCGGGAATATCTCCACCGGGTTGCCGCGCCCGAACGAGGGCAGCCAGCCAAGGTGCACCGAAAAGATGTAGATCATGAAGATGGCCGTCAGGAACACCGGCACCGAAACCCCCACGATGCTGATGCCCATGAACAGGCGCGACAGCACCGAGCGCGGGCGGCAGGCGGAATACACGCCCACCGGCACGGAGATCAGCACGATGATGCACTGGGCCACGAAGACCAGTTCCAGCGTGGCCGGGGCTTTCGCCAGAATCACGTCCAGCGCGGGCTTGCGGTAGAAGTACGAGGTGCCCAGGTCGCCCTGCACCGCGTTCTTGGTAAAGCGGGCCCACTGGACCAGGTACGGATCGTTCAGCCCCAGCTTTTCGCGCAGGGCCTCGCGCTCCTTGACGGATACGGACACGCCCACCATTTCGCGCGTGGGGTCGCCGACGGACTGCTTGATGGCGAACCCGATGAAGCTGATGATGAACATGACCAGCAGGGCTTGCGCCACCCTGCGGACGATGAATGCGAACATGTGCGTCTCGTTGCCGGTAACGGCGTTGCTGGTTGCCGCGGAGCCGCAGGCCGCGCGCCCACTCCCCACCATGCGCACCCGCACGATGCGGGAGCGGGACAGGGGGACGGGAGACGGCGGCAGCGCCCACGCGCGAAGGCCGGATGCGCGCTCGCCCGCCCGGAACCGCCCTGCAACGACAGGAACGGTGAAGGCGGAGCGCAGGCGAAGGCCACGAAAGCGCGAAGGCGCGAAACGGCGTGCGCGGCGTTGTCCGCAACCCGGCCTCGATCGGCGCACCGTGCTCCGGTGGGCCTGCTGGGAACGCCCGCCGCGTGTCCGGGCAGGCTGGCAGAATGCCCAGCCGAAAGCCGGAATGCGGGGGCGGCGGAATGCCGCGCGTCGGTAACGGGGTAATCCCCGCCCGGTGGGCTACAAAATTTCGGCGGGGCAGGCAAGGGGTGTTCCCCTGCCCGCCCGCCTGCACAAAACCGTCGAAAAGGCGCGGAAGGCTTGCAACCCACCGCGCCCGTTCATTGTTACTTCATCACCACGTCGCCGAAGTAGGGGAAGTCCTGCACGTTGATGATCGCTTTCGCGTTCGTCACCGTCTTGCGGGCAGCCCACGACAGCGGTTCCATGTGCAGCGGCACGAAGGCGGCCTCGTCGTAGGCCAGCTTTTCGGATTCCTGCAGCAGGGCGTCGCGCTTCTTGGGATCGGTGGTGCGGTTGGCTTCCTCGATCAGCGCATCGTACTTCTTGTTGCAGTAGTTGCCGCTGTTGTACTGGCCCATGCCGGTGTCCTTGTTGGGGCACATCAGCAGGTATTCGCCGTAGTTGGCGGTGTCTTCGGTATCCGGGTGCCAGCCGATCATCTGGATGTCGGCAACCTGGGCGTCGTACTCATCCCAGTACTGGGCCTTGGGCATGGTCTTCAGGTTCACCTTGATGCCGATCTTGGCCATCATGGAAACGAAGGCCTGGGCCACCTTTTCGTCGTTCACGTAGCGGTTGTTGGGCGCGATCATGGTCAGTTCCAGACCCTTCTCGTAGCCCGCTTCCTTCATCAGCTTCTGGGCCCTGGCGAGATCGAAGCGGGGCTTCAGGTCGGCGATGTAGCCGGGGTAGTCCTTGGGCGCCTGCTGCTGGGTGACCACGGTGTAGCCCTTCATGATCTTGGCCACGATGCCCGCATGGTCGGTGGCGGCAATGATGGCTTCACGCACCTTGGGGTTGGCCAGGGCGGGGTTGCGCTTGCCGTTCAGCTGGAAGGTGATGATGCGGGTGCTGGCCATGGTGATCAGCTCCACATCGGGGTTCTTGGCAAGCTGGTCATAGTCCTGCACGGGCACGGGGGTGATGAAGTCCACGTCGCCCTTCAGGATGGCGGCCACGCGGGTGGCTTCGTTCTTGATGGGGGTGAGTTCGATGGTGTCGACGTTGCCGCGCTTGCCCCAGTAGTTGGGGTTGGCCTTCAGCACCAGCTTCACGCCCTGTTCACGATGAGCCACCATGAACGGACCGGTGCCCGAGGCGTTCTCGTTGGCGAACGAGGGGCCGTTCTTCACCACGGCGCCCTTGGGCTGGCCCGCGGCGTCGGTGCCGGTGTAGAACTTGGAGTCCATGGGGAAGATGTAGGTGGCCAGGTTCATCACGAGGCCGTAGGGTTCGGTGGTGATGATATCGATGGTGCTGTCATCCACCACCTTGGGCTCGGCGAACTTGACGTACAGGCCCTTGAAATCGGGGGATTCCTTCAGGCGCTTCACGGTCCAGGCCACGTCGGCGGCGGTGAGCGGGTTGCCGCTATGGAACTTGACGCCCTTGCGCAGGTGGAAGCGCATGGTGGTGGGGTTGACCTGTTCCCACTTCTCGGCCAGGCGCGGCTCGAACTTCATGTCCTGGGTCCAGCGCACCAGGGGATCGAACACCCAGTGCGAGTAGGCCAGCATGGGCCCGGAAAGCTGCATGTGCGGATCGAGCGATTCAGGGTCGGACGAAATGCCGACGCGGAAGGTCTTGCCTTCGGCGGCTTCGGCCTTGGGGCCGAACGCCAGCACGGCCGCCAACATCATCAGAAGCAGTACGAGAGTCCGTTTCATCCAGTACCTCCAGCGGTTGTTGCTGCAATGACGCCGCGCGGGCCAAGCGGAACCGATCAGGACCGGTGCGGACGGCCCGTCCCGTGGCCGTCCGGCCAGCACCCGCGACGATCGTGATGCCCACGATGCGTTATCCAGAGTAATGAGACCGACAGTCCTGTAGACCATCCGGCGGCAGGTGCGTCAAGCTGCGCGCCGTGCGAATATTGTCAAATCGCGCTACGTAAATGTGCCGTGAAATCAGCCTGTAGGCGAAACATGCCAGGGCCGCCGCGCCCTGCACGGGTGCGGCGGCCCTGGCTGAAGAACCTCGGAAGACAGGAGCGGGGGCCGCACGCACGGGCGGCGGAACGGCCAGTGCGCTTCTACTGGGCACGCACCTTGCGCATGTACTCCATATATACGGCATTCACCCACTGGGCGACGCGGTACACCCCGTCGCGCACGGGCACCCAGGTCACCGTGCCGTCGGCGTCGATCTTGCCGTCGAACAGAAACTCCACGCCCACGTCCACCCCGCCGGCCACGCTGCCCGTGTGCATGCGGGTGGAAACCTCCGCCTTCAGCAGCACGTCCAGGGGCTGATGCGCGCCGCCAGGCCAGTGCAGGATGGCGCGCAGCACCACCTTGTCGCCGCGCGCCAGCGGCCCCTTTTCGCCGTCCTCGCCCGCGCGGGCCGCAATGCAGGCACGCAGCCCCCCGGCAGAAACGTCCACAAGGGCGGGCTGCGGGTCGCTGGCCGGGCTGGATGCGGCCACGGCGGCCCGGGGCGGGGCAGGGGCCGGAGCAGGGGCCGGAGCAGGGGCAGGTGCGGGCGCAGCAAGGGCCTCGCCCTCCAGCGGATTCTGGGCAACCACCCCGATGATGCGCTGGTAGCCGTCCAGCGCGGCCAGGGGCAGCGGGCCGTCGTCGGGCGACTGGTCGCGGCGCACGTCCAGCAGGCCCACCAGTTCCGGCACGGGGCGCACCCGCACGCTGCGGCGGCGCTGGCCCGATTCGATGGCGGCGGGCTTTTGCAGTTCCACGATGAGCCCGGTGGACAGGGCGCGAATGTCGAGAATGCGCGAGGCGAACATGAAGTGCTGTTCCGTGCGCTGGGGGGCCATGGCCACGATGCGGAAGTAGCATTCCACCGTCTGCCCCTTCCACGCCGAGGAAAGCCGCACCCCGCTGGACATGTCGATGAGCAGGGTGGGCCCTTCGTACGATTCGATGAGCCCGGGCAGCGAATGCTGCTTGCCGTCGCGGGTGCGCACCACCACGTAGAACCGCGCCCGGCGGTCCGCCGCAAGGCGCAGTTGCTGGAACACCAGGTTTGTCGCGTGCTCCTCGTCCTTCTTGCCGAACAATGCCATTGATGCTCCTGCAACATGCCCTGGCGCGTGGCATGCCCCGAAAGATCGTGCGTCCGTGGTGTCTCGCGCGCGGCGGCCTGAACTCCCCCGAGCGGGGCCTTGCCCCTGCGCCGCGCGTTCATGAGCACTGCCCCGGAAGCCGCCGTGCGTCAAGGATAACCGCTGCCCAACGGGGCCGGGGTTCGGTGAGGCGCCACTCCGCACCCGGCAAAACCCGCCGCCGCACCGCGCGCATGCAACGCCGGTGCCGTGGCCGGGCCGTGCCGCCGGTGCCGATCGCCCCGTCATTAGCCCACTGCTCCGCCGGGGCCTGGCGGCATCCGCATGGCTACAGGCGCATGGCTACAGGCGCACGGCAACATTCCGTGTGAATGTTCGTATTGCCACAGCTCCGGGGCGACATGATGACGGTGGCCTTCCCTTCGGCTGCCCTGCCGTTCGATACCCTTGCCCGCGCACCTGCCCCCTGGCGCAACCCTGCGCGGGCATGGCCCATGGCCCGCCAGACCGCGCCATCCGTGAATTTTCCGCACCATGCTTGACACAGCCTCCCTGGCCTGCCAAAATCGATCATAAACATACTGAACGATTTTTCGGGGGGCCTCATGTTCTTCCAGGGCAAGGACTACATCCGTCCGTCCAAGAAACTGCGCCTGTTGTCCGTGGTGCAGGCGCTGACCGAAAACGAACGGCTCAGCCAGACCCAGCTGGCCCGGTTCAGCCGCACCAGCAGCGCCATGGTCAACCAGTACCTGGCGGAACTGCACCGCGAAGGCATGGTCCAGTTCGCCCCGGTGAACCGCAAGAGCTTTGCCTACCGGCTGACCGACAAGGGGCAGGAGGCGCGGCGCAACATGATGGAACAGTACTGCGCCGAGATGGTGCGCGGGTTCGCCTCCATCAAGGAACTGGTGCGGCGGCGGCTGGAACCGCTGACGGAACGGCGCGACGCGCAGAACGCCGGGGCCCAGCCCTCCCCTCACACCACCCCGCTGCGCATCGCGCTCTTCGGCGCTGCCGAAACGGGCGAAGTGGTGCTGGCCGCGCTGGAGGGCACCCCCTTCGAGGTGACCATGGTGGTGGACAACGACATCGCCAAGCACGGCACCCCCTTCCACGGGCACGCCGTGCAGCCCCCGGCGGCGCTGCTGGCCGCCCCAGGCCAACTGGCCGTGGATGCGGTGGTGGTGGCCTCGTTCGCGCACCAGCGCGCCATCCAGCAGCAGTTGCTGGCCATGCCCGGCATGCCCGAATCGGCGCGGGAGGTCGTCGTGCTGTTATGAACGCACCCGCCAACATTCCGGACGGCACCGCCGCCCCCTGCATCACCCTGGCCTCCGGCAGGCGCATCGGTCCCGGTTGCCCGTGCTTCGTCGTGGCCGAGGTGGGCAACAACCACCAGGGCGACATGGAAACCGCACGGCGCATGGTGCGCGAGGCCGCCCGCGCCGGGGCGGACGCCGTGAAGTTCCAGAAACGCGACACCTCCGCCCTGCTCACCACCGAGGGCGCGCGTGCCGCCTACGGCGGCCCCAACAGCTTTGGCCCCACCTACGGCGAACACCGCGACGCGCTGGAACTTTCCGCCGCCCAGTTCGCGGAACTGAAGCAACTGGCGGAATCGCTGGGCATGGTCTTTTTCGCCTCTGCCTGGGACGCGCCCAGCCTTGCCGTGCTGGCCGACCTGAAGGTGGAACTGCTGAAGGTCTGCTCCGCCGACGTGGTCAACGTGCCCATGCTGCGCCGGATGGCCGCGCTGCACCTGCCGGTGGTGCTGTCCACGGGCATGAGCACCCTTGCCCAGGTGGACCGGGCCGTGGCCGAGCTTTCCGTCAGCCGGGGCGGCGTGGTGGTGCTGCACTGCAACTCCAGCTATCCCTGCGACGAGGCGGACATCGCCCTGCCGGTGATGGACCAGCTGGCCCTGCGCTACGGCCTGCCCGTGGGCTATTCCGGCCACGAGCGAGGCATCGGCCCCAGCGTGGCCGCCGTGGCGCGCGGGGCGTGCCTTGTGGAACGCCACTTCACGCTCGACCGCACCCAGCGCGGCACCGACCATCAGGCCTCTCTGGAGCCGGACGATCTGGCCTGCATGGTCCGCATGATCCGCGAGGTGGAGCGGGCCATGGGCGTGACCGAAAAGCGCGTCACCCCGCACGAGGCGGCCATGGCCGTAAAGCTGCGCAAAAGCCTGGTTGCCGCGCGCGACCTGACGGCGGGCACGGTGCTGAGGCCGGACGACCTTACCGTCAAAAGCCCCGGCGACGGCCTGTCGCCGGAACTGTGGGACGCGGTGATCGGCAATTCCCTGACCGTGGACCTGCCGCGCGACGGGCAGCTTTTGCCCGACATGCTGGCCATGCCCGTGCAGACCGGCGATGCGGGAGAAGCGGGGGACGGGGGGAATGAAGAGGTAGGACAGGACGGCGGCGACAGCGGGCCGGATTCCGGGGCCGGGACAGGGGCCGGAGCTGGGGCCGGAGCCGGGGCCGCGTGATGCGCGTCGTCCATTTCGCCATAACCCCGCTGGCGGGCGCTCCGCTGCGCCTTGTCCGGGCGCTGAACGCCCACCTGCCCGGCTGCACGGCCCGGCTGGTGGACCTGACGCGCTACGGCAGCGAGGACTTCGGGCAGGACGTGGTGTTCGACGAAACGCCCGGCCTTGCCCGTGAACTGGCGGAAACAGCCGACATCCTGCACTTTCACAACTATCTGGACCTGGATTCGCGCCACTTCGCCCCCATCGACTTCCGGGCGCTGACGGAAAGGGGCGCGCTTGTGATCCGCCAGTTCCACAGCGAGCCGGGGCTGGTGGCGGGCCGCATGGGCATCACCCCCGCCGCGCTGCTGGCCCAGCCCATCCCTGCGCTGGTGGTGGGCCAGTTTCAGGAACGCTGCTACCCCCGCGCGCGGGTGGTGCCCAACCCCCTGCCCATCCACGACGCGGATCACCTGCCGCACGACCCGGCCCTGCACGGCCCATTGCGCCACGACGTGTTCCTGTCCCCCACCCGGCTGCACTCGGCCTGGGCCGACCGCTGGAACACCAAGGCCCGGCCAGAGGCCGAAGCCGCCGTGCGTGCCGCCTGCCTGCCGCGCGGAGCAAGCTGGCACCTGATGCACAAGACGCCGCTGGCCGCCACCCTTGCCGCCAAACGGCTGTCCCGCATCGTGGTGGATGACCTTGTCACGGGCAGTTGCCACCTGACCGGGCTGGAAGGTCTGGCGCAGGGCAAGCCGGTGCTGGCCCATCTGGATGGCCGTTGCCGCCGCGTGCTGACCCGCATGGCGGAAACCGATGCCTGCCCGTTCATCGACGTGCGGCTGGAGGATGCGTCCCACGTGCTGGGACACTTGCTTGACCATCCTGAAGACGCGCAAGAGGTGGGGCGCGCAGCGCGCGCGTGGATGGAGGCCCACTGGCAGCCGGAGCGCATTGCCGCCGCCTACGGCGCGGCCTACGCAGATATGGCGCGCGATCCCGTGGCCGCCGCCCGCGACTGGCGGCAGCCGGACCTTGCGCTGGACACCCCGGCGGAACGATTTTTTGCCGTGACCCTGCCGGATGTGGTGCATGCGGCACGGCGTCAGGCGGCGCGGGGTGACGGGGCTGCGCCCGTCGCTACTCCATCCGCCGCCGCGAAAGCTGCACCTGCTGCTGGGGGTCGGGCATGAGCGCGCGTCATCCCCTTGCGCCCGTGCAGCCCGATCTGGCGGACCTGGCCCCCCTGCCCGGTCTTGCCCACTTACCCGGTCTTGCCCATTTGCCAGATCCGGCCACCATGCCCGCCGAGCAGTGCGTGCTGGCCGTGACGGAATCGTGGCTGGGCCGCGCGGACAGCGCCGTACGCCGGGTGCTGGCCCACGGCCTGCCCTCATCCACCCTGTACGACTGGATCATGGGCTGCGGACAGGTGCGCCACCAGCGCCTGTGCGACCCGGCCCGGCGCGACGTGAACATCCCGCGCGCGGACTGGGACGTGGTGGCCGTCATTGCCGCGCGCGGCGGTTCGCGCGGGGTGCCCCGCAAGGCGCTGCGCACGGTGGGCGGCGTGCCGCTCATCGCGCGGGCCGTGACGGCCTGCCGGTCTGTGGCGTCCGTCACGCGGGTCATGGTCAACACCGACTGCCCGGACATCGCGGCAGCGGCCCGCGCCGCCGGGGCGGACGTGCCGTTCCTGCGTCCGGCGGAACTGGCCACGGACGAGGCATCGCCGCTGGACGCCTGGGTCTTCGCGCAGGTGTGGATGCTGCTGGTGGAGCGGCGCGTGCCCGACTTTCTGCTGTCCGTTTCCGCCACCCACCCCTGCCTGCATCCGGACGAAATGCAACGTGCCGTGGACAGGCTGGCGGCGGCCAACCGCCCCGCGCTCCAGACCGTGGCCCGGCTGCCCGCCGTATCGCTGGAATTCCTGACCCCGGATTTCCGCAACCTTCGGAATGTGGACGGCGGGCCGACCCCGGCGGAAGGTAGCGGGCCGGAAACCGATAGCCCGGACGGCGAACGGTTTCTGCAATGCGGGGCGTTTTCCATCACCTGCAACCGCCCGTACTACCATGTGCAGCCGTGGTTCCGGCAGCACATGACCGACATTCCCGCGCCCCCGGCGGACCCCATGGCCCACGTACTGTCCGCCCGACAGGGCGTGGACATCGACGAGCCGTGGGACCTCGCCACCTGCCGCCTGCTGCTGGACGGGGACGACCCGTTTCCGGCGTGCACCCCGGCGGACGTGGCCGCGCACGGCATCCCCGATGCGGGGAGCATGACGGCCCCTGCCGACCTTGCCTGCGTGGTGGTGCTGCCGCCCGAAGGGCCGGGCGGGCCAGATGAAACCGATCAATCGGATGAGATGAACACATCCGAAAGCGCCAAGGACACGGACGGCCCGTACCTGCACATCGCCGGTATTCCCGCGCCGTGCCGGGTGCTGGACGCGGTACGCACCGCGCTGCCCCATGCCCCGCTGGCCGTGTGCGGCGAAGGGGCCATGGCCCGCGCCGTGGCCCGCCGTTACGGGCTGGACCTGCTGCCCCTGCCGGAATCTCTCGCGCAACGTCGCGCCGCATGGCCGGTACCCCTGCTGGCCGCTGGCGACCTTGCAGTGGGCAGCGCGGTCTGGTCCCTTCTCTGGGCAGGCCGCACCACCGCCGCGCCCGAATGTTCCGGGCGGGACATCCTGTGCATCGACGGACGGGCCGCCCTGCTGGATGCGGACACTCTGCGCGACTTCGTCAGCTCGGCGCGGACCGCCCCTGCCCCCGCAAACGCCGGATGCGGCCTGCCCGCATGTTCCGTATCGCCCGCGCCCGTCCACCCCGCCCACCTCAAGCAGGTGGACGGCGCAGGCTCCGTGCTTTCCGCGCCGGGCGTTCCGGCCCGGCGGCAGGACCTGCCCGAAGTGCTGTGCCGCGACGGCGCGCTGACCCTGCTGCGCGCGGGGGGCAACGGTGCGGATGACGCCCCCGGCATGTCCGCCTCCACGGAATCCCCCGCTCTGGGCTATCAGCCCATCCCCATGGGCCGCGCCCAAGCCACCCTGGTGGCCTCGCACCTCGACGCCGCACGGGGCATGGCCCTGGCCACCCATGACGGGCACCCCGACATCACGCCCCAAGCCGCCACAGGAAACGCCTCGTGAACGCCGTATCCATCAACGCCGAACAGGGCGACCCGCGCCCCCGCTACCCCGACATCACCGACGCGCTGTTCTGGGACGCCTATTTCGCGTGGCGCGACGCCTCGCTGCTGTCGGTGGAACGCTTCCACGCCCTGTACCTGGCCCTGCGCCACATCACGGCCCCTGATGCGGTTGATGCGGCTGATGCGGTTGATGCGGCCAGTGTGCCCGGCGCCTTGCTGGAATGCGGCGTGTACCGGGGCGGCTCGGCCTGCTTCTGCGCCGCCGTGCTGGCCGCGCTGGGGCAAACGGACCGCGACCTTTTCTGGTGCGACACCTTCCGGGGATTCCCCGACGGGGTGGAAGAAGCCTCCATCACCGGCGAAACCCTGCAAGCCTTCCCCAAGGACGACGTGCTGCCCTTGGCCATGGCCAACTTTGCCCGCACCGGCTACCCGGCGCAGCGGCTGCACGTGCTGCGCGGCCCGGTGCAGACCACCATTCCCGGCGGCCCCCTGCCGGATGCCATCGCCCTGCTGCACCTGGATACCGACGACGCGGCCTCGGTACTCCACGAACTGACCCACCTCTACCCGCGCCTGTCGCCGGGCGGGGTGCTGTGCATCGACGACTACGGCCACTTTCCTGGCGTGGGCCGCGCCGTGGACGCCTATTTCGCGGACCTTGCCCGCGCCGGGGGCACCCCGCCGCTGCTGACCCGCACCGACTACACGGGCCGCATGGGCGTGAAGCCCCGCGCCTGAACGAGGCACCGGACTCGCCCCTGCCCCGACTGAACCAGACCTAATCAGACCGGACCAGACCGGCCCCTGACCCGCGCGCCGTCCGCTGCCGCACATAACCGCCCGCACCTGCAGGACACCACCCCGCATGACCAGCACGACAGACACCATCATGGCCGACACTTCCCATACCGCCGCCATACCAGACATGGCGGGCCTGTCCCGCTGCAATCCCCGGCTGGCCGCGTGGTTCGCCTGGTCGCACGACGATTGGCAGGGTGCGGACGCCGCCGGGGCTCACGTACATCTGGGCTGCGGCGGCGCGGTGCTGGACGGTTTCGTGAACCTGGACTTCCTGCCCCACGACGAACGGGTGCGCGAATGCCGCCTGCTGGACGTATGGCCCCGCCGCCTTGCCGGGCAGGTGGCCGCCTTCTATGCGGAAGACGTCATCGAACATTTCTATCTCACCGAGCAACTGTACATCCTGTGCTCCATGAACGTGCTGCTACGGCCCGGCGGCGTGGCCCGGCTGCTCACCCCGGACATCGGCCAGTTGTGGACCTACGGGCAGCGCTTCGACCCCGCCACACTGGTGGGCAGCGGCGACTATTTCGCCGACGTGATGCGCTGCCGCAACGGCATGGACGCCGTGAACACCGGCCTGCGCATGGGCGGCCACCGCTGGCTGCACGACTTCACCAGCCTGCGCCGGGCAGCGGCGGAATGCGGCTTTACCGCGCGGCGTACCCCCTGCGCCGCGTCGGACGACCCCAAGCTGAGCAACATCAACCTGCGCGACGAATCGGGCATTTCCTTCGCGGCGGAGATGCGCAAGACGCGCCCCCTGCGCCACCTGCTGGTGTGGCCGGAACACATCGCCAACGCCGTGCCCGTGGCGGGGGGCGATCCCGGCGCATCCCCGAATGTCGCGCTGCCCAGCTGCCTTGACGGCAGTGTGGACGCCATCCAGCCGGTGTTCCGCGCCGTCACAGGCGACCCCGGCATCACCTACCGCCTGCCCGACGTGGCCGTGCAACGCATCGCCATGGTCAACGTGCGTTCGGCCAACCTGTGCGAATTCCGCGAACACAACTTCGCCAAGGCCTACTTCCGGCTGGAGGAAAGCGGCGCCGTGTACGCCGACCGCACCCTGCATTCCGTGCCGCACATGAACGGCTTCACCCGCGCCGATGTGGAAACGGCCATGCGCGGCGAAGGGGTGCTGCGCTCCGTCCGCTTCGACCCTTCTGAGCGGGAGGGCGACCTGTTCACCGTGGGGCCGCTGGAGCTGTTCCTGTACGACGATGCACCGGAAGGTGGCGACGGCGGGGACGGTGGCAACGGGGACCGTGCGACGGGCGCGGGCGAGCGGCCCAAAGGCCGGAGCATGACGACGGTTGGAGCCAACGTGGCCGCCACGCAGGACGCCCCGACAAAGAGCGCCCCGTCCGGCAACATGACATCAGGCACCGCCGGTACCGGCACCCTGCCCCCGCACCTCGAAGACCACGTTATGGCCACCCCGTGCCGTCAGGGCGTCATCCATCATTTCGACTTCGACGGCCCGGTAGGCATGGCGTTGGCCATTTACGGCGAATGGGCGCAGGCGGAACTGGACGCGCTGGCCCCCTACGTGCCTGCGGGGGGCCGCGTGCTGGACGTGGGGTCCAACGTGGGCACCCACGCCGTGGCCTTTGCCCGCATGATCGGGGGGACCGGGCCAGTCGGGTCGGGCGGCCACGTCACCGCGCTGGAACCGCAGGCAGAGGTATTCGCCCTGCTGCAACGCACCGTGGCCGTGAACGGCCTTGCGGACGTGGTCACCCCGATACGGGCCGGGGCGGCGGGACGGGCGGGCTCGGCGCGGGTGCCGCGCATCGCCGCGCCGGAAGGGCAGAATCTGGGCGCAGTGCGCCTGCTGGATGCGGACACCGCACCGCAGGACACGACCCACCCCACGGACGAAGTTCCCCTGCTGACCATCGACGGGCTGGGCCTGCACCTGCCCGTGCCGGAAAGGCTGGGTACTGGCGGACGGCTGGACCTGATCAAAGTTGACGCCGAAGGGGACGAGGCCGCCATCCTGCGCGGCGCGGCAGACACCATCCGAACCTGCCGCCCGGTGCTGCATCTGGAATGCCCCGGCTTTTCGCGGGCCTGGCCCTGCGCACGGCAGGCGCTGGCCTGGGACTACGCGGTGTTCCACCTGCGCCTGCCCGCCTTCAACCCCGCCAATTTCCGAGGGGCCAGCCGCAACGTGTTCGGCGCGGCGGAAGAAGGCGCGCTGCTGTGCATCCCGCGCGAACGGCTGGAAGACGGCAGCCTGCCCGCGCCCTGCGGCACGGAAATCCGCGACCCTGCCCATCTTGCCCGCGCCCTGCTGGAAACCCGCGCCTACGGCCAGCCGGAAGAACGCGTCCCCGCCGCCGTGCGGCTGGACCTGGCCCTGTCCGATCTGCGCCGCAAGCGGGCGGAGGAACACTGCGTGGCGGCCAACGCCCGCTCCGGCCGCCAGCACGGGCGCATCACCACCCTGCGCACGGCAGCCAGCGCGGCGGAAGCCCTGCTGGCCGGGACGGCGGGGATGGAGGGCACAACGGCGACCGCCCCGGCAGCCCCGACAGTTTCGTCAGTCACGGAAGACGCCCGTGCCCGCCTGCTGGCCGCGCTGGACGCCACCGCTCCGGAACGCCCGGCCATCGACGAGCCGGACACCCGCGAGCCGTGGCCCGCCCCGCCCGACATTGCA
This sequence comes from Nitratidesulfovibrio termitidis HI1, assembly GCF_000504305.1. Taxonomy (NCBI): domain Bacteria; kingdom Pseudomonadati; phylum Thermodesulfobacteriota; class Desulfovibrionia; order Desulfovibrionales; family Desulfovibrionaceae; genus Nitratidesulfovibrio; species Nitratidesulfovibrio termitidis. The sequence continues at coordinate 2,342,905 of NZ_KI632512.1, forward strand.
GATGCAACCATCTGGACCGGACTGGCGGCGCGCCGGGCAACGCTTTCTGCGGTATCAGACAATACGCCGCAGCGCCCGGTCATCGACGTCATCGTGCCGGTGTACGCGGGAACGGACCAGACCCTGGCCTGTCTGCACTCCGTGCTTGCCGCCGACCCTGAACCGGCAGACGCCGCCGCGCCCCGCGCCCACGTGGTGGTCATCAACGACGCCAGCCCGGAACCGGGACTGGCGCAGGCCCTGCGCCGCCTTGCCGGGCTGGGGCTGGTGGAACTGGTGGAGCACCCGGCCAACCGGGGCTTCGTGGCCTCGGTCAACACGGGCATGGCCCTGCACCCGGAGCGCGACGTGGTGCTGCTGAATTCGGACACCGTGGTCTTTCCCGGCTGGTTGCCCCGCATGGCGGCACACCTGACCGCCCGGCCCGACGCGGGCAGCGTCACCCCGCTGTCCAACAACGCCACCATCTGCAGCTACCCGGTGACCGAGCGCGACAACCGCGCCGGGCTGGAACTGGACTCCGCCGCGCTGGACGCGCTGGCCGCCACGGTCAACGCCGGAGTAGCCGTGGACATTCCAACGGCGGTGGGCTTCTGCATGCTGATCCGCCGGTCCTGCCTGACGGAAACCGGTCCCTTTGACGAAGCCACCTTCGGCAGGGGCTACGGCGAGGAAAACGACTTCTGCATGCGCGCCGCCGCGCGGGGCTGGCAGCATCTGCTGGCCGCCGATGTCTTCGTGCGCCACGCGGGCGAGATGTCATTCGGAGATGATGCCGCACCGCTGAAGGAAGCAGCCTTTGCGACCATCCAGCGGATGTATCCCGACTATCTGCGCACCGTGGCCGCCCACTGCGCGGCGGACCCGGCCCGCCCGGCCCGCCGGGCGCTGGACCTTGCCCGGCTGCGCGGCGCGCTGGCGCGGCGCTTTCCCGCCACGGCGCACACGTCTGGCACAACTACGGCGCACACGCCTGGCACCGACACAGTCCGCCCGGTGCTGATGGTCACCCACAACTGGGGTGGCGGCACCGAACGCCACGTGCAGGACCTGTGCGACCGGCTGGCGGCGGAAGGCACGCCCGCGCTGGTGCTGCGCCCGCGCGGGAACGACGCGGGCTGCGTGTGGACCCTGAACCTGCCTGCCTCCGCGCATGGGTCTGCCCCTGCCTGCGGCGCTGGCCAGAACTGCGGCGCTGGCCCCCTGCACCTGCCCAATCTGGCCTTCGACCTGCCGCCCGACTTCGGCGCGCTGCTGGAAGTGCTGGCCGAACTGCGCGTGGCCCACATCCACGTGCACAACCTGGCCGGATATCCCCACGCCACGCCGGAACTGCTGCCGCTGATGGCCCGACTGCTGGAAATCCCCTGCGACGTCACCGCACACGACCTGTCCGCCCTGTGCCCGCGCATCACCTGCATCGGGCCGGACGGCTATCCCTGCCCCACGGCGCAGGGCGATGACGGCGGAAAGGCGCATGGCGCACCGTGGCGTTGCGGGGCCTGCATCGCTGCGGAAACGCCGCAACTGGGCAACACGGACATCGTGCGCTGGCACGCGGCATGGAGCACGCTGCTGGACGACGCGCGCGCCATCTTCACGCCCAGCGGCGACACGGCGCGGCGGCTGGCTGCCCATTTTCCCGCCTGTGCGGCGCGCATCACCGTGCGGCCCCATCCGGAAACATCGCCCCTGTCCCAAGCGGTCATGGCCCATACGGCCATGCCCCGACCCGAGATCACCGCCGCCCCTACCCCGCGCAAACCCGGCGAAGCGCTGCGGGTGGCGGTGATCGGAGCCATCGGCCCGCACAAGGGATCGCACGTGCTGGAAGCCTGCGCCCGCCACGCCCGCGAGGCCGGGCTGCCGCTGCACTTCACCGTGGTGGGCTACACCGACCGCGACGAGGTGCTGCACGATCTCGGGGTGACCATCACGGGCCGCTACGACGCGGACGAACTGCCGGGCCTGCTGGTCCCTGCAGGTGGGAACGGGACGGACGAAAACGGGGCGAGCGGCTACCACCAGGCCTTCCTGCCCGCCGTGTGGCCCGAAACATGGTCCTACACCCTGTCCGAGGCGGTGCTGGCCGGGCTGTATCCGGTAACCTTCGACCTGGGCGCGCCCGCCGAACGCATGGCCGCGTGGGACTACGGCCTGCGCCTGCCGGTGGATATGATGCGCGACCCGGCAGCCATCAACGCCGCCCTGCTGGCCTGCACGCCCGCAGCCCCGCCAGCAGGACTGGCGCACGCCATCCTGAGCGCCGGGGACTACCCCGTGCCGTTCCGGGCCAGTTACTACGGCCTTCCGGATGCGGAAAAATCCTGGGGGGATACCGTGGAGAGCGCGGCACCGCCCGCCCAGGAACGAACATGAGCCAGGAACAGGCATGAGCCAGACACAGGCATGAGCAAGGAGCAGCCATGAACCCGGACCAACACCTCCATGCCGCCACCCGCTCCGGCCATCCGCTGATCTCGGTGGTGGTGCCCAGCTACAACCATGGGCGGTACATCGGGGCCTGCCTCGATTCGCTGATGTTCCAGGACTACCCCAACTTGGAAGTCGTCATCACCGACGACGCCTCCACCGACGATTCCGTGGCGGTAATCCGGCGCTTTCTGCGTGACGTGGCCGGGGCCACCGCCTCGTACGCCTGCCATTACGACGCGAAGACGGACGCCATAGAGCGCACCGTGCACCCCCGCTACGCCCGCACGGGCCGCCGCATCGTGTTCCTGCGGGCCGAGGCCAACGGCGGCTCCACCGCCAACTACAACCGGGGCCTTGCCCAGTGCACGGGCGAGTACTGCACCTTTGTCCCGGCGGACGACATCTGCCACCCGCAGCTGTTCTCCACCCTGGCCCGCCCGCTGCGGGACGACGAGGCCGACTTTGCCTACGCCGACATGTTCGTGGTGGACGACGACCTGCGCATCCTGCGCGAATTCCGCCTGCCGGAGCATTCCTTCGACGCGTCGTTCCGCGACTGGTACCTGTGCGGCGTGGCCAAGCTGTACCGCCGCGCCCTGCACGACCGCTTCGGCCCCTTTGACGAAACCGCCGACGCCGACGACCACGAATGCTTCCTGCGCTTTGCCCTTGGCGGGGCACGCTTTGTCCATGTACCGCACACCCTGTATTCGGTGCGCAGCCACGAAGGGCGCGAAAACGGCCTGCACGCGCCGGGGCGCTTTGCCCGGCTGCTGGAGCATTCCAAACGGCTCACCCTGATGGCGCGCGAACGGGAACCCGCCGCGCCCGGCGCGTGGCGCGAGGAAATGGTGAGGGCGGGCGCCTCGGACGGCACACAGGTTGCCAGCGGTCCGCTCCCGGTGGCCGAGCGCGTGGTGCTTACCGTCGAGGAACGCAGCTTCTTCACGGAAGGAAACGGCGCGGCCACGCCGCCGCCCCTGTCAGACGACGAGGAGGCCCGCCGTGGGTGACCTGGCCCTGCCGCACATCCTGCCCCGCGTGCGCGATGCCCGGCGAGAGGCGCGCAAGTATGCAAACTTCCTGCTGGTCCTGCGCTCCCGCCGTGCCGGGGTCGCGCGCGTGGCGCACCACCCCTTCGACCTCACCGTGGACTGCGCAACCCTGTGCCAGTTGCACTGCCCGTACTGCGCCGTGGGCAACGCCACCATCCGCCGCAAACCCTCCCTGATGGACGCCGCCCTGCACGAACGGCTGGCCGCGGACGTGGCCCCGGACCTGTTCCTGGCCTGGTACTTCAGCGCCGGTGAACCGCTGCTGCACCCGCGCCTGCACGAACACCTGGCCCGCACCGCCGGGGAAGAAGCGTTCACCGTGGTTTCCACCAACCTCAGCGTCCCCCTGACCCCGGCCCGGCAGGAGGCCTTGCTGCGCTCCGGCCTCGGCATGCTCAGCGCATCCGTGGACGGGGCCAGCGCGGCGACCTATGCCCAATATCGGCGCGGGGGCGACTTTGGGCTGGTCATGGACAACCTGGCGGCACTGGCCCGGCGCAAACGGGAAATGGGGCTGCAATTTCCCCTGCTGGAATGGCGCTTTCTGCTGTTTGCCCACAACCAGCACGAGGTTGACGCGGCCCGCGCCATGGCCACGGACATGGGGCTGGATCTGCTGGAATTCTTTCCCGGTTATGCCCTGCCACCCGGCGACCCCGGCGAACAGGGGGTGCACCCCATGACCATCCCCATGCCGGGGCAGCCCATTTCCGGCCCGGCCTACGAGGCGGGCCTTGCCCGGCGGGAGACGCTGGTGCAGCGACTGGTGGCGGACGGCATGCCGCCCGCGCCCGCCCCTGTGGACACGGCGGTCGATACGGCGGAGGAGACTGCGGAAGGCAGTGGGGCAGAAGGACGCGGTGGAAAGGACAAGGCCCGCCGCCGTTGCGACTGGCTGTACTACAGCGGCATGATCTACCCGGACGGGGCGTTCGGTCCGTGCTGCGTGGCCACCGACGCCGACGACGACTTCACCCGGCTGGACGCGTACCCCGACTTTAGCGCGGCGTGGAACGCCCCGGCCTTTCTGCGCTCGCGCGCGGCCTTTGCGGCGGGCGATGCGGGAAATGGCGCGAAGGACCGCGCAGGCGAAAATCTTTCCGGCACCGGCGGCTCGGCAGGCACGGTGTGCGACCGCTGCCCCCTGCCGGTGGCGCAGGAACTGCAATTCGTGCAGAAGGTGCGCGGCATCCTGCGCAACGCCCCGGACTGGGTGGTGCGCATCCTGGCCGCAGCACCTGGCGAATTCTTCCTGCCCGCCGACCAGCGCAGGCTGCCCGTGGAACTGGCCGCCCTGCACCAGCCAGAGGCCCGCGCCCTGCCGCCCGACCCGGACGCGCTGGCCCGGCTGCGCGCGCTGGCGGCATCCCATCCCGACCCCGCACTGACCCGTTGCGCCGACATTCTGGAGCACGGTCATGCCTGACGCCCTGCGCTCCCCCGGCCTTCACCCCTTCCGCATGCCCCGCGCGCAGGAGATGCCCGCATGACACAGGATCGCAGCACCCGGAACGACAACACCGGAGACGCCCCCTGCTCCGCAGAACACCCCGGAGCAGCCCCGAGCGCATCACCGGGCGCAGCCCGACCCTTCCTTGCATGGCTGGCTGACCAGCGCACCCAGGACGGCATACTGCTGCTGGGCGATGCCCGCCCGTTCTTCCATGACGAGGCCGCCTACACCGCCCACCACGGCGAAGATCCCGCCCCGCTGGACGCGGGGCAGGGGCTGGCGGCCCTGCTGCGGGCCACGGGTGCGGACATGTCCGCCCCGGCGCTGGAGATAGGCTGCGGCTTCGGCTACCTGAGCCTTGGCCTTGCGGTGGACAATCCCTTTCCGCTGCTGCTGCTTACCGATACCTCACCGGGCTTCCTGCGCATTCTGGGTGATCGGCTGAACGCCCACGGCGTGGCGTGGCAGGCAGGCGACGACGCCCAGGCCACCCCCGGCATGCGCGCCCCCGGCATGTCTGCTCCTGACATGTCCGCTCCTGACATGTCCTGCACCCGCATACCGGTCCCCGACATGTCCGGCCCCGGCGCCGTCCGGCTGGGCATCCTTTCCGGCGACGCCATGCAGGAAATTCCCGACGCCAGTCTGTCGTGCATCGCCATGCGCGCCACCCTGCACCATGTGGCCGACGTGGACGCCTTTCTGGCCCAGGCGGCGCGGGTGCTGCGGCCCGGCGGTCACCTGGTGTTCGAGGAACCCTGCCGCGAGGCCCTGCTGCTGATGGGCGTGCTGGTGGCCCAGATGCCGGAGCTGGCCGCCGCGCGCGGGGTGGAAGTGACCCCGCGCCAGCTGGAACTGGTGGACCTGTTCCGGCGCATGGTGGAATTCTACTGCCGCCAGGACATCGACAAGAGCACGGCGGAAGACAAGCACCTGTTCCACCCCGTGGAAATCGCCGCGCGCTGCCGGGCGCACGGCTTCGACACCGCCGTCTACGCCAACACCACCCTGGCATCGCTGAAGTACCTGCACGGCGAATCGCCCCTGCCGCCCACCTTCTTCCACGACACCACCCGCGCCTACATCGGCGAGGTGTGCCGCATGCCGGAACTGGTCCCCCTGTTCGACGCCACCATCGCCGCATCGTGCGCCTACATCGACGCCTGCTCGCGCGGGGGGCGCGGCCCGCACTACATCAGCGTGTTCGACGCGCGGCGGGGGTAGGACCCTCCTTGCCCCCTCTCACTTGATGAACCGACATGGCATCGCGTTACGGGCCTCGCAAAAAACACTCGCCGGACGCGCCCGCACGGCATACGGCAAGCGTCTCCCACCAATGCCCACATCGCACAGCACGACATTTGCATATAAACGCTGCGTCATGTAACTTCTGTCAAACTCACAACGCCAAGAACCTGAAATATGACACTGCGTGATGTCTCCTCGACATTGCACAAGGGATAGGCAACACGCACCTGCGGCCAGGCCACGCCCTCAACGCCACGGAAACACCACAATTTCAGCATGTTAAATGGCGTCCCAACAAGCGCCGCGTTTCATCCGAACCATAAAGGGAAAACCATGGGAGATCTGATCCGCCATCTTGGGAAAGCACTTCTACAAGACAACAATAACAGCTTCTACAATATCGAACTCAACAAAGGAGACAAGGAGGATATCATACACATTCAAACACCATCGTTTCGTATGGAGCTCACCGAAGATGAGTTCAGGGAAATTGCCATATCCGTTATAGAAGCTGAAAGAAAATTACGCAGTTACAAAAATATATGAAAATAATCTTTCCGAATTTCCACTATGATCTACTCAAGCAGATGAGCTACATATTCGGCTCGCAACTTGGGTGGACTGTCGGGCTGATGGGAGCAAACGAGTTTGCTTTTTTCAACATTGAAAAAGCAATGTCCGACCCTGACGGCTTCGACAGAATATCGCAGCAGCACTGGATAGCAGATGCGTTGCATATGGAACTCTGTGACAGCAAAAAATCAGTTTCCGATGCGGACTTGATACTTGTCACTACGCCATTTCACTATAACGTCTGGACATCCTACGCAAAAAAGCACCACATAAACGCAAAGATCATATTTTATTGCGGGAACGGAGACACCGGAACACCTCCGCAGTATCACATGGATAATTTTTGGACTGCAAATTATCCGGCCTACTGTGCATCAAAATCACGCAATAAAATATACTGGCAGGGCATCTTCTGTGATGCATACCCAGACTACCAAACAATCCCTTCATCACCACATCACGAAGGATTTGCATCTTTTGTCAACAGAATACAAGAAATATACCCCGCATCGTATGATTTCATAAAGAAATCGCAATCCATATACAACGCGTGTGGCGGCGAAGAAAGCGTATTTTTCTACGGGCAACGCAATGCCCACGGCATGCTTAATATGGGCAAATACGGCAATGAAGATGAAGTCTACCAGAAAATGGCAAACTCCATCGCCGTCCTGCACATAAAGGACACGGACGCTCCGGGATTCACCATAATGCGAGCCCTCGCACTGGGAAAGCCGCTGATTGTAACACGAAAATTTATCGACAACACACAACTCTCCACTTTGCTCAACGAAAACACATGCATCATTGTCGACACACCGGAAGACATGTCCAAGGCAATGCTAAGCCTGGACAATGATATTTCCGCCCGCAATATCGGGGTACATGGAGCAGTTCACGTTCACAATCATTGCACCTGGAGCATATTCCAGAAACAATTCATTCCGTGGCTGAGCAACTTGAAATAGAAAACCGGACCACACCGTGAAAAACACCCTCGAGCATCTCCTTAAACGCATCGCAGACGCCCCTCCCTTCCGCGACAACACATTCCATACGTTCTCTCCCGTCATCACTACACTCCTTGACGCATTACCCGACGGAATCAACGTCCTGGAATGGGGACCCGGAAAGAATACCGAGCTGTTTCTTGCCTCTCCCAAAGTCCGGCAGGTTGCAAGCTACGAAAGCGACGGCGTATGGTTTGAAAAATACAAGGCGCAGTTCGCGCAACATGCAGACAGGCTCGACCTCAGCCTTGTGCCCTTCAACGTTCAGAAACCGGTCAGCCACGACATAGTGCACGACAATTACAACCCTCTTCACCCATACATGCTGGACCCCCTTGCCCGCTTTGGCGAAGGACACTTCGACATCGCCTTTGTTGACGGGGCCGGATACAGGACTGACTGCGCGGAAATAGCAAGACTTCTGGTCAAGAAAAACGGCTTCATCATCTGGCACGACATTCTTTCATGCCGGGAGAACAATCCAGAATTCCCCAGCGGCAGGACATATCAACAGGTTTTCTCAAGATTCCACAATTATCAGTACTATGACCGGCACAGAACCCTGCTGATCATAAACAACGACGACAAGGACGTACTCGCGCTGACAAGCGCCAAAAGACGTGCCCTCGAACAAACCTTCGCAGCTCTCATAGAGTCGGATATCAGGTACGTTGTACTGCGAAACTTTGGAGACATTCCCCTCCGCTGCTCCCTTGAAAACGACATAGACATACTCATCCATAAGGATGATTTCACGAGAGCGCATACCGCTTTTCTGCAACTTGGGTTCACGCACACCCAGGATGGAACATCTGGCACAGCCATGCTGTACGGCGCATCTCCTCACAATCACTATAAAATCGCCAGCCTTGATATACATATTGATGTGGTAAACGGCCTTTATTACACAAGCCCGAACAACAATGAGAAAGTGGCAATAAACCGCACCCTGCAAAACCTAATTTTTGAACGTAAAAGACTGACAAATGACATCTGGCACTATATTCCGCACCCAAACGACCTTTTTTTGCATATTTTTTGTCATGCAGTCTTTGACAAAGGTGAAATATCAGACGAATACGGCACCGCCCTCGAAGAACTTCTGGACATAGTGGACAGCTCAACGATTGCTCACGAATTGGAGTCTATCGTATTCAGCTTTTCCAAAGTAGCACTGGATACGATAAAGAAGAAAGCAACAAAAATGCTTCCTGAACTCTATTTACGCTTCAGCGAGTACTAAAATGCCAAGAAAGATAGTAATCAGTGGCAAGTATATCTCCGAGAAAGACTTTCAGCGCGTCTCCGGAGATACACCACTCTCGTTTGTAGTGCTCCCCAAGCTGGCAGAGATGTCGGAACATGACATCCAGAGGCTTCATACCGAAGCCCGCGACGCCGATCTTGTGATCATGGCCATGTTCGGCAGCAACCCTTCGCGCCTCGCCGAACTCAAACTTGACGCCATCAAGACTCCGAAGGCGTATTGGAGCTTCGACTCGCACCACCAGTGGCCAGCCGAGCGCAACATCCAGCATTTTTTTGACAAACTTTTCATCTCGCACTCGCCATATCGAAAATTCTTTCCGGCCCACATGACGGAGTGGCTGCCTTGCTGCTTTGTGCGGTTTGGAACTGACGAACTGATCCAGCTCATCCTTACCGCCAACAAAGCCAGGAATCTTGATATCGCATTTCCGCACAAGCCGTACAACATAGGCAACCGCAACGCCATTGCGCATGCCATCCACAGCACGCTCAAAAGCACGCGGTTGCGATACCATGTCGGGCCAGTAGATTCTGGTGATCCGTACATGAGACTTATCCAGAATGCCCATGTCGTGCTCAATGTCTCGCTGATAGACGACCTTAACATCAGAAACTTTGAAGCATGGGCACTCAACAGAATTCCCCTGGCAACCCCCACTCCCGACCATGGTCTTCTCGGAGAACTCGGAAACGCTGCGGTGTTTTTCCGTAGATCACTTGAAGACTTTGAAGAACGTCTTGGTGATGCATTGGATATCGCAAGGAGCCAAGACTTCAATACTGCTCCGCTCATTTTGAACGGGCATCTCCAGGTGCATCGCTATGTGCAAATGGTAAACACAGTACTCAACACAAACTATACCGTAAAACCCGTCACCATTCCTTCACTTGGCCCAGAAAAATTCCCTGAAATCACAGCGCCTGCCCCACGTCAAACTTCTTTCAATGCCCACGGAAGCAATATTGGCGTCATTGCACTTTCTCACGCTGAAATCTCGCCAACACCCTTCTTTTGCAATACACGCCTTCAGATAGAAGACAACATCGGCGAAGCAATACATATCCATTGGAGGAACATCAGGCTTGATTTCACCATGCGCGATTTCCTGAGCCTGAGCCAACAGTTCAAGACCGCCCTTGCGGCCCTTGGCCCCAAGCGCCCCCCCGCAACAGAAGGCCAGATCAGCCTTCCCGATGCCTATGCCCGCGAACTAGGCCCCCTTGCCCACGCCATTACCGGCGCCTCCATCGAGCATGTGCGCCTGAACGACCTGAAGGTCGTCGCCTGCACCCAAGACGGCCCCACACTTCGGTGGACAGCAAAGGACATTCCGCAATCCACGGCCTACGCCTACCTTGAAGGGGATACGCAAGCATACGTGGCGTATCACAACACGGCTAAAGATCTGCAGCATCACAACGCGCACAACTTCGAAACACTCTTTCATTCCATCCTGAAGAATGGCTACCCCTACAATGGAGAGTTCATCACGCTTCACGGGGATGAACCCTACATACGCGACGGGCAGCACCGCGCGTGCATCCTGCATCATGTTTATGGCAACATCCGTATCCCGATCTTGCGGTTGCACTTCAGGGATGGCGCCGCATGGCGCATGAAAATTTCCCCTGGCACTGCCATGCCGCAAGAAGACGCCGCCTCCGAAGCCAAGACTCTCGACGAACTGCTCTACGTACACGCGAAAACCGCCACCTCTCCCTGCTCCATTTTGATAGCCCAACCCGTGACTGACGAGATTCCCAAACTTGTGGGCGCACTGTTCAGAAAAAAAAGGGCAGCCATTCATGTGGCTACCACTGACAACACGCCCTTTCCCTTGCCCCGGCAAAACGCGCAAGTCCCTGTCGTTCACACTGTGACAGGTCAACTCGGCGATATCCTCGATCGGTGGAAAACACCACTCGACCTCCTGATCATTGAAGACACTTCCGGACTGACCGCGCCTGACATCAGGAAGTGCAAAACCCTGCTTACGCAAAACGGGATATGGGCCTTTGCGAATTCTGAAAACGACGCACTTTCTCCGTACAGAAAAAATGCCGTCACCCACAATGGCACGACCTTCTTTCACGGAACCAGTGACGCGCTCTGCCCTGAACCCCGGAAGGCCGCGCAACATGGCGCAGTCCCGGCAGATGCAGGCGCCGAAGCCCAATACCAACCCTGCGCCTCGAACCATGGCAAGATACTTATTGTCCGCGCCGATGCCATTGGCGACGGCATCATTTTCTCGTCAGCACTTTCCGCAATCCGCAACCGCTTTCCGGACTCGCAAATCGACCTGCTGTCAAAGAAGGGCTCTGCCGAACTATACGAGCACTGCCCTCATATCGACAGAGTCATCCCGTTTGAAGAAAAGGAAATCGCCAATAACCACACTGCGGCAAAGGCTCTCATTGAAAGGCTGCGGGCCACTCACTACGACCTCTCCATAAATTCCGTCTTTTCGCGCGACTACGTATCAGACCTGCTCGCAACGGAGTGCCTTGCAGGTTGCAGGATCGCGTTCCGTGGCGATATGTGCAATGTCCGCCACGAGTTCCACAATGCGTTCACCAGCGCCTACACGCATTTTATTGACACTACGGAAAGCGTCGAGCTTCACAGATACAACGACCTGCTGCGCGCACTGGGCGCAGATACCCGCGAGCCCCTGCATCCTCAGGTATGGCTGTCTCCGGATGATGAGGCAGCAGCAGAAAAACTGCTCCTGGCCGCCAAGAGCCGAAAGCTTATCGCCGTCTTTCCTGGAGCGCTCCACTATCACAAACGCTACCCCAGGCTCGGCGAGGCGCTTGAAGACTATGCGGACCATACTGCCGTCGTGCTTGGTGGTCCCGACGCCCTGCAGGGCCAGGACACCTTTTGTGCTGGCTTTCCCGGCCAAACCCTCAGGCTCGTTGGCAAGACCACCGTGCGCCAGATGATAGCGATCATCAGAAAATGCGCATTCTACGTAGGTTCGGACTCTTCTGGTGCGCATGCCGCCTGCGCAGCGAAAATTCCGAACATTGTGCTTCTCGGCGGCGGCCATTTTGGAAGATTTTTCCCTTACTCCAACCTTACATCTGTAGTTTCCGTTCCTCTTTCATGCTATCAATGCAACTGGAAGTGCCCTTACCCAAGCGCTTATTGCGTCTCTGGCATCTTGCCGGAAGTCTTGTCCTTCAGCATTGCGGAAACGCTTCGGACAAAAAGCGTGAAACCGCGCATTTTCATTCAAGGACATACGCTTTGGCCACAGGCCAAGGAGCAGCCTGCATGGCGAGGTGAGCAGGCGCAGATCAACTTTGCGGAAGTGATTCCCGTAACGAAGGCGCACCTGTCCACCCGTATGCGCCCGTGTACGCCCGTATGCGCAGATGACCCTTCCCGGTGACGCGTAACGGAGCAGCATCTGCACCCGCTGCCCCCGCTGCTCCCGCTGCTCCCACTGGTCCCACTGGTCCCGTTGTCGCCCTGCTTCCCTTCGGCAGTGCCCCGCAGCCGGCGTGACGCGGCGGCCCCGCAATGCGCGGGCAATCATTTCGGTGCTTGCGTGTGCAGCGCTCCTCCCCTGTACTGCGGCGGGAGAACTCTCATCCTGTGCGGATACAGTAACGATGCGCGTCAAATGCGCCCCGGGAACAGGGCTTGAAAGGAGAGATTCCGGGCACGTCGGCCTTTTGAGCCCGCGCCGCCAACAGAACGTCCACCCGTCAAACCCGGCAGTCGTCCTTCCACATGCTCGAACTTACTGGCGCGCCGTCCCCCTGCCGCACAGGCAGTCCGCAAAAAAGAAACCCGGGCACGACTGGTCGTACCCGGTTTTTTTCCGGCCATGCCGGACTGCCAGCGGCAGCGTGATACACGCGAGAACCCCGGCGCGCCGCCACGGATGCGCGCGGGGATCACCCCCTGTCGAACACCACCAGCGTTTCCTCGGTGTCGCGCAGCCAGTACAGGGGGTCAACCGGGGCCATGTACCCCTCCATGACCGACGAGGGGCAGAACAGCGGTTCCGCGCCCGCCTTGGGCGTGCGGTTCAACACCTGTGCAAGGGCCGAGGTAAGCGGTTTGAGGTAGCCGTGGCAACCGCCGTCGCCGGTCACGAGGCCCGCCAGTTCGGGCGCAAGCCACGACACGGCCATAAGCAGCAGGCGCGTATTGGTGGTGCGATTCCACTGCACCGGGTGCTCCACGTGCAGGGCCACGGGAGAATGGCAGAACGAACGGGGCACGCCGCACCGCGCCGCCCAGGCGGGCAGAAAGACGTCCCAGGCTGGCTGACCGATAACGAACCCGGTGCGCGGCACCCGCTCAAGGAACGACGCGGGGAAGAGATAGAAGTCAAAGCCCGGTTCCAGCAGAGTGCCAAGGGTGTCCTCTGCCCTGCGCACGTTGATGCGCGACCCGTAGACCAGTCGCTTCGCCGCCACGCCGCACAGGCGGTCCCAGTCCTGCGGCTCGCCGCGCAGCACGATGTCGGCGTTGATGATGCCGCACAGCGGTTCGCCGGTTTCGGCCAGCGCGTCCAGCAACGCATCAAGGTACTGGTAGTCCCTGCCGTATTCCGCGCGCGCCGTGTCTTCGCACAACCGGAATTCCACGCCCGGAAACAGCGGGGCCAACTGGTCGCGCTCTTGCGCGGTGTTCACCGAAAGCACCCGCAGCCCGCGCTGCAACCACGAATCCACTGCCATGCGGCTGGTTTCGACGCCTTTGGGGGGGATGCTGGTGGCCACTACCGGTCGGGGAGCGCCAGCCAGGCCGACTGCTCCTACTGGACCTGCCGGCCCGGTCTGGCCGGTCGGGCCGGTCTGGCTGGTCGGGCCGGTCGGGCCGCCTTCCCTGCCCGGCCGAAGCCTGCGGCGCAGCGCATGGTAATTGATCTGCGCGCAGCTGTCCGCCGGGGCACGGCGCACGGCCTGTCCGAACAACACGCAGGCGCGGGGCAGGTCGCCCTGCTGCATGTGGGCGAATGCCGACAGTTTCAGGGCTTCGGCGTGCTGGCCGTTTCGGCGCAGCACCTGTTCGAGCAGGGGCAGCGCCTTTTCGGGTGCGCCTTCCGCCAGCAGCAGGCGGGCAAGCTCCACCACCGGCAGCGCAAGGCCGGGCCGCTGCCTGCACAGCCGCTCCGCCGCGCGCAGGGCGGCAGACATGTCGCCCCGACGCAGCCTGTCCAGCACGGGCGCAAGCACCTCCTGCGCATGTTCGCGCAGAATCAGTTCGTCAGGGTCGCGGGCCACGTGGTCCGGGAAAATGAATCCCCGTCCCATCCCCCCGGCGGGGTCGAGCCCGGGCGCCATCCATGGGCGTTGTGGTATGGACATGTGCAGTTCCCGTGGCGCGTCAGGTTTGTGCGGAGCGCGCCAGAATGGCCTCGCAGGTACGGCGGCAGTTCTGCCCGTCGCGCAGGGTGAAGAAGGCGTCGGCACGGCGTTCATAAAGTTCTTGCCGCCGACCGCCATGCCGCATGGTGTCGTCCAGCCACGCCTCCAGTTCCCCGGTGGTGCGCACCACCGGACCCAGCCCGTGGGCCGCGCAGTCGAAATATCCCTTCTGCCAGACATGGGTGGCGTAGATATCGGGCTTCTCCGGAAACTGATAGTAGGCCACAGGCCTGCCCATATACCCGAATTCGAAGGCCAGGGACGAATAGTCGGTCACCGCCACCGCGCAACCGACCAGAAAGTCCTGCACCGACCCGAGCTCGGCCCAGTCCAGAAAGGTGAATGCGTCGGAGCGGGGGAACAGCGGCAGGAAGCGCACCAGTTCCGGGTGCGGCAGGAACAGCAACTTCCAGCCCCGGTCGCGGGCCATCCGGGCCAGCGACTGGCTGGACGTCACCGCGCTCCACGCCCGAAAGAAGTCGCTCTGCCGGAAATGCCGGGCCTCGCCGGGCCGCAGCCCGGAAGCGTGCGCCTCGTACACGTCGGGCCCGCCAAGGCGCAGGTGTTCCCGCCAGGTAGGGCAGAACAGCACGGTCCGGCCGGGCCTGCGCGTGGCGGCCTTGCGCAGCAGCGTATCGTGCCGGGGCAGGCCGGTAAGCGCCACCTCGCGCTCCGTGAGCTTGTACCTGCCCCCCAGCAGCGACGCATATTCCAGCCGGGCGCTGGCCACCATCAAATCCAGCCGGATCTGGTTCAGCCAGCGCGAAAGATCGTCCTTGATTACCCCGTGCTGCAGGAAGGCCAGCTTGTACGGGGGCAGGCCCGTCAGGTCACGCATGCCCATGGGGTCGGCCACGGGCGGATCCACATGCGAGGACACCAGCCATTCGGCGTTGGCCAGCGCGAGGAAATGCTCTCGGCTGTGATAGGGCAGCAGGGGAAACCCCTCGCGTTCCAGCCGGGTCCAGTCGGCGGACCGGCGGTCGAGCACGAAATGCACCGGCAGGTCCGGCCTGTGCTCCAGCACCCAGCGGCACAGGTGCTCGGCGTTGTCGTCCGCCTTGTGCACCCGGTCCATGAACACCCACCCGCCACGGTACCTGGCCGCGCCGGGTTCGGCTGCCATGGCCAGGATGGCCTGCTGCTGCCCACCCAATGCCGATATGGGCAGATAAAAACGTTCGCACACGGCGTCCCGGTCCAGGGTCTCCAGCAGGGCACCCCGGCAGAGTACACCGGGCCGCTCGCCGTCCACCTCGGGGCACACGGGCTGCCCTTGCGGCAGGTCCACCCAGAAGCGCTGCTCGCGCAGCAATGCACGCCCGCCCAGGTAGTGCACGCAGGTCCTGGCCCAGCGCATGTCCACCGGCTGGCCCTCGGCATTGTGCAGGGCATATGCGGGCGCGCCCTGCTCCATTGCCCCGTCGGCCTTCCCGGTATCCGCGTCATCGCCGTCACCGGGACCGCAGGTGGTCCAGTGCACGAGCTGGGCCTGCCCGCCGCCCGGAGCGAGGTCGGTCAGCACGAAAGGTGCGGAGGTGAATCCCGCCCCCTTGAACGCCCCCAGCATGGCAATGCGGGTGCGCAACTCCAGCGACGGCAGGCGTGAAAGCAGCACCTGCCGCGCATCCACGTTGCGGAACAGCAGGGCCATGAGGTCGAAGAAGGTCGTCCAGCCGTCCGCGTCCAGCACGCCCGCCACCCCGCCGTCCAGCAGGCGGACCATGTACCAGTGGCTTTCGTACAGCACCAAGTTCTGGACGAAGGCGGGCACCTCGCCAAGGACGCGCCGGTACTGCTGCACAATATCCAGGTAGCCGTACAGTATCTGCTCGCGATACTTGGCGGGAGATTGCCAGCCCCCCTCCACCAGCCCGCTGCCAGCGCCCCTCCTGCGATACAGGTAATGGGCCTCCTTCACGAAGGCCACGCGAAAATCGCGTGCGCGCAACAGCAGCAGGTTCAGGAAATGGGCGTCCTCGAAGGTGGGGCGGATGCGCTCGTCAAGGCTCAGGCCCGTGGCTCCCAGCACCTGACTACGGATGAAGCAGGAACTCAGCGAGAGTTGGATGCATTCCGGCTCCGCCATGAGATCGGCCACCCGCGTGGACTCGAACTTGTAAGCCAGCGGATGGGCATCGCCGATGCGGCCCGTGCCATCCTCGTACAGCCGGGTGTTGCACGCCACCACCGGGCCGTCGTAGCAGTTGGCCGTCAGGAAATTCCGCACCGTCTCGAAATAGTCGGGGGCGACCATGTCGTCGGCGTCAATGAACCCCACCCAGTCGCCGGTGGCGTGGGCAAGCCCGGCGTTGCGGGCGGACGCAGGACCGCCGTTCTCCTTGCGGACCACCACCACGCTGGAGGGATATCGCCGCGCCCAGCGCCCGGCCACAGCAGGTGTGTCGTCCGTGGAACCGTCGTCCACCAGCACGACCTGGATGTTAGCTGCGAAATCCAGCGTTTGCCGTTCAAGGCTGGTGAACATCTCGTCCAGCCACGGCGCCGCGTTGTACGCGGCGGTCACCACGCTGAACAGAAATCCCTTTTGCCCACTCTCGCGTGCTTCGGCCAGACGAAGTGCCGGGTCACCCCCGGCGGAGTCGGCAGCGCCCGCCGCACGCGCATCCGCACCGGGTGGCCTGACCGGAAAAATCGGGGACGCGGCGGAAGCAGGGGAAGTGGGAGGATCTGCCGGGGACGCGGCCTCGTCTCTTTCCCCGCGGCGCATGATCCGCACTATGTCCTGCGCGGCGCAGACCCCCACCGTATCGTGGTGCCAGCGCAAATAGAGGCATGCCGGATAGATGCCCCTCGCCGCCTGCTGCATGGAGCAACGCCCCTTGCGCAGCATGGCCAGGGTCTGGCGCACTTCGGCAATGCGCGCGTCGATGAGCGGCAGCAGCCTGTCCTCGCGCATGCGCCACAGGGACAGGCAATCGCGGTGCAGTTCCGGCAGGTCGCGCTCGCGCAGGCCATGCTCCGGAAACTCCGCTTCCGGCGAACCGGGCGCGGCCATGGGCGGCGCCATGCCCTCGGTGGCGCGCAACAGTTCCTGCAAATTTTCCACCCGACCGACCACCGCCGCAGGCAGGCCGCGCCAGTAGGACACATCGGCCCTGCGGATGTGGCGGTAGTGCACGACCATGTCGTCGTGGCGCGCGAACATGCGCACAGCGCCGCCGCCCCGCACCCGGAACATGCGCCCGAAGTCGGTCACCGAAAGATCGTGGCGGTGTTCTGCCGCGCATCCTTCGCGGAACAGCACGCCCACTGGCGGATCAAGCCGTGCCAGCCGGTGGCCGATCTCGATGTCCTCCGCGCCCCACAGTTCGCCCGTGAACGCCTCGTCGAACAGCCCCGCGTCGAACAGGGCCTGCCGGGGCGTGCTGACATTGCAGGTGTAATAGTGGCCGCCGCCATACAGGACGTCCTGCCGCAGGCTGCCATACTCGAACACGAGGTCGGAACGGGTAAGCGTGAACCCCCAGAGCCTGGAGCGAAACGCCCGGGGCAGCTCGAACCGGCCCAGGATGGAAATGCGCAGTTCGGGCAGTGCCAGATGGGTTTCCAGATGCCCGCGCAAGCCGTTTGGCTCCAGCATCGCATCGTCATTCAGAAAGAGGACATACTCCCCTCGCGCCGCCCGAATGCCCACATTGCGCGCACGGGCAGGCCCCCCCCGCGACGGCTGGCAGAATGTGCGCATGGAGAACGGTGCCACATGCGTCGCCAGAAATTCCGGGGTTCCGTCGGTGGAACCGTCGTCCACCACCAGCACCTCGAACCGGTCGCGCGGCAGGGTCTGCGCCGCCAGGCACTCCAGGCACTGACGCAGGATATCCAGCCTGTTGCAGGTGGGAATGACGACGGACAGCAGCGGGGCGAAATCCTTTCCCCCCTCCGCGCCCGGAAATGGGATGCGTGGTTCCGTGTCCATACTTCTCGCATCTGGCGGCGAGCAGGGCCGCCTCGGAAAACGGTTGCCGGGCTCCGCCCGCCCCCCCGTATGCCGTGTCTTCGCGCCGGGCCGCTTCCGCCCGCGCCCTTACGCCTGCAAACGCAACGGCCCGTTGCCGTTGCCGCCGTCCTTTTCCTCACGGCTGAACTGCACGGCGGTGCCGTAGCAGGAGAAGAACTTGGAGCCGTCGGGATGGAAGGCCACGTTCTCCTGGTAGCCCACGATGGCCTGGGCGCCCTTGTTCACGGCGCGGGCCGCCATGCCGAAGAACGTCTCGTCGGAATCGTAGCCACGGCAGGCCACCAAGCCCAGCACGCGGCCTATCCTGCGGTCCTCGACGCCATCGGTGGTGACCACGGGAAAGCGCCCGGAAAGGAACAGCTCACGCACCCGCTCGAGGTTTTCGGTTTGCGCGGCCTCGGCCTTGCGCGCCTTTTTGTCGTTGCCGCCAAGCAGAAACAGCATGGGGAAGCCTCCTTGCGTTGAATCCGGCGGAATGCCGCCACGCCGCCGGATGATGCAAGAGCCTTGCCGCGCGCGCATCATGCTGTATTTACATATAATAATCAAACAGAAAGCCGGGCGCGTCGAGAATACGACACCGCCCGGCACATTCCGCACCGCCATTGCGCGCCATCATTCCGGCGCACCGGCCCTGCGTGTCACGCGGCCCGCACACACCTGCCCGCGCCGCATCGCCCGCCATCCGCTGTCGGTTCCGCCCCGGCACCTTCCGAAAACCTTCCCGGCTGCGGCTACACCAGCGGCACCAGTCCCAGCGAGGCCCGGTACAGAAACCAGCCCAGCGCGGCCACGTACAGCACCAGCCCCACGATGACCAGCTTGAGCGACCACAGGAAATAGCGCGTCTTTCGGTTGCGCACGGCCAGCAGCCGCAGAAAGCTGGCCTCCACCGTGTCGCCGCGCAGGCTGGACATCCAGCGCACCCGCACCACGCCGTACAACGCCACGAACAGTCCGGCCAGGATGCACACCAGCCCGGCCATCAGGGTCAGCCCGCTGAACGGCCCGGCGGCCGCCAGCCGGTGCCCGGAGAACCCGGCCACGGAAATGGCCAGCGCCCCCACGCCAAAGACCATCTGGGTGCGCTGGGTGACGATGCCGAACTGCTGTTGCAGGCTTTTCCACACTTCTGCCTCGCTGCCCAGCACCTGAAGCAGAAAACGGTATTCCTCGCACAGGGCGCAGGTGTCGTCGCGCCAGGACGGTCCGACGCGTTCGTAGTCGTCGGGCTGGCTCACGCCCTGCCTGGCCTGTCCGGCCTCAGGGCCGCCCTCGCCGCCAGCGCGGTCCCCGGTCTCCGGCGGCAGGCCGCAGGTGGACCCATCCGCGGCGCCCCGCTTCCGTTCCGCAGCGCGCGGCGCAGGCTGTTCCGTCATTGTCGGCTCCTTCCGGATGGCTCCGTACCCGTTATCCGTATCTGTATCCGTATTCGTATTCGTATTCGTCAGAATATCTCCGGCGGGCCGCCTGCACAAGCGCGGCACGCCCGATACGCCGGGCATGCCGGACATGCCGGGTACACAGGCCCACCAGAGGCGCGAGACGAAACCGCGTGCAGCGCCGGGCAGCACGGTTGCAGTTCTTGACCTTGGCGGGGAAGTCCAGCATTAGTTGCACTCACGGTGGCGGCACTGCAAACCGTGCGGTCAAACAGCACCCCGTCCTCGCTGGCGGAGCGCCCGCGGACGTCGCTGCCCGGAATGCCGCACTGGTCCGTCTGCCCATTCCGGCCTGCCTGGCCAGTCTGAACAATCTGGGCAGTCTGGACAATCTGGTCTGGCTGGCCAGTCTGGACCGGCTGGCACGTGCGTCCCGTCCGTCCCGGTGTCCCGACCTTCCCCGCACCACAGCCTTTCGGCGGAACCTCCGCATGCATACCAACCCGTTCCCCCCGGCCCGGCCCCTGCGCCGCGTCGCCATTGTCCGGCTGCTCCGCCACGCGGCAAGCCGCGCCCCACTCCGCCGCCCGGCCCTTGCGTTGGTGACGCTGGGCCTTTTGCTGTTCCTGTCTCTGGGGCTGGCGCTGGACCTGTCGATGTCCCCCGCGACCGACGTCTTTCCGCCGCACGGCCCCGCGTCCGCCTGGGCCGCCCTGGCCCAGGCCCCCCAGCCCCCTCAGTCGCCGGACACCGCCACGTCCTCCACCGGCGCCGCCGGGTCGCTGGGCACGCAGGACGGCGCACGCAAGAACGTGCTGTACCTGAACTCGTATCACAACGGGTACGCCTGGTCCGACCACATCCAGGAGGGCATCCGCCAGACGCTGGCCGAAAGCCCGTACAGCATCGTGTTCCAGGTGGAATACATGGACTCCAAGAAGTTCCACTACCAGGACACGGTTTCCACCCTGTACGCCCTGTACCGCGACAAGTTCCGCAACAAGAAGTTCGACATCATCCTCGCCTCGGACAACGTGGCGGTGGATTTCCTGCTCCAGTTCGGCGAAGAACTGTTTCCCGGCGTGCCCATCGTGTTCTGCGGGCTCAACGACGTGCAGTCCGCCAACCTGCGCGCCACCGGACGCGAGATCACCGGGGTGCTGGAAAACTACGATGTGGTCTACAACATCGAACTGGCCCTGCGCCTCAACCCGCAGTTGCGGCGCATGGTGATCATCGGCGACGACTCGGTCACCGGCGCGGCCATCCGCAACCAGGTGCTGGCACAGCTGGGGCCGTTCAAGGACCGCCTGGTGGTCGAGGAATGGAGCGACTACAGCCTGGAGCAGATGCTGGACTGGGTGCGCGAGCAGGGGCCGGACACCTTCTTCTACTTCGTGCCCATCTACCGCGACATCGACGGCCAGTTCTACTCGGCGGAAGAACTGCTGGAAAAGGTACACGCCGCCTCGCGCGCGCCGCTGTACAGCAACTGGGCCTTCCTGCTGGGCCACGGCATCGTGGGCGGCAAGCTCATCTCCGGCGTGCGCCACGGCGAAATGGCCGCGCGCATGGCCCTGCAGGTGCTGAGCGGCATCCGCGCCTCGTCCATCCCCATCGTGGAGCAGGCCGACCAGGCCTTCATGTTCGACAACAACGAGTTGCAGCGGCTGTTCATCAGCCCCTCGCAACTGCCGCCCGACAGCGTCATCATCAACGAGCCCAGCCGGTTCTACGAACTGAACAAGCAGGTCTTCTGGACCATCATCATCAGCATGGTCATCCTGTCGGTGACCCTGGTGCTGCTGGTCATGAACATCCTGGAAAAGCGGCGGGTGGAAGGCAAGATCAAGGACCAGCTGTCGTTCCTGCGCTCGCTGATGGACACCATACCCATCCCCATCTACAGCAAGGACGCCGACGGCCGGGTGCGCGAGTGCAACGTGGCCTTCGAGCGGTTCTTCGGCGTGGACCGCGAGGCGCTGCTGGGTCGTTACGAATGGCAGGCCGGGCCGGAAGGCGTGGCCATGCTGCGTGACGCCTCCGACACCAACCTGATGCACGAGCCGGGCGTGGCCAGCTATGAAACCACCCTGCCCGGACCGGAAGGCTCGCCCCATTCCATCATCATGCACAAGGCCACCTACCGCAATTCCAGGGGAGCGGTGGCGGGGCTGGTGGGCGTTGTCTTCGACTACACCGACCGCAAGAAGGCCGAGGACCTGCTGCGCGCCGCCGAGGAAAAGTACCGCTCGCTGTTCGAAAGCTCGCCGCTCGGCATCTTCCGCGTCACCCCGGACGGCGACTACCTGGACGCCAACCCGGCCATGGCGCGCATGTCCGGGTACGCGTCACCGGCCCTGCTGCTGGCGTCGGGAGCGGGCACCTTTGTCCGGCTGCACGGCGCCCCGGACATGCCGGGGGCGGGCAGCGGACCGGGTTCCGGTCAGGACACGGTGATCTCGTTCGACTCCAGCGTGGACCGGCCCGGCGGGGGCACCGTGACCATGCACCTGACCATGCGCCCCCTGCGCGACGATGCGGGCAAGGTGCGCCACATCGAGGGCTACGCGGAAGACATCACCCAGCGCAAGGCCGCGGAACGGGCCCTTTCCGCCTCGCAGCGCATGCTGCAACTGGTGCTCGATAACATCCCCCAGTTCGTCTACTGGAAAGACCGCGACCTGAAATACATGGGCGCCAACAAGTCCTTCCTCGGCTTCGTGGGGCTGGACAACGCCGAGGCGCTGCTGGGCCGCACCGATGAAGAGGTGCTGCCTTCGGCCGAGGACGCCGCCCGCGTGCACGGCGACGACGAGGCCGTGGTGCGTTCCGGCCAGCCGCGCTACCAGACCAAGATCACCATCGCCTCGCCCGGCGGCGAGACGGTGTGGCTGGAAACCAACCGCGTGCCCCTGCTGAGCGACCGGGGGGGCCAGGCCGAAAACGACGGCGACGACGTGGTGGGCCTGCTGACCACCGCCGAGGACGTCACCCAGCGCATCCGGCTGGAACGCCAGCTGCTCCAGTCGCAGAAGATGGAGGCCATCGGCACGCTGGCGGGCGGCATCTCGCACGATTTCAACAACATCCTGACGTCGATCATCAATTCCATCGAGCTGGCCATCAGCGACATCGCGGCGGACTCGCTGACCTGCAACGACCTGATGCGCGCCCTGAAGGCCGCCCAGCGCGGCAGCCGCCTGGTCAAGCAGATCCTGACCTTCAGCCGCCCCTCGGTGGAAGGCTTCGTCATCACCGACATCAACGAGGTGCTCAACGAGGCGCTGGTGCTCATCAAGGCCTCGCTGCCCCGCAACATCGAGATCCGCAAGGCCATTCCGCCGCGCCCGTCCATTACCCGGGCGGACCCCACCCAGATCCACCAGGTGCTCATGAACCTGTGCACCAACTCGTTCCAGGCCCTGCGCGACACGGGCGGCGTGCTGGAGGTGAACCTGGAGCAGGAGATGCTGTCCGACGAGCGTGCCCTGGAACTGGGCATGGAACCGGGCTGCGCCCTGCGCCTGACCGTGGCCGACGACGGGCCCGGCATCCCGCCGGAAATCGTGGACAAGATCTTCGACCCGTTCTTCACCACCAAGGGCAAGACCGAAGGCACCGGCCTTGGCCTTGCCGTGGTGCACGGCATCATCAAGGGCCACCGGGGCGCGGTGCACGTTGCCAGCGTGCCGTGGCGGCGCACGGAATTCGAGATCCACCTGCCCATGCACGCGCAGGACGCCTGCCTCATCGACCCGGCCCTGCTGGCCCCGGAAACGGGCAGCGAGCGCATCCTGTTCGTGGAGGACGACGACGACCAGTTGCACACCATTCCCCGGGTGCTCGAAAGCCTGGGCTACACCGTGCGGCCCTTCAAGAACCCGCTGCTGGCGCTGGCCGCCGTGCGCGAACACCCCGCCGCGTTCGACCTGGTGATCACCGACTTCGACATGCCCGAGGCAAACGGCCTTGAGCTTGCCCGCAAAATGGGCGATATTGCGCCAAACATGCCGATAATCCTCGTTTCAGGCCGCGAGGTGGCGGCCGAAGGGGCGGCCGTCGCCGGAAACATCAAGGCCATGGTCCACAAGCCGTACAACCGGAACATCCTGGCCGACGCCATCCGCCGGGTGTTCGCCCGGCTGGGGAGCTAGCAAGCGTGCCCACCATCCTCGTCATCGACGACGACGTCCAGGTCTGCGAGACCATCGCCAGCCTGCTGGCCCGCCTGCACTACGCCTGCGAAACGGCCCACACCCTGGAGGAAGGGCTGCGCAAGCTGGAAACAGCAGACGTGGACGTGGTGTTCCTGGACGTGCGCCTGCCCGACGGCAACGGGCTGGACGCGCTGCCGCGCATCCGGCTTTCGCCGTCGCGGCCCGAGGTCATCATCCTGACCGGCGAGGGCGACCCCGACGGCGCGGAACTGGCCATCCAGGGCGGCGTATGGGACTACCTGGTCAAGCCATCGCCCATCAAGCAGACCACCCTCACCCTGCACCGCGCCCTGCAATACCGCGAGGAAAAGCTGTCGCGCGGCGATGCCGCCGCCGTGGCGCTGGACCTGGACGGCGTGGTGGGCACCAGCCCCTCCATGCGCCAGTGTTTCGACCTGGTGGCGCATGCCGCCTCGTCCGACGCCAACGTGCTGGTCACCGGCGAAACGGGCACCGGCAAGGAACTTTTCGCCCGCACCATCCACCGCAACAGCACCCGCCGCGCGGGCAGCTTCGTGGTGGTGGACTGCGCCGCGCTGACCGAAAGCCTGGTGGAATCCACCCTGTTCGGGCACCGCAAGGGGGCCTTCACCAGCGCCCTCACCGACCGCGACGGCCTGGTCAAGCTGGCCGACGGCGGCACCCTGTTTCTGGACGAAGTGGGCGAGATGCCCCTGTCCATCCAGCGTTCGTTCCTGCGCTTTCTGCAGGAACGCACCTTCCGCCCCGTGGGCGGCACCCAGGAAATCAAGAGCGACTTCCGGCTCATTTCCGCCACCAACCGCGACCTGGACGCCATGGTGGAGCGCGGCGACTTCCGCAAGGACCTGCTGTTCCGGCTGAAAACCGTGCATGTGGAACTGCCCCCGCTGCGCAGCCGCCCGGAAGACCTGAAGCCCCTGGCCATCTATCATGTGAACCGGCTGTGCGAGCAGTACGGGGTGCCCCACAAGGGCTTTTCCCCCGACTTCTTTCACCAGCTGGCCCAGTACGACTGGCCCGGCAACGTGCGCGAACTGTACAACGTGCTGGAGCGCTCGTTCGTCATTTCCGGGCTTGAAAGCGTGCTGTACGCGCTGCACCTGCCCCAGGACGTCCGCATCAAGATCACCCGCGCCGCCATCGCCCGCCCCGCCACGGGCGAAGGCGGCATAGGAAGCGAATCCGCCACCACACCCTCCGCCGCCGACGGCAACGGCGACGGTTCCGGCGGTGCTCAGGACATGGTGCCGCCGGCCAAACGCGCCGACGGCCTGCATGGACCGGATGCCGCCTTCACCAGCCCCTTGCCGCCGCTCAAGGGCTTCAAGCGTCTCATGGAGCGCAAGTACCTTGAAATCCTCATCGGGCAGGCCGGCGGAAACCTGCAGGAGATGCTGGACGTCTCCGGCCTGTCCCGCTCGCACTTCTATGCCCTGCTGAAAAAGAATAATATGTCACTGTAGACGGTGCGGGGTAACCTGCGGGAACATCCCCCCGGCAGGTGTCCTACCTTTCGGACGCGGCCCCCCTGCCATCTCCGCCATCCGTTTTTTCAGACACGGGACTTTATCCGCCCCAACGAACCGTTTGACCATTCAATCCGGCGGCGTTAGGCTTCAGCGCTGCCTTTCCACGGCCCCCGTCTTTCCAAGCGCCGCAACGCCTGCCGTCCGGATTTTCGGACCACATGCGGGCGTCAGTTTCATATGCTGAATCTATACCTCAACAATCCAAGGAGGATGCAGCCAACGCACCGACGTAACGGAACTGGCACACTTCTTGTTGTTGCGTAGGGGCCGCAGCCTGTCTGCCTGCCTTCACGGTGACGATGCCGGGTCCACAGGGTTCACGGGAACCCAGGGACCGGGCGCCACCCGGAAAGGCCACCCGAAAAGGCCACACGGACGGGCTTACGCCGCAACGCGACACCAACGGCCTGGCAACGGCAGCGATACCGCGCCACAAGGGCCGGCATGACGAGGCACGATACCGGGTTCATGCCCCTTACCGGGACATGCCCACCCCGCAGGTCATGCCAAGGACCGCGCCGCAAGGCACGGCTGACCTTTCACCCCCGCTTCAAGGTTAGCAATCCCAAGGAGAGATCAATGGCCAAGAAAATGAAGACCATGGACGGCAACACCGCTGCTGCGTACGTCGCCTACGCGCTCAGCGACACCGCCGCCATCTACCCCATCACCCCTTCGTCCAACATGGGTGAATCGGCGGACGAATGGGCCGCCCAGGGCAAGAAGAACCTTTTCGGGCAGACGGTGTCTGTCCGCCAGCTGCAGTCCGAAGCGGGCGCCGCGGGCGCCGTGCACGGCTCGCTGGCCGCCGGCGCGCTGACCGCCACCTTCACCGCCTCGCAGGGCCTCTTGCTGATGATCCCGAACATGTACAAGATCGCCGGTGAACTGCTTCCCGGCGTCTTTCATGTTTCGGCCCGCGCGCTTGCCTCGCACGCGCTGTCCATTTTCGGCGACCACCAGGACGTCATGGCCGCCCGCCAGACCGGTTTCGCCTTCCTGAACTCCAACTCGGTGCAGGAAGCCATGGACATGGCGCTCGTCGCCCACCTGGCCGCCATCGAGTCCAGCGTGCCGTTCTGTCACTTCTTCGACGGCTTCCGCACCTCGCACGAGTTGCAGAAGATCGAAGTCATCGACTACGACGACATGAAGAAGGCCGTGAACTGGGAGAAGGTGGAAGCCTTCCGCCAGAACGCCATGAACCCGGAACACCCGCACATCCGCGGCACCGCGCAGAACCCCGACATCTACTTCCAGGCGCGTGAAGCCTGCAACTCGTTCTACAACGCCGTGCCCGGCATCGTGTCGAACTACATGAAGAAGGTCGGCGAAATCACCGGCCGTTCCTACAAGCTGTTCGACTACGTGGGTCACCCCGAAGCCGAGCGCGTGATCATCGCCATGGGTTCCGCCTGTGAAACCATCGAAGAAGTGGTCAACTTCCTGAACGCCAAGGGCGAGCGCGTGGGCCTGATCAAGGTGCGCCTGTACCGTCCGTTCTCCATCGACCACATGCTGTCGGTGCTGCCCGCCACCGCCGACACCATCACCGTGCTCGACCGCACCAAGGAACCCGGCTCGCTGGGCGAACCGCTGTACCTTGACGTGTGTACCGCCTTCATGGAGCGCGGCGAAATGCCCAAGCTCCTCGCCGGTCGCTACGGCCTGGGTTCGAAGGAATTCACCCCGGCCATGGCCAAGGCCGTGTACGACAACATGAAGGTTGTCGGCCCCAAGAACCACTTCACCGTGGGCATCATCGACGACGTCACCGACACCTCGCTGGAAGTGATCGAAGGCGTTGACACCGTGCCCACCGGCACCGTGCAGTGCAAGTTCTTCGGCCTTGGCGCCGACGGCACCGTGGGCGCCAACAAGCAGGCCATCAAGATCATCGGCGACAACACCGGCATGTACGCCCAGGGCTACTTTGCCTACGACTCCAAGAAGTCGGGCGGCTTCACCGTGTCGCACCTGCGCTTCGGCAACAGCCCCATCCAGTCCACCTACCTGGTGAACAGCGCCGACTACATCGCCTGCCACAAGTCGGCCTACGTGCACCAGTACGACGTGCTCGACGGCATCAAGACCGGCGGCACCTTCGTGCTGAACTCGCACTGGAACAGCGTGGAAGACATGGAGAAGGAACTGCCCGCCTCCATGCTGCGCACCATCGCCCGCAAGAAGCTGAAGTTCTACAACGTGGACGCCGTGAAGGTGGCCACCGAAGTGGGCCTTGGCGGCCGCATCAACATGATCATGCAGACCGCGTTCTTCAAGCTGTCCAGCGTGATCCCCTTCGAGCAGGCCGTGGCCCTGCTGAAGGACTCCATCCACAAGGCATACGGCAAGAAGGGCGAGAAGATCGTGGCCATGAACGTGGCCGCCGTTGACAAGGCCATCGAGGCCGTCACCGAGATCAAGTACCCCGAATCGTGGGCCACCGCCGCCGACGCCGCTGCCGTCGCCAGCGCCGACCCCGACTTCATCACCAACGTGGTGCGTCCCATCCTGGCCCAGCAGGGCGACAAGCTGCCGGTTTCGGCCTTCGAACCCGACGGCCTGTTCCCGGTGGGCACCGCCGCCTTCGAAAAGCGCGGCGTGGCCATCAACGTGCCCGAATGGCTGTCCGAAAACTGCATCCAGTGCAACCAGTGCTCGTTCGTGTGCCCGCACGCGGCCATCCGCCCCATCCTGGCCTCCGATGAAGAACTGGCTGGCGCGCCCGCCTCGTTCGTGGCCATCGAAGCCAAGGGCAAGGAACTGAACGGCCTGAAGTACCGCATGCAGGTGTACGCCCAGGACTGCATGGGCTGCGGTTCGTGCGCCGACGTCTGCCCGGCCAAGAACAAGGCCCTGGTCATGAAGCCCATCGAAACCCAGATGGCCGACCAGGTTGCCAACCTTGCCTACGCCGACGCCAACGTCGCCATCAAGGACAGCCTGATGGCCCGCGACAGCCTGAAGGGCTCGCAGTTCCAGCAGCCGCTGATGGAATTCTCCGGCGCCTGCGCGGGCTGCGGTGAAACCCCGTACGTCAAGCTGCTTACCCAGATGTTCGGCGAACGCATGGTGGTGGCCAACGCCACCGGCTGCTCGTCCATCTGGGGCGCTTCCGCCCCCACCACGCCGTACACCACCAACAAGGACGGTCACGGCCCGGCCTGGGGCAACTCGCTGTTCGAAGACGCCGCCGAATTCGGCTTCGGCATGAGCATGGCCTACACCCAGCGCCGCGCCAAGCTGGCCGACGTGGTGGCCGAAGCCCTGACCCTGGACATCGACGCCGAACTGAAGGCCGCCCTTAAGGGCTGGCTGGACAACAAGGACGACGCCGACGGCTCCAAGAAGTTCGGCGAAGAAATCCTTGGCCTGCTCGGCGGCGCGGACGACCATCCGCTGCTGGACGAGCTGTGGCACATGAGCGACCTGTTCACCAAGAAGTCCGTGTGGATCTTCGGCGGTGACGGCTGGGCCTACGACATCGGCTACGGCGGCGTGGACCACGTGCTGGCCAGCGGCGAGGACATCAACATCCTGGTCATGGACACCGAAGTGTACTCCAACACCGGCGGCCAGGCCTCCAAGGCCACCCCGCTGGGCTCCATCGCCAAGTTCGCCGCCTCGGGCAAGAAGACCGGCAAGAAGGACCTTGGCCGCATGGCCATGACCTACGGCTACGTCTACGTCGCCTGCGTCTCCATGGGCGCCAACAAGCAGCAGGTGCTGAAGGCCTTCAAGGAAGCCGAAGCCTACAAGGGCCCCTCGCTGATCATCGCCTACGCCCCCTGCATCAACCAGGGCCTGCGCAAGGGCATGGGCAAGTCCATGGAGGAAGCCAAGATGGCCGTGGAATCCGGCTACTGGCCCCTGTACCGCTTCAACCCCGAACTTGCCGAAGAAGGCAAGAACCCGTTCGTGCTCGAATCGAAGGCGCCCAACGGCACCATGCAGGAATTCATGGCTGGTGAAACCCG
Organism: Nitratidesulfovibrio termitidis HI1; assembly: GCF_000504305.1. Lineage (NCBI taxonomy): Bacteria > Pseudomonadati > Thermodesulfobacteriota > Desulfovibrionia > Desulfovibrionales > Desulfovibrionaceae > Nitratidesulfovibrio > Nitratidesulfovibrio termitidis. The sequence continues at coordinate 2,372,418 of NZ_KI632512.1, forward strand.
CTACGCCGCCCTCGAAAAGATCGCTCCCGAAGAGTCCAAGCGCCTGCGCGCGGCCATCGAGAAGGAGTATAACGAACGCTTCCTGCTGCTGAAGCAGATCTCCGAAGCGCCCGCCGTTACCGCCCCCGCTGGCGAACCGGTGACCGTGGGAAACGGGGATAGCGGCTTCTGCGCCGTGACCGAAACGCCGGAACACGCCCGCCGCAAGGGCGGCGAAGCCTGCGACGACGGCCGGGCCGCTGAATAACCCTCACAGATAGACCGGTGCCGGAGGGGAGGTGCAAACCCCTCCGGCACTTACACACATTTCCCAATCCCGGCGGGTGCACTCCGGGGGCGGGTCACGCACAACATAAGAGGAGCGTCTTGATGTCATTGGAACTGCTTGCATTGGTGGCACTGTTGCCCATCCTTGTGGCCCTGGTGCTCATGGTCGGCATGCGCTGGCCGTCCACCCGCGCCATGCCCCTGGCCTGGCTTGTCTGCGTACTCGGCGCCATCGGCGCCTGGAATCTCCCCGTGGGCTACATCACGGCCCTGTCGCTGCAGGGCGTGGTCACGGCCATCGGCGTGCTGATCATCGTGTTCGGGGCCATCCTCATCCTGTACACCCTGAAATACTCGGGCGGCATGGAAACCATCCAGTACGGAATGCAGAACATCAGCCGTGACAAGCGCGTGCAGGCGATCATCATCGGCTACATGTTCGCGGCCTTCATCGAAGGCGCCGCCGGCTTCGGCACGCCCGCCGCGCTGGCCGCTCCGCTGCTGCTGTCCCTCGGCTTCCCGCCGCTGGCCGCCGCCGTCATCTGCCTTGTGTTCAACTCGTTCCCCGTTTCGTTCGGTGCGGTGGGCACGCCCATCCTCATCGGCCTGAAGTTCCTTGCCCCGCTGACCAAGGACGCCGTGGCCAGCGGCGTGGCCCTGAACTTCACCGACTTCGGCTCCTTCGCCAAGGTCATCGGCCAGTGGGCCACCGTGATGCACGGCCCCATGATCTTCATCCTGCCCATCTTCATGCTGGGCTTCCTTACCCGTTTCTACGGCCAGAAGAAGTCGTGGGCCGAAGGCTTTGCCGCCTGGCAGTTCTGCGTGTTCGCGGCTGTCGCCTTCATCGTGCCCTACCTGACCTTCGCCTGGCTGGTGGGCCCCGAATTCCCGTCGCTGATCGGCGGCCTGGTGGGCCTTGGCATCATCGTGGCCGGCGCCAAGAAGGGCTTCTGCGTGCCCAAGGACACCTGGGACTTCGGCCCCCAGTCCACCTGGGAAGCTGACTGGACCGGCTCCATCGCCACCAACACCAGCACCGAATTCAAGCCGCACATGAGCCAGTTCAAGGCGTGGCTGCCCTACGTCCTCATCGGCGTCATCCTCGTCATCACCCGCATCCCCGAACTGGGCCTGAAGGGCTTCCTGGCCGCCCAGAAGATCCCCTTCACCGACATTCTCGGCTACAAGGGCGTTTCCGGCTCCATCGACTACCTGTACCTGCCCGGCACCATTCCCTTCACCCTGGTGGCCCTGCTGACCATCGCGCTGCACGGCATGAGCGGCTCCGCCGCCAAGCAGGCCTGGACGGAATCCATCGCCAAGATGAAGGCCCCCACCATCGCCCTGATCTTCGCGGTGGCCCTGGTGTCCATCTTCCGCGGTTCCGGCGTGGCCGATGCGGCCCTGAACCCCAACAACTACCCCTCCATGCCGCTGGCCATGGCCAAGACCGTTGCCGCCTTTGCGGGTAACGCCTGGCCCATGCTCGCCTCTTACGTGGGCGGCCTTGGCGCGTTCATCACCGGTTCGAACACCGTTTCGGACCTTCTGTTCGCCGAATTCCAGTGGGGCGTTGCGCAGCAGCTGCACCTGCCCCGTCAGATCATCGTGGCGGCCCAGGTGGCCGGCGGCGCCATGGGCAACATGGTGTGCATCCACAACATCGTCGCCGTTTGCGCCGTTACCGGCCTGATCGGCCGCGAGGGTATGATCCTGAAGCGCACCTTCTGGCCCTTCGCCCTCTACGGCATCGTCGTGGGCATCGTGGCCAGCGTGCTCTCCTTCGGGGCCTACTCCAACCTGTTCTAGTTTCGAGGTGCAGGGGGGGCGGGGCGTCGCCCCGCCCCCCTTTTCAACAGAGGAGTGGCTGAACATACAGCCAGGAAAGAGCGGGGCCATCCGCTCCGTTACAGTTTCCGCCGCCTCGCCCTTTCCCGGTGACGGAGGCGGAGCAACGCTTGACCCGGAGGACCATCCTCATGCCCAGTGCAGCCCTGATCAAGGAATTCGAAGCCATCGTCGGCAAGGACAACGTGTTCACCAGCGAGGCTGACCGCCAGTCGTACTCCTACGATTCCGCCGTGCTCGAAGCCGTGGTGCCCGCCCTGGTGGTGCGCCCCACCAGCACCGAACAGCTCGGCAAGGTCGTTCGCCTGTGCAACGAGAACGGCAGCCCCATCACCGTTCGCGGCGCGGGCACCAACCTTTCGGGCGGCACCATCCCCGACCCGCGTGAAGGCATCGTCATCCTGACCAACAGCCTGAACCGCATCATCGAAATCAACGAAGAAGACCTGTACGCCGTGGTCGAGCCCGGCGTGGTCACCGCCAAGTTCGCGGCCGAAGTGGCCAAGCGCGGCCTCTTCTACCCTCCGGATCCGGGTTCGCAGGCCGTTTCCACCCTTGGCGGCAACGTGGCCGAAAACGCCGGTGGCCTGCGCGGCCTGAAGTACGGCGTGACCAAGGACTACGTGATGGGGATCGAATTTTTCGACGTCAACGGCGGCCTGGTGAAGACCGGCTCGCGCACCGTCAAGTGCGTGACCGGCTACAACCTTGCCGGCCTGATGGTGGCGTCCGAAGGCACCCTTGGCGTGTTCAGCAACATCGTGCTCAAGCTGGTGCCGCCGCCGCAGGCCTCCAAGGCCATGATGGCCGTGTTCGACGACGTCAACAAGGCGTCGGAAGCGGTTGCCGGCATCATCGCCGCCCATGTGGTGCCCTGCACCCTGGAATTCATGGACCAGGCCACCATCCGCTACGTTGACGACTTCACCAAGGCCGGTCTGCCGCGCGACGCCCAGGCCATCCTGCTCATCGAGGTGGACGGCCACCCCGGCCAGGTCGCCGACGATGCCGAGAAGGTGGAAAAGGTGCTGAACAAGGTCGGCGCCACCGAAATCAAGGTGGCCAAGGACGCCGCCGAAAAGTTCAAGCTGTGGGAAGCCCGCCGCAACGCGCTGCCCGCCCTTGCCCGCGCCAAGCCCACCACCGTGCTTGAGGACGCCACCGTGCCGCGTTCCAAGATTCCCGCCATGGTCAAGGCCATCAACGACATCGCGGCCAAGTACAACATCTCCATCGGCACCTTCGGCCACGCTGGCGACGGCAACCTGCACCCGACCATTCTGTGCGACCGCCGCGACAAGCACGAGTTCGAGCGCGTGGAGCAGGCCGTGGACGAAATCTTCGACGTGGCCCTTTCGCTGCACGGCACCCTGTCGGGCGAGCACGGCATCGGCATGGCCAAGTCCAAGTGGATGGAGAAGGAAACCTCCAAGGCCACCATCGAGTTCTCGCGCAACATGAAGCGCGCCATCGACCCCAAGTACATCCTGAATCCCGGCAAGATCATCGGAGCCTAACGCCATGGCAGACCTTACCAAACTCGCCAAGCTGCTTCAGGAGCTGGACGACCAGATGGTCGGCTGCATGAAGTGCGGCATGTGCCAGGCCGTCTGCCCCGTGTTTGCCGAGACCATGAAAGAGGCGGACGTGACGCGCGGCAAGATCGCGCTGCTCGAAAACCTGGCCAAGGAAATGATCCACGACGCGGCGGGCGTTCAGGAAAAGCTGAACAAGTGTCTGCTGTGCGGCTCGTGCGGGGCCAACTGCCCCTCGGGCGTCAAGGTCATGGACATCTTCCTGCGTGCCCGTGTCATCGTGAACACCTACATGGGGCTCTCGCCGGTCAAGAAGGCCATCCTGCGCGGCATGCTGACCAAGCCCGCCCTGTTCAACGCCCTGCTGGACATCGGTTCGAAGTTCCAGGGCATCTTCACCAGCAAGGTGGACGACCTGCTCGGCTCCTCCTGCTCCAAGGTACTGTCGCCCGTCATCGGCGACCGTCACTTCGTGGGGCTGGCCAAGACCTCGCTGCACAGCAAGATCAAGGCGCTGGACACCCCGGCGGGCAAGAGCGGCAAGCGCGTCGCCTTCTTCCCGGGCTGTCTCGGCGACAAGATGTTCGTCAGCGTGGCAGAAGCCTGCCTGAAGGTGTTCGAATACCACGGCGTTGGCGTGTACATGCCCGAAGGCCAGGCCTGCTGCGGCATCCCCGCCATCTCGTCGGGCGACCGCGTTGCCTACGACAAGCTGGTCAAGATCAACCTCGACCTGTTCTCCAAGGGCAACTTCGACTACCTGGTGACCCCGTGCGCCACCTGCACCGCCACCATCAAGGAAATCTGGCCCAAGCTCATGGAGGACTACCCGGCCCCCATGCGCGACCAGATCCGCGCCCTGCACGACAAGGTCATGGACGTGAACCAGTTCGTGGTGGACGTGCTGGGCGTTGCGCCCGAGGCCCCGGCCAAGGGCGGCGTGAAGGTGACCTTCCACGATTCCTGTCACATGAAGAAGTCGCTCGGCGTCACCTCGCAGCCGCGCGCCCTCATCGGCATGAACCCCAAGTACGAACTGGTGGAAATGGCCGAATGCGACCGCTGCTGCGGTTCGGGCGGCAGCTTCAACCTGTACCACTACGACCTGTCCAAGCAGATCGGCGAGCGCAAGCGCGACAACATCCTGGCCACCGGCGCCCAGGTGGTGTCCACCGGCTGCCCCGCATGCATGCTGCAGATAACCGACATGCTCTCGCAGCATGGGGCCAAGGTGGCGGTGAAGCACTCCATCGAACTGTACGCGGATTCGCTGCGCTAGAACGAACATCCGGGGTACGGCCTGCCGTGCCCCGGATCATCTGCTTGATGCGCGGGCGCGGCCTGGCCGTGCCCCGCGGATTATATAGTTATCGAACGGGCGCGCACGCCGCGCCGCGCTCTGGTATCATTCCCCGGCGGGGGGCCGAACGGCGGCCCCCCGTCAGAGGATTCCGGCCCCGCGGATGGTTCCGCGGGCCGTTTGGCTCACCGGGCCTGGCCCGGAAACACCGGCGGCCGTGCCGCCGATGTACGATCCACGGACGCCTCGCCGCGCCCGCCAGTGGCACGCAAGGAGATATGCATGGCCAACAATCTGTACATCACCGCGACGGAATCAAAGAGCGGCAAGTCCGCCGTGGTGCTCGGCATGATGCAGCTATTGCTGCGCGACATCCGCAAGGTCGCCTTCTTCCGCCCCATCATCAACCGACCGGTCACGGAAGCGGTGGACCACGACACCAACCTCATCCTGACCCACTTCAATCTCGACATCCCCGTGGCCGACACCTACGCCTATTCGCTGCAGGACGCCCGGGAGCTGATCAACAACGGTCAGCACGCCTCGCTGCTTGAAAACATCCTGAAGAAGTACAAGCAGCTGGAAGACAGCTACGACTTCGTGCTCTGCGAGGGCACCGATTTTCTGGGCAAGGATGCCGCCTTCGAGTTCGACCTGAACGCCGACATCGCCGCCAACCTCGGCTGCCCGGTGATGGTGGTGGCCAACGGCCAGCAGAAGACCGCCAACGAAATCATCGCCTCCACCCAGCTGACCATCGACCTGCTGGACGAAAAGGGCCTGGACATCGTGGCCGCCGTGATCAACCGCGCCTCGGTCTCCGACGCCGAGCGCGACGTGGTCATCAGCAGCCTGGAATGCAAGGTCAACTGCTCCAACCCCCTGGCCGTGTACGTGGTGCCCGAGGAACCCACCCTGGGCAAGCCCACCATGGGCGACGTGAAGAAGTGGCTGAACGCCCAGGTGCTGTACGGCCACGGCCGCATGGATACCCTGGTTGACGACTACGTCATCGCCGCCATGCAGATCGGCAACTTCCTCGACTACGTCACCCCCGGGTGCCTCGTGATCACCCCCGGCGACCGTTCGGACATCATCCTCACCGGCCTTGCCACCCGCCTTTCCGGCGCCTACCCCGACATTTCGGGCATGCTGCTGACCGGCGGCATCCAGCCCGCGCCCAACGTGCACCGCCTCATCGAAGGCTGGACCGGGGTGCCCATTCCCATCCTGTCGGTGAAGGACCACACCTACAAGACCATCCAGACCCTGAACGAACTCTACGGCAAGATCGAACCGGACAACGACCGCAAGATCGCCACCGCCCTCGGCCTGTTCGAGCGCAGCGTGGACAGCCAGGAACTGGGCCGCCGCCTGATCAACCGCAAGTCCAGCCGCATCACCCCCATGATGTTCGAGTTCAACCTTATCGAGCGCGCCAAGCAGAACCGCATGCGCATCGTGCTGCCCGAAGGGGTGGAGGAACGCGTCCTGCGCGCCGCCGACATCCTGGCCCGGCGCGAGGTTGCCGACATCATCCTGCTGGGCGACGCCGACAAGGTGGGCTCCAAGGTCAGCGAACTGGGGCTTGACCTGGACGGCGTGCAGATCATCCAGCCCAACCTGTCGCCCAAGTTCGAGGAATACGCCCAGGCCTACTTCGAACTGCGCAAGCACAAGGGCATCAGCATCGAACGCGCCCGCGACACCATGAACGACGTCACCTACTTCGGCACCATGATGGTGCACAAGGGCGACGCGGAAGGCATGGTCTCCGGCTCCATCAACACCACGGCGCACACCATCCGCCCGGCGTTCGAGTTCATCAAGACCAAGCCCGGCTTCTCCATCGTGTCCAGCGTGTTCCTGATGTGCCTGAAGGACCGCGTGCTGGCTTTCGGCGACTGCGCGGTGAACCCCAACCCCACGGCGGAGCAGCTGGCGGAAATCGCCATCAACGCGGCCCACACCGCGCGCATCTTCGGCATCGAGCCGCGCGTGGCCATGCTGTCGTACTCCACCGGCTCGTCCGGCAAGGGCGCCGACGTGGAAAAGGTCATCGAGGCCACCCGCATCGCCAAGGAACGCGCGCCGGAACTGCTGCTGGAAGGCCCGCTGCAGTACGACGCCGCCATCGACATGGACGTTGCGCGCACGAAGCTCCCCGGCAGCCAGGTGGCCGGCAGGGCCACGGTGTTCATCTTCCCCGACCTGAACACCGGCAACAACACTTACAAGGCCGTGCAGCGCGCCGCCGGGGCCGTGGCCATCGGCCCGGTGCTGCAGGGCCTGAACAAGCCCGTCAACGACCTGTCGCGCGGCTGCACGGTGCCCGACATCGTGAACACCGTGGCCATCACCGCCATTCAGGCGCAGGCCGAGAAGGGTCTTATCTAGGCTGACAGCCCTATCTTCCAGGGGCTGTTTCCAGATTAGGATTTTCGTTCGTTGGCAAGGAAAACGAGCCTGCCATGAGGGAGTATACTCTTCTCGTATTCGACCGAAATGGAAGGCGAAGTTTGACGCAGCCAACGGGCGAAAGGACAATCTGGGAATAGCCCCAGACACTGCAACCACGGCCGGGGGGCCGCCCACACTCCCCCCGGCACCCGCCCCTCCGGGCCGCCCACACGGCCCGGAGGGCCACACACCCGAAAGGAAAAGACCCGCATGAACGTACTCGTCATCAACTCCGGCAGCTCGTCCATCAAGTACCAGCTCATCGACATGACCACCGAGAAGTCCCTGTGCTCCGGTCTTGTCGAGCGCATCGGCGAAGGCATGGGCAAACTGACCCACAAGATCAAGCCCGACACGGACGCCGAGGAAAAGATCGTCCTCGAACAGGCGTTCGCCAATCATGTCGAAGGCATGAAGAAAGTCGTGGACCTGATCACCGATGCCGAGAAGGGCGTCATCGCCGACAAGAGCGAAATCTACGCCGTGGGTCACCGCGTGCTGCTTGGCGGCGAAGAAATCAAGCAGTCCGTCAGGATCGACGACTGGGCCAAGGGCATCATCCGCGACTACATTCCGCTGGGTCCGCTGCACAACCCCGCCAACCTCGCGGGCATCGAAGTGGCGGAAGAACTCTTCCCGCATGCGCCTTCCGTGGGCGTGTTCGACACCGAGTTCCACCAGACCATGCCCAAGAAGGCGTACCTGTACCCGCTGCCCTACGACCTGTACAAGACGCTGCGCATCCGCCGCTACGGCTTCCACGGCACGTCGCACCGCTACATCACCAAGAAGACCGCCGAGTTCCTGGGCAAGCCCCTGGACCAGCTGAACATCATCACCTGCCACCTCGGCAACGGGTGCTCCATGGCCGCCGTGAAGAACGGCAAGTGCGTGGACACCACCATGGGCATCACCCCGCTGGAAGGCCTGATGATGGGCACCCGCTGCGGCGACATCGACCCCGCCCTGGTCCCCTTCCTGATGGAAAAGAAGGGCTGGTCCGGCGCCGAGATCGACACCGTGATGAACAAGCAGAGCGGCCTGAAGGGCATCTGCGGCATGAACGACATGCGCGACATCCACACCGCCCGTGAAAATGGCGACGAGATGGCGGAACTTGCGTTCGAGATGTTCGTCTACCGCATCCGCAAGTACATCGGCTCGTTCGCCGTTGTGGTGGGCAAGCTGGACGCCATCGTGTTCACCGCCGGCATCGGCGAGAACGACGACCACCTGCGCGCCGCGGTGTGCAAGGACATGGACATCCTGGGCATCGACATCGACGAGGCGGTCAACGCCAAGCGTTCGGGCCAGGCGCGCCACATCGGCAAGCCCGGCCAGCGGGTGCCCGTGCTGGTGGTGCCCACCAACGAAGAACTGGAAATCGCCCAGACCACCGTTGCCGTGCTGAACGGCAAGAACTAGGCGAATACGGAACATTCCCCGTCGCGCTGGTCCGCAAGGACTGCGCGGCGGGGTTCCTCCGGGCCATGCCCGGAGTACCGGGGGTACCGCCAGCGGCCACGGGCCAAGGCATTCCCCCATCCCACAGACCCTCCCACGGCCTTACGTACAAACCGGACATACGCACATGGTGGGCATCTACATCGGATCTACGGCGGCTCGGGCAGGCAAGAACCTTGTCTGCATGGCGCTTGGTCTTGCGCTGCGGCAGACCGGACGCAACGTGGGCTTCATGAAGCCTCTGGGAACGTTGCCCCGGACCGTGGACGAACAGACCGGCGACGAGGACGCCCTGCTGGTGCAGGAGGTGCTGGGGCTTTCCGCCCCGCCCGAAGTGCTCACCCCCGTGATCATGCCCGGCAACATCCGGGCGGCGGCCCTGTCTGGCGGCAACGCGCTGGAGCGCGTGGCCTCCGCCTACGGGGCGCTTTCGCGCGGGCACGACACCATGCTGGTGGGCGGTGCCGGCGCGTTCCTGACCACCGGCAAGGCGCGCGGCGTGGACGGCCCCTCGGTCGTCCGGCGGCTCGATCTCAAGGTGCTGCTGGTGGAACGGTATGCCCACGGCATCGACTACGATGCCATCCTGTACGCAAAGGAACTGCTGGGAGACGCCCTTGCGGGCGTCCTGTGCAACGACGTGCCCGAAAGCTACCTGCGCGACGCCGAAGAAGTGCTTGTCCCGTTCCTGGCGGAACGGGGCGTGCCCGTACTCGGCATCGTGCCCAACGACCCGCTCCTCAACGCCATCAAGGTGTCGGAGCTGGCGCACCGCCTGGGCGGTCGCATGGTCTCGGGCACCGCGCGGGCCAGCCGCATTGTGGACGGATTCCTCATCGGCACCATGCAGGTGGAGAACTTCATGGCGCACTTTCGGCGGCACGCCAACTGCGCAACCATCGTGGGTGGAGACCGGACGGACCTGCAACTTGTCGCACTGGAGGGGCAGTGCCCTTGCCTGGTCCTGACCGGAAACATCCCCCCCGATGAGATCATACGCGCCAGGTCAGAGGCGCTGGGGGTCCCGGTGATCGTGGTCCGCGAGGACACCTACGCCGTGGCCCGCAAGATGGAAGAGATCCTGAACAGCCAGAAGCTGCGCGAACTGGTCAAGATACGCCGCGGGGCCGACCTCGTGGCGCATGCCCTGGACCTGGCGCGGCTGACGGCGCAACTTGGCATTCAGTAAAGGGAGAGTACTGATGAGTGCTGTAAATGACCTTGCCCGGCTCATGCGTGAGAAGGCCGAGGCGGTCGGCGCCACCGTGGTGGAACTGAAGGACCTGAAAGAGGCCTTCGCCTACGCCCTCGACGTCTGTGACAAGAAGGAAGCCTGCCAGTTGCTGGTTTCCGGCTGCGAGGAAAAACTTTCGGACAAGGCCGAGGCCCTGTGCGAAACCAAGCAGGACAAGGTTGTGGCTGCCCCCAACCTTTCCGAGGAAGAATACGCCGCCTTCTCGGCCCTGTGCGCCGAACGCGGCGTGAAGTGCATCCGCGAAGGCCTGCGCGGCCATCTCGCGGGCATCGACATCGGCGTGGCCCATGCCGACATGGCCATCGCCGAAACCGGCACCTGCGTCATCGACTCCACCAGCGAGGAACTGCGCCTGTCCTCGATGATCAGCGAAATCCACATGGCCATCCTGCCCAAATCGCGCATCAAGGCCACGGCCTTCGAAGGCGAGCAGGCACTCAACGCGCTGATCAACACCGGCACGCCGCGCTACACCGCGTTCATCACCGGGCCCAGCCGCACCGCCGACATCGAGCGCGTGCTGGCCATCGGCGTGCACGGACCGCTGGAACTGCACATCCTGATGCTGGAGGACTAGTCTGATGCAGACCGCCAAGACCCTGAAAGAATACCGCAAGGAACTGCGCGAATCCCTCGACAACGAGTTTCTGCGCGAGGCCATGGACAAGTTCGCCACGGCCTACCCCGTGGGCCGCGCCAATGCCTTCCGCGGGCTTGACGAAAAGGCCATGATCGCCGAAGTGGCCGCCGCAAAGGACGCCGCCGCCAAGAACATGGACGGGCTGTACGTCCAGTTCAAGGCAGAGGCCGAAAAGCGCGGCGTCAAGGTGCACATGGCGAAAGACGCCGCCGAGGCCAACGAGATCATCGCGCGCATCGCCAAGACCTCGAACTGCAAGAAGATCGTCAAGTCCAAGTCCATGACGGCGGAAGAAACGCTGCTCAACCACCGCCTGGAGGACGACGGCCTTGAAGTGATCGAGACCGACCTTGGCGAATGGATCATCCAGCTGCGCCACGAAGGGCCGACCCACATGGTCATGCCCGCCATCCACCTTTCGCGCTACCAGGTGGCCGACCTCTTCACCGAGGTGACCCAACAGAAGCAGGAAGTGGACATCCAGCGCCTGGTGAAGGTGGCCCGCCGCGAACTGCGCCAGCACTTCGTCACTGCCGACATGGGCATCTCGGGCGCCAACTTCGCCATTGCCGAATCGGGCACCATCGGCCTGGTCACCAACGAAGGCAACGCCCGCCTCGTCACCACGCTGCCCCGCGTGCACGTGGCCCTGTGCGGCCTGGACAAGCTGACCCCCAGCCTGAACGACGCCCTGAAGTCGCTGCGCGTGCTGCCCCGCAACGCCACCGGCCAGGCCATCACCTCGTACGTCACCTGGATCACCGGCGCCAACGAGTGCAAGGCTGCCGCCGACGAAAAGAAGGAAATGCACATCGTGTTCCTGGACAACGGCCGCCGCGCCCTGGCCCAGGACCCGCTGTTCTCGCAGGTGATGCGCTGCGTGCGCTGCGGCGCGTGCGCCAACGTGTGCCCGGTGTACCGTCTGGTGGGCGGCCACAAGATGGGCCACATCTACATCGGCGCCATCGGCCTCATCCTCACCTACTTCTTCCACGGCAAGGACAAGGCCCGCAACCTGGTGCAGAACTGCATCAACTGCGAATCGTGCAAGAGCATCTGCGCGGGCGGCATCGACCTGCCCCGCCTGATCAAGGAAATCCGCGCCCGCCTCAGCGAAGAGGACGGCGCACCCGTGGAAGCCACCCTGCTCGGCAAGGTGCTGAAGAACCGCAAGCTCTTCCACACCCTGCTGCGCTTCGGCAAGTACGCCCAGAAGCCGGTTACCGGCGGCACCCCGTACCTGCGCCACCTGCCGCAGATGTTCATGAAGGACCACGGGTTCCGCGCACTGCCCGCCATTGCGGACAAGGCCTTCCGCGACGAATGGGAAACCATCCGTCCGCGCGTGTCGGGCGCCAAGCTGCGCGTGGCCCTGTTCTCCGGCTGCGTGCAGGACTTCGTCTACCCCGAGCAGATGAAGGCCGCCGTCAAGGTGCTGGCCTCGCGCGGGGTGGAGATGGACTTCCCCATGGACCAGAGCTGCTGCGGCCTGCCCGTGCAGATGATGGCCGAACGCCAGGCCACCATCGACGTGGCGCGCCAGAACGTCATGGCGTTCGACGCGGCCAAGTACGACTACATCCTCACCCTGTGCGCCTCGTGCGCCTCGCACCTGAAGGAAGGCTACCCCAACATCCTGGCGGGGCAGGCCGACATGGCGGGCAAGGTGAAGCTGTTCTCCTCGAAGATCATCGACTTCAGCTCCTTCGTCCATGACGTGCTCGGCATGACCGCCGACGACTTCAAGGGCAAGGGCGAGAAGGTGGCCTACCACTCCTCGTGCCACCTGTGCCGTGGCCTTGGCGTGGTGGAACAGCCCCGCGCGCTCATTGCGTCTTCCGGCTCGGAATACTGCCCGGCGCAGGAAGAAGCGGTGTGCTGCGGCTTTGGCGGCACCTTCTCCATGAAGTTCCCGGAACTGTCCAAGGAACTGCTGGACAAGAAGCTGAACAACGCCGAAGCCACCGGCGCCACCCGCATGGTGGCCGACTGCCCCGGCTGCATCATGCAGATTCGCGGCGGCGCCGAAAAGCGCGGCAGCCGCATGAAGGTCGGCCATATCGCCGAACTTCTGGCCGAAAACCTGAAGTAAACGAGACTTCAGTCGATAGGTGATACACGGGGGGGCCGTTTCCGCTTTGGCGGGGACGGCCCTTTACGTTCCGGAAACCTTGGCACGGCCGGGCAAACCCTCTAACACCCTTTGCAAGAGTATCACACCCGTATACTATTGTTCCAAATCCGTATCCGGGAGCTGGTCCTCGGCAGGCACACCGACGACGGGCGACTCGCGCGAACATTCAAGGGGGATCGCATGTTCAGGAATTTCTCCATCGGCGCGCGCGTCATCGCGCTGCTCGTCTTCATGGTGCTGTTCGTCACCGGCGTGGTGGGCGCCTTCGTGGCCACCATAGACACGGTGAAGGAACATGGCGTCACCGAGACCCAGCAGGTAATGCTGGCAGAAGAGAAGGCCAAGCTGCAGGTGGCCACCCACTCCGTGGCCCTGGCGCTGGGCCAGTTGCTGGCCGACATACCCGATGATGCCGCCCGCATAGAGACGGTGCGCAAGGCCATCGACACCATCCGCTTCGAAAAGGACCAGTCCGGATACTACTTCGTATACCAGGGCACCGCCAACGTGGCCCTGCCCCCCAACAAGAGCGTGCAGGGCAAGGACCTGGCCGAAACCAGGGACAAGAACGGGGTGTACTTCGTGCGCGAACTGTCGCAGCGGGCGGCCTCCGGAGGGGGGTTCGTCGAGTACATCTTTCCCAAGCCGGGCAAGGGCGATCAGCCCAAGCTGGCCTATTCCGAAATGATTCCCGGCACCAAATTCTGGATCGGCACCGGGGTGTACATCGACAACATCGACGAGGCCAAGGCCGCCATCAACAGCACCCTGGACGGCCTGGCCCGCAAGGCCCTGACCTGGCAGCTTTCGGTCATGGCGGCGATCCTGCTTCTGGTCGTCATACCGGTGTGTATCATGCTCATCGCGTCCATCGTGCGACCGTTGCGTGAAGCCACGGCGGCGGCCCAGGCCGTGGCCGAGGGCAACCTGGAAGTGCGCATAGAGGCCAAGGGGCGCGACGAGGTTTCCGCCCTGCAGGCCGCGCTGAACACCATGGTCACCACGCTCAAGAACAACATTGCCGACATCACCGAAAAGCAGCGCGAGGCGGGCCGCCAGGCCGACGCCGCGCGCGACTCGGCCCAGCAGGCCGAGGAAGCCATGGCCAAGGCCGCCGTGGCCACCAAGGAAGGCATTCTTTCCGCCGCCGAACGGCTGGACGGCGTGGTACGCGCCATCGACCACGCGGCGGACGACATCTCGCGCCGGTCCGAGGAAATCAGCCGGGGCACCGACACCCAGATGGCCCGCATCAACGAAACGGCCACGGCCATGGAAGAAATGAACGCCACGGTGCTGGAAGTGGCGCGCAACGCGGGCCGCGCGGCGGACCAGACCGAGGCCTCGCGCACCAAGGCCGACGAAGGCTCGGGCATGGTCGGCCAGACCGTGAAGGCCATGCTGGACCTGAAAAACCTGGCCAGCAACCTCAAGGACAACATGCACCGCCTGGGGCAGCAGTCCGAAGCCATCGGCCACGTGATGAACGTGATCAACGACATCGCCGACCAGACCAACCTGCTGGCGCTGAACGCCGCCATCGAGGCGGCCCGAGCGGGCGACGCCGGGCGCGGATTCGCCGTGGTGGCCGACGAAGTGCGCAAGCTGGCGGAAAAGACCATGGGCGCCACCAAGGAAGTGGGCGATTCCATCAAGGCCATTCAGGACCTGGCCCGCACCAACGTCACCGGCATGGACGACGCGGTCAGCGCCATTGACGGCGCGGCGCGTCTTTCCGGAAGTTCCGGCGAGTTGTTGCAGGAAATCGTGACCATGGCCCACGACGCCGCCGGGCAGGTGCAGGCCATTGCCACGGCGGCAGAGGAACAGTCCGCCGCCAGCGAACAGATCGCCCGCTCGGTGGAGGAAATCGACCGCATCGCCCGCGAAAACGGCACGCTGGTCAACGCCACCAACACCGACCTGCGCAATCTGGCCGACCAGGCCGCCGAACTGCGCCGCCTGATCGAAGGCATGAAGAAGGAAGCCGCGTAAGGCGCGCGGCGCACTCCACGCCCCATGCAGTACATCACGGGCCGGAAGGGAGACCTTCCGGCCCGTTCGCGTTGCCGCGCGCGTCTGACATGGCTGGGCATCGCCAGCGCCGCCTGTTCCTCTGGCCCGGCTTACTCGGCGGGCACGGCTGGCACAGTCAATGTCCCTCCCGGCGGTGATGCCCCGGCGGAATGTGTTCTTCGGTCCGGGGGACTGACAACGCGCCATCGGCAATGCTATGCTGGCGCAGTCCCACGCATGCATCCGCAGCCGTGCCCCCGGCCCGGCGTCATGCCCCGCTGGCGGTGCCCCAGGCCGACCGCCGCACAGGCTCCGAAGCAATCCCCGGAGTTCCCATGCCCGACAGCGCCACCAGGCCGGAACAACCTGCCCCCCCTTCCTCCGCCACACCTGCTCCCGGCCTGCCGCCGTCCGGCCAGCCGCCTTCGGGGAATCCGCCCGTTTCGTGGCGGCCCGTGCAGCCCGCCGACCTTGCCGGACTGTTGCACGTCTACGGCGACCCCACCCGGCCGGTGCGCCCCGGCGATGCCGTGGGCCGGGTATTGGACGGCTCGGCCTTTGCCGCCCTGAGTGATACCCGCGCTCCCCTTGGCATCGACCTGATCACCGGCGAGTTGATGGCTCGCGAACTGGGAGTACTGGAACGCGTGCCACGCGCATCCGCCACCGACACGGCGGACCCCGACGGACCACACACCCTCATCCTGCGCCCGCTGGTCACCGTCAGCCCAGACGGACTCGCCGTCCTGGCCGACGTGCACCCCACTGACCACCGCAACCGCCCCCTTGGCGCCGACGTCTACGCGGCGGCGGTCCAGCGGCTTGGGGTCGTCGCCGCCACGGACAACGGCCTGCTGGCGGGCCCCGCGCTGGACGACGCCCTTCGCGATGCCGCGCACATGGGGCCGCGCATGGGCGTGGTGCTGGCGCGCGGCATGCCGCCGGTGCACGGTGAAGACGCCCGCCTCGAATTCCAGGCCAATACCGGCGCGGCTTGCGTGCTGCGGCAGGACGAAGGACGCATCGACTGTTCCGACCGCTGGCCCCACTTCACCGTGGAAACGGGCGACCCCGTGGTGCGGGTGCATCCGCCCACCCCCGGCATGCCCGGCATGGACGTGTTCGGCGCCCCCGTGCCGCAACGCCACGGCACGCCGCTGGAACTGCTGCCCGGCCCCGGCATGCGGCGGTTGGAGGAGGTGGGCGGCGCGGTGCTGTTCATCGCCACCGCCCCCGGCCTGGTGGACGTGGCCAACGGCACGGTGACCGTCTCGCCGCTCAGGATCATCGACGGCGACGTGGATCTTTCCACCGGCGACGTCACCGTGCCCGTGGGCTCTGCCGTGGTGCGGGGCACCGTGCGCAGCGGCGTGACCCTGACCGTGGAGCGCCACGTACTGGTGGAGGACACGGTGGAGAACGCCCGCGTGCGCTGCGGAGGCGACCTGATGGTGCGCGGCGGCATCGTCATGGGCCGGGCCGGGCGCGAAGCCGTGGGCAACGTGGCCGGTGCGCCGGGCGGCGGGCAGGCCGGGCAGCATGAGAAAGACGCGCAGCCGCCCCCGCCGGGCATGCGCGCAGCCGCGCTGTCGGTATCCGCCCCGGTGTCCGCTCAGGTGTCGGCCCAAGTGTCGGCCCAGGTGTCGGCCGCGTCTGGCGCGCACGCCGCAGCGGGCGCAGGGGCATCCGCGCCCACCTCCGCCGCATCCGTACCCATCGCCGCCGCATCCGTACCCATCGCCGCCGCATCCGGGGCGGCAGCCACGCAGCCAGCGGGCGCGCCCCTGCCCACGGACCCGGACGCAGGCATCGAAGCGGGCGGCAACGTGGTGGCCGCGCACGCGGCCTTCGCGCTGGTTACGGCGAGGGGCGACGTGGTGATCCCCTCCGGGGTCACGGGTTCGCGCATCACGGCGGGCGGGCGGTTTCTGGCTCCGGGGCGCGGGGTGGTCATCGGCAGTGCCATCCGCACGGGCGGCGGCATCGACGTGGGCGAGGCCGGGTCCGTGGCCGAGGTGCCCACCCGGCTGATGGTCCAACCGGATACCGGGCAACTCAACGGCCTGCTGCGTGAACGCGACACCATCGCCGAGCGCATGGCCCGCATTTCCGCCGAACTGCCCCCCGGCCCGGACATGGCCGTGCTGCTGCAAACCCCGGAGGAAGATCGCACCCTGGTCGAAGCGCTGCTGCGCATACGCCGCGAACTGGACGAGCGCCAGCGGAGCCTGGGTCAGGACATCGCGCTGGCCCGCAAACGCCACAACGCGGAACTGGCCGCCAGCCCCGTCATCATCCGCCGCCGCACCCACGGCGGGGTGCGGGTGCAGTTCGGCGGGCGCGGGCACGACGCCATACCCGCCGAGACGGGCGTGCAGTACGTATGGCGGGCCGCCGCGCGCCGGGTGGCGATAGAGCCCGCCCCGGCCGTGCCCACGGAGTTGCTGTTTCCGCCACGCCCCGTGAACGGCGCGCTGCCCGGCCCGCTGCGGTCTGGCGAAACGGCGCGGCCTGGCGGAACGGCGCCGGACGCAGCGTCATCTGGCGGGCCACCCCCTGGCGGGGCCGCGCCCGCATGACCGGGCCGTGCCGCACAACCGCCGCGCAGGCAGCACTCCCGCAAGTTCCCGCCCCCACACGGAGCACCGCATGACAGAACGCATCCTGTTCGTGGACGACGAACCCAACATCCTCGACACCTTCCGCCGCAACCTGCGCCGCGCCTTCGATGTGGCCACGGCGGAAGGCCCGGAACAGGGCCTGCAGTCACTGGAGGGCAAAGGCCCGTTCGCGGTGGTGGTGTCCGACCTGCGCATGCCGGGCATGGACGGCATCACCTTTCTGGAGCACGTGCGCCAGCGCGCCCCCGACGCGGTGCGCATCATCCTTTCCGGACACGGCGACTTCGCCACGGCCGTGGCCGCGGTGAACCGGGGGGCGGTGTTCCGCTTTCTGACCAAACCCTGCCCGCCGGAAGAACTGGTGGGCGTGCTGCGCGATGCCATGCGCCAGCACCGGCTGGTGGTGGCCGAACGCGAACTGCTGCGCGGCACCTTGCGCGGCAGCGTGCAGGTGCTGACCGACGTGCTGGCGCTGGTGAACCCCGAGGCCTTCGGCCGCAGCGAGCGCATCCGCGACCTGGTGGTGAAGGTGGGCGCACGGCTGGACGCCAAACCCCTGTGGCAACTGGAACTGGCCGCCATGCTCTGCCAGCTGGGCTGCGTGGCCCTGCCGCCGGACACCCTGCGCAAGCGTCTGGCCGGAGAGACCCTGAACGCCGAGGAACAACAGATATGGGGCATGCATCCGGAAATCGCCGCCGGTCTGCTGGCCCACATCCCCCGGCTGGGCGAGGTGGCGGCCATGATCGGCGCGCAGCAGATGCCGCCGGACCCGGACGTGCCGTTGGGCGCGCGCATATTGCGGGCGGCGCTGGACTACGATGTGGAGCTGCGGCGCGGCCATGCCCCCTTGCAGGCCGTGGCCGCCCTGCGGGCCATGCCGGAACGCTATGACCCCACCGTGCTGGACGCGCTGGCCGCCGGGCTGGCCGCCGCATCGGACGTGCCCATGCGCGAGGTGCCGGTGGCGGCGTTGCGCCCCGGCATGGTGCTGGCGCGCGACCTGGTCGACACCGGGGGCGCCCCGCTGCTGCTGGCCGGGCAGCGGGTAAGCGATGCCTCCATTACCCGACTGCGCAACCTGGCCGACATCCTGAACGCGGACGGCAACGCGTGGGTGGTGGATGGCGTGCGCAAGGGGCCGGGGGCGTAGGCGCTGTTGCCGGGTTGTCCTTCACCCGTGACCGGCAGCTCACCGACATAGCCCCCACAAAACGCGAAGCGTGCCCATAGGGCACGCGCGAACCTTTGGCGGCCACTCACCCCCGCATCACGAGCGCCATGCCGCCCACAGGCGGCGCACGGTGCTGCGCAGCAACGTGCCGGGGCGGAAGCTCATGGGCTTGAGCACGCCGGGCGCCTTGAACCGGCTGGCATCGAAGGTGTCCGGCCCCTCGCGCACCAGTTCGATTTCAGCGGGCCATGCGCCGGGTGCGCCCCGCCGCATCAGTTCGGCCCACAGGGGCACCTGCTCCGCTGTCAGGCCCAGCAGCCCGCAAATCACCGCATCCAGCGCCACACCGGACGCAGAGGCCCCCACCAGCCCCAGAAGGTACGGCTTGCCCGACCCCGGCCCGGTCACGTGCATGGCCTCCACTCCGTCCAGCAGGGCCGCCGTGGGCGGCAGCGCCGCCGCCACCTCCACCAGCGCCCCTTCGAAGCGGTGGTCGCGGTCACCGTGGCGGGTGTGCACAAAGGCCTTGCGCACGCCGGGCACGCAGCCGAACAGGTTCTTTACCGCCAGGGTGACGCGCATCTGGCTGTGCGCCTTCAGGCGCGGCACGCTGAGCACGCCGTCCGCCTGCAACGCGCAGCGGGCCACGCCGATGGACCCGCCGAACGACAGGGGCACCTGCACCGCGTCATCAAGGGGGGTGACGGACAGGCCGAGGGGACGCAGTACCTCGGTAAGGCCGATGGCCTCGGCCACGCCGCGCGCCGTGCCGAAGCCCGGCGAATCGGCCACGGTGATGCGGCATCCGCTGTCCAGCAGCCATGCGCAGGCCGCACGCACCACCTGCGGATGGGTGCAGCTGAGCGCCGGGGCGGCGCGCAGCAGGTTGGGCTTTACCAGCACGTGGCCGTGCGGCGGGGCCCAGCCGCTGGCGTCCAGCGCCTCTGCCACCACGCGCCCGATGCGTTGCGGGTCGTAGTCGGGGCAGCGCAGCAGGGCCACGGGGATGGGCCGGGCGGCATTGGTCGAAGATGCACCAGAGCCCATTGCATCTGGCGGGGTGTATGCGCCGCCACAGGCTGCGCCTGCGATTTCAACGGTTGCGCCAGCCCCATCCATGCGCCGGGACGCAGGCAGGGGCACGGGCAGGCCGGATTGCCCCGATGGGCCGGGATTGCGGGACTGGCCGGGCTGGTCGGGCTGGCCCTGATGCGGGAACGCGTGGGTCACCGGGCCTCCCCGTCCGTGGCAAAGGTGGCGATCTGGTCGATGATCATGCGGGCGTGGGTCTTTTCCTGCGTGGCCAGATCCAGGAAGGCGCGCTCCGCAAGGCCGCCCAGCCCGCTGCCGCGCCGCGCCTCGTCGGCAAGGGTGCGGTACAGGTCGTAGGCGTTCATTTCCACTTCCAGCGCCAGTTCCGCGATGTCCAGGCAGTCGCCGCTGGCGGCGTCGCGCAGCCACGGTTCCAGATCGGCCACGGCCATGCCGCCTTCCAGCACGCGCCCTTCCAGGGCGCCGAACAGCGCGTCGAAGGACGGCAGCGGGCCGCGCGTGGCGTCGGCGTGGGCATCGGCCTCCCAACTCTGCGCAAGGTGGTGATAGACCACCTTGGCATGAGCCAGTTCCACGCCGATCAGCCGGTCCATCAGCGCGCACACGGCGGGCTGCGGCCCGACGTCGCGCACGCGGGTGTACAGCAGGTGGGCGGCCTTTTCCATGTCCAGCGCGCGGCGCAGCAGTTCCACCATGCTGCGCACCCCGGCGAACACCTGAATGCGCGGGCTGTCGGCCACGGACTGACCTGTCCAGGCGTTCATGCCGCCCGTCAGGCTCAGGATGCGGCCAACTGGTGCGCCGCCCCCTTCGGAACGCGGCGCGGCAAACCTGCCGCTTTCCGCCGCCATTACCGCAGCTGCGGCGGAACGCCCCCCGCTGCGGCAGTAGAAAACGTGGTCCTGCGCCGGGTCCAGCGTGGCCAGCAGGCCCGCCAGTTCGCCCACGGGCGCCAGCCGCGCGCCGGGGATGTGCTCCTGCCGGTATTCCTCGGGCTGGCGCACGTCCACCAGCACGTAGCTGCCCTCTGGCCGGGCGGCCATGTAGTCACGCAGGGCTTGCGGAGAAATGGACTCGATGGGGACGCGGGGTGATGGGCTCATGGTGCCTCCTGCGGGTGGATGCGACGGGACAGCGCGGGCCGGGGGCATGCGGACGGGACAGCTCAAAGGCACGTAACGGCAACGCACGCCGACTCGCTGGCGCCATTCTACCCGACACAGCCGTACCTGCAAGGGCATCGTGCACCCCGCACGGCCTCGTCCTGTTCCCTGCCACCCTTTCGCCACTTTCAACCCACTTTCATGTTGACAGCTTCGGCCACCGGGGCTACACACCTCTTCTCGCGTGTCGGGATGTAGCGCAGCCTGGGAGCGCACCTGAATGGGGTTCAGGGGGTCGGAGGTTCAAATCCTCTCATCCCGACCAGCTTAGACACGCAAAGGCCGTCGATCGAAAGATCGGCGGCCTTCTTCGTTTGGCGCGCAAACCGTGGCAACGCGCCTACAGCCCGTACTGGGTGCGGATCAGTTCGTACACGCCCTTGGCGCGCAGCGTGGCCACCGGCGCGAGGAAGGTGGCGGTAACCGTGCCGGGCGCGCGACCAATCTGGATGTTGCCGGTGATGGTGGCGCGGTTCATCACTTCCGGCACGGTGCAGCCCAGGAAGGTTGCCGCGCGGTCCAGCGCGCAGGCCGTGGCGTCGTTGAGGGTGGGGCCGGTGCCCACGAAGGAGATGGGCGCGGATTCTTCCAACTGCACGCCCCATGCGTCCGCCTGCTGCCGGGCCTGGCGCTTTTCGTCCTCGTTCAGGGGGCGGGACAGCAGGGGCAGGTCGTCGTGCACCGGCAGGATGATGGGGCCGCCGCAGGTCACGCCCTTCAGCACCGAGACCTGCATGGTGATGACCCCGGCCACGTCGGCGGTGTGCCCCGCGATTTCGCCGTCGCCCTGCATGGCGTGCATGTCGCCCACGTACACCCCGCCGCCGGGCACCCGCACCGGCGTGATCAGCACGGCCCCGGCGCGCACGCGGTTGATGTCCATGTGCCCGTCGGTGACGTCGGACAGTTGCTCCTGCGTGATGGCGTATTCATGCGGCGCGCCCACGAGGAACGAGCCGAAGTCGCGCGCGTTGTGCGAATCGGGAATCTGCCGGGTGGGCATGACGCCAAGCTGCCCCACGAAGGGGATCATGCGGCTGACCACGCCGGGGATGTCGCTGGGGGCCAGGGCCACCACCGGGTTCTGAATGGAGTTGTCCGGCGTGCACATGAAGTCGCGGGCGCTGGCGGCCACCCGTTCGGCGGCGGCCTTGTTCAGGGTGACGCCCAGCGTGCCCTGATCATTGAAGGCGATGGTGTAGCCGTTGGTAAAGGCAAACGGCGCGGCGGGCGCCCCGCACGCCGCGCAGCGGATGCAGTCCGGCCCGCAGCCTTCCACGCAGGTGTTTTCGTACAGCGCGCCGCACTGCGGACATTTGCCCGCCACGTAGGGGTCGCCCAGGCAGCGGTCCGCGAACATGCTGTCGTTGCCGGACGCCGTGACCCGCGAGGTGACCTGGATGGACAGAATGCGGATGGCGATGGAATCGCCCGGCTCCGCGCCCTGCACGTGCACCGGCTGCGTCACCTCGTGCCCGCCCCGGATGGCGGGGGTAAGCATGGGCCCCCAGCAGCCGGGAGCGGTGTTGGCGACGATGATGCCGCCATCCTGCACCGGCCCCAGCATGGGGACATCCGGGCCGAGGATGCCGTTGGTGAAGGTATTGACGAAGACTGTCCTGTTCGCCACGAGCGTGCTCCTTGTGTAGAGGTGGAGGTATCGCAGAGGAACTGGACAGAGCCTAAGCACGTTGCAGTGCGAATGACCAGTGCCGGAAATGGGAGTGGCGCTTGCGGGGGGATGGGGCGTGGGCAAAGGCGGAGGTACTGGCTGGTGGATGCTTTTTCGGCACTGTCGGCCCCGCGCAGGGGCAGGACATCATCGATGTGTGGAACGGCCCCGAGTACCGGGCATTCCGCGACAGGGTGACGGCCAAAGGCTACCCGTTCTGCACCAACTGCAACGTGTACCCCTGCGACGACATAGAAACCACTACCTTCGAAACCGACTGCTACGGCGAACCCGTGCCGTGCGGCGACTGTCCGTGGTGTCTGGGGTTATTGCAATGCATGGGGCAGGAGGCGGGGGAGTAACCCTCCAATTCCCGCTACGCCATCCACACATTTTCTAAAAATAGGGACATCGCAAGGAAGCCAGACAGGGCCTAATACCTAATGCTGTACACGCTGTGAATTGACCGCTTCGCTGTTTGAAGTGAAACTTTCTAAAAATGAAGCACATTAAGAAGCATATCCATTACAACATATAATAATTTATATTCCCATCGCGTTCCAATATAAAAACTTTGAACGCCCAGTAAACACGATCCATCTTCACAACAAGGTTTCGGAAAACATGTTCGCCGCGCCACACCCCATAATTCTCATAAACAACAGAAAATTCTTTAGCAAGCAAAATTCCCCACTCATACAAATCATACTCATGCAGCCCTAAACGTGCAAAACTAACAGATGCATCTTTAACTTCCTTTACACCATCCAAATGTCCCAAAAAAAAGCCTAGTTTCTCAAGAAATTCTGACGTGCGATTGAACAGTACAGAGTAAAATACTTCAAAATCTCTTGTTTCATGAAAACGCAATCGTGCGGCATAAATATCGTGCGCAGCACGTACCAATGCCTGACGCGCGGCTGAAGCATAGTCCCCCCCTATGGCGGGGTTTAACCGCGCACTGATTCGCGCACTAAAATAGCCCTCCCACGCAGAATACATGGAACTCAGCATACCGTCATATAGGTTCCCAAAAACTACTCCCGTTTTAAATCTCGGAAACATTGAACAAACCATTCCCCTTGCGGCAATCCGCGCAAGCAGAAAGACCAAAGTATAAAGCGACACAAGTCGGCGCTCGCTCCCCCCTCCTACAAGCTCCCGGGCTACATCTGCGTGTGCAAAGATCGAAATTCTAAGCGTCTCATCATTAATTTCTGACACTATGTACGCATGCGGCCTGCCCTCGTACTCCGTAAAAAACGTAATCGCGCCAAGTGATGAAATATCATACGCGCTGAAAAACGCCGAAACCACCTCACCCACTGCCCTTACAATCTCCCCTCGCTCTTCTTCGGCGACACCTTCAAACAAAAAAATACACTCAAATTCACCAGCAACACCAGGCTCTACACGTTCACAACTCTGGCCTTCAGCATGTCCCGCCCGCGAAGCTAATGTCGATTCAACAGCACTAATAACCTGCTCATCGATTACGCTTGACGACCTCTTTCCTATATAACCCCTCATCAATGACAATCCATCACTCTCATATGAGCTAACAAAGAACGATTCACTACATTTAGCAGCTAACTCATTAAAAATACCACCAATGCCCAACGGCACTTCATCAGAATATCCGACAAGCAGCTTGCGAGGAGAAAGCGGCGTCATTACGCATTTTAATGACTCTGAGTTTTCATACAGCAACGGAGACGGATCACTCCGTTCATCTTTCAAGCAAATAGCCACACAATCCGGCAGGATATATACATCTTTTAAAGACTCAAGAACAACCCAGTGCAACCTTCGCAACCCCTTGGCCCTAACTTGTGGGGCTAAACTCATCCCCAGTACACGTTTATGGGCACCCTCAGCAGCTTCAGCGGCTTTATCCTCCAAGCAATCGGACATTTTTTCAAACTGCACAGAAATATCCGCCATCAACGCAGGCCTCTTCTCAAAAAAAAATTCCATCACAATCCGCCCTAGCAGATCATCAGGGAAAGGCGGCAGATCAACCTCTTTTCTCTTTATGAACTCAGCTATTTCATTTTTCAATATTTCTTTAGGTGACCCATCCTCATTGACAAGAAACGCTTCAAGAACACCATCACGACAAATTTCTTTCGTCGCAATACTAACCAGTGACACCACAGCCCTCGCCATAACAGATCTAAAATGATCTACACGAACTGATAAATGAGCTACATACTCAGCAGCATCATCGACATCGGCACATTGACCGTCACCACAACAAGAAATACGTTTAAATATTGACAACAGTCTGTTTTCATAGCCTGTTATTAAATCATCCAGAGATCCTTTTTTATTTTCAGAATAAAAGTGCAATCTACTCGCCACACCTCTAATAGCCTTTAGCCTTACTGGGTAGTGTTTATGATACGAATAGACGTGCTGCTTACGACATGAAGAGACTGCCTCAAACTTTCTAAGCAGCATTCTTGGAATATAATGTTGTTCATTTCCACTCATGTCTTCAATTATCCCCCTCAAAAACACACCGCTTGTACACACACTCCAAAATTGGAGCGATTATAGCGCCCCCCCCTCAACACACCTGCCTCTTCCTTCGCGCGCACTCTATTTCCTCGACAAGGTCGGCCATGTCGAAGGGTTTGGCCACGTAGCCGTCCATACCGACGGCCAGAAAGCGTTCCCGGTCGCCCGCCATGGCGGCGGCGGTCACGGCCAGAATGGGCACATTGCGCTTGTCCGCAAAGCGGGGTGACGTGCGGATGGTGCTGGCGGCGGTAATGCCGTCGGTATTGGGCATGTGGATGTCCATCAGCACCACGTCCACCTCTTCGGCGGCCAGCCGGGCCAGCGCGTCGTCGCCGTCCACGGCCAGTGTCACGCGGTACCCGGCCTTTTGCAGCAGCCGCTGACCCACCAGCCGGGTGGTGGCGTCGTCTTCCGCCAGCAGCACGCGCACCGGCGTGCCATTCTGCGGCGGGGGCGGACAGTGGACCACTTCCGGCGGCACTTCGCACCGCGCCACCGCGCGGAAGGGCAGGGTCACGTAGAACGCGGTGCCGCGCCCTTCCTCGCTGTCCACGCAGATGGTGCCGCCCAGCAGCGCCACCAGCCGCCGCACGATGGACAGCCCCAACCCCGCCCCCTGATGCCGCCGCACGTACGAATTGTCGCCCTGGGTAAACGGGTCGAAGATGCTGTGCAGTTGGGCGTCGGGTATGCCCTTGCCGGTGTCCTCCACCATGAACAGGATGCCCGCCACACCTCCGCCCGCATCCGTACCATCTGTGCCATCCGTGCCATCCGCGCCATCCGCGCCATCCGGCCCGCCGCCGTTCGCGCCACCAGCCAGACCCGCGCCCGCGCCATTTCCGCTTGCGCCGTTCCTGCCCGCCATGCCCGCACCGGCCTCACCGGAGCCCGCGCCGCCAGCCCGGACAGACCGGGGAAAAGGGCGCGAGAGGGGCGACAGGCTCAGCCGCACCCCGCCCCGTTCGGTGAACTTCAGCGCGTTGCCCACAAGGTTGAACAGTATCTGGCGGGCCTTGCCCTCGTCGCCCAGCACGGTCTGCGACAGGCCGGGGGCAAGCTCCACGTCCAGCGAAAGGCCGCGCGTGCCCAGTTCGAACTGGAACAGTTCGCGCACGGCCTCACCCAGCCGCGCCACGTCAAAGGGCTCGCTGGCCACGGGCATGCGGCCTGCCTCCACGCGCGACAGGTCCAGCAGATCCGTCAGCAGGTGCGCCAGCCGTTGCGCCGAGCGAATGGCCAGATTCACGTACCCCGCGTGTTCCGGGTCGGCCAGGTCTGCCTTCAGCAGTTGCAGCGCGCCCAGAATGCCGTTGAGCGGCGTGCGTATCTCGTGGCTCATGTTGGCCAGGAACAGGCTTTTGGTCTCGCTGGCGCTGTTGGCCTGGCGGTTGGCCTCGATCAGTTCGCGCTCGGCGCGCTTGCGCTCGGTGATGTCCTTGATGGTGCCATACACGCGGCGCCGCTCGGCGTCGTACTTGGCGCGCGACTGGATGTCGGCCACCACCCCGTCCGAGGGACGGCGAATCCTGAATTCGATGACGTATTCCACGCCACGGGTGGTCAGTTCATGCA
The DNA here is from genome assembly GCF_000504305.1 of Nitratidesulfovibrio termitidis HI1. Classification (NCBI taxonomy): domain Bacteria; kingdom Pseudomonadati; phylum Thermodesulfobacteriota; class Desulfovibrionia; order Desulfovibrionales; family Desulfovibrionaceae; genus Nitratidesulfovibrio; species Nitratidesulfovibrio termitidis. The sequence goes on from NZ_KI632512.1 coordinate 2,399,124, forward strand.
GTGCCGCGTCCAGCGCGGGGCGATATTCCGGCAGGGGGATGGCCTTCACGGCCTCGAAGTTGTCGCAGCCGTCCGGTATGCCGTAGATGCGCCGCGCACCTTCAGAGGTGACCAGTTCGCCGGTGCGCAGGTCCACCTCCCAGTTGCCGATGCCCGCCACCAGCTCGGCCCGGCGCAGGCGCGCCTCGCTTTCGCGCAGGCGTTCGCTCTTGGCGTGCAGCCGCTCCAGCATGCGCTGATTGCGGCTCTGCAGAAACGACACCAGCAGCGAGACCACCGGCATGGTCAGCATAAAGACCAGCAGGCGGCTGACGCTGGATTCCGAATAGGCGAACGTGGCGAACCCGGTGGACCAGGTCAGCAGCACGTACACGAAGGACAGGCTCACGCTGGCAAGCCCCGATGCGTGCCCGCCCAGGTACGCCGCCAGCACGATGGACACCACCAGCAACAGTACCGGGTTGTGCACCTGCACGCCCTGGCGCGACAGGAAAAACAGCGCCACCGCCATGACCACCGTCAGCAGCGGCCCGGCCAGCACCAGAACTGTCTTGCTGGGTCTCACGCTTTCCCCCGTGGCCGGGTGCGCTGGCGGCGCGCATCGCGGTCTGGCTGATGTTCGCGTGCTGTCGGGCCCGGACACACTCCCCCGGACGACTCACCCTATCGACTCGCCCTATCGACTCGCCCGGTCGCACTCTCCCAAACGCACTCTCACGGACGCACGCCCCCGGCCCCTGCGGCAATGGCGCGGGCTGATGTCGCAGCCCCCACCCGACGCCGGACGGCAACATTCGCCCTGTGCACCATCCACACGGAACAGGCACGGCAGTACGCTGTGGCAATGCCTGCGCAATACCCCGGAGCGGCCCGCACGGCAACAAGTCTAGAAAAATTTTAACACGCCGACAGAATGAAGAGACGCATCGACAAGAACGGGCACGAACCGGCAAGAGCGGTAGGCACGGCAAGAACGGCAGGAGCACAACGAACGGCCTGGGGTTCGTAGCGGCGGCACAGGGGTGCGGTGGGGCGCGACGCCATGATCGGATGGCGGGACGCGGTGGCGGGGCAGATGCAGAAAGGAGAATGCGCGCTACGGGGCGCGGGCGAGCCGGATCAGCTGAAGCGGGCGGCAACCTGCTTGCCCATGCTCAGCACGCAGTAGGCAATGCAGCTTACCGATTCCGCATCAAGGCGCGGGCTGTCCTGCAAGGCGCAGGCAGAGACATGGTGGTCGGCGCAGGACTGGCTGCGGCGTGTCATCAGCAGTGAAGGCACGCCGTTTCTGACAAGGCTTTCGTGCAGGGTGGCGCGGTCCGCATCGTTCTCCATGGTGCCCGCGTCGACCAGCGCGAAATCGAAACGATGCGTATCCAGCGCGGGCAGGGCATCTTGCACCCTGCGCACCACGAAGGCTTCCGCGCCGCGCTTGCGCAGCTCCCACTCGCACATGAACGCCGACATGGGATTGCGATCCACCACAAGAACAAAAACGCCCGTCAGCATACCCCCCCCAAGGGATGGTGCCACGGGCCGCGCAGACGCACTGCTCTCCGATGCAGGCAACCCGGCTGTCTCTGCACGAGATCCGTGGCTTTCCGTCCCCGCTTCACAGCGGGTTTGGCTTTCATTTGTTATGTAGGAGTGACCCACCCTAAAGGATGTGTCAATGTGCCACGCCAAGCACACGAAGTCGCACATCCAGCTTTTACATAATTATTTCATTGCATTCACAACGCACCCACAATCCCCTTCCGCAGCCCTACCTGCAAAATACGGGTTTCACCTAGTCGCGAATATCGACAGGGCAATACTCTTTGGGGCAGCGCTGCCGCCGCAACCATCGGGCGGTACGAACACAGGGATACGAAATGGCGTACCGGAGCACTGGCGGCACATTGTCGCACGGCCCTTGCCTGCGCCTGCGCATTGGGGCATGCCCGCCTGTGGGGCTGGCCGGACTTCGCCACCACGGCGTACGGTCACCACGCCGCCATCGCGCCGCCCGTCTTCCACCGCCCCGGAGGCAGCATGTTTCCACTTCGCATTGCCGCTGCATACTGGTGCGCACTGTGTGCCGCCGCCATCGCCAATGGCGCCCTGCGCGAGGCGTGGTTGGGGCCCCGCCTGGGCGCCGCCGCAGCGCACGTGCTCAGCACGCTGCTGCTCTGCGCGGCGGTGGGGCTGGCCGCCCTGCTCTACGCACGGCGTCAGGGCTCCGCGTGGGGCGGGCGGGGCATGTGGGCCAGCGGCCTGTTCTGGGCGGGCCTGACCGTGGCCTTCGAATTCCTGTTCGGGCATTACATGGCCGGGCGTCCGTGGCAATGGCTGCTGGCGGATTACGACATCACGGCGGGGCGGGTCTGGGTGCTGGTGCCGGTGGCGTTGGCGCTGGGACCGCGCCTGGCCTGGGGGTGGATGCGCGGCAGGGGATGACGCGGCGCCAGTGGAGTGTGCCGGGGAAGAAGGTCGTCGTCCGCCGCATGCGCCGGGGGCCACCCGCCGGGGACCACCCGCCGGGGGCGCTGGCGGTCCCCCGAGACATGGCAGTTGCCATTGTTTCCCCGAATTTCGCCATGTTCCCTTGCAGTCCCGGCTGACGTCCCCAGGGCGCTCTCCGGAAAGCGCGCAGCGAACCATTTCCCCCACGACCGCGAGGCGTCAATTTGGCATTGCTGTGCATGTTCACCCGATTTCCTGTCGGTTGCTGGCGGGTTGGCTGTTCCAGTTTGTCGGCCGGGTCCGGGGTGAACAACCTACCAAGGCACTACAGCCCACGCGGTACGATCATCACGGAGGACGGATGGAAGCCATCGACAGGGTGTTGTGTGAATTTGGCGCCCGCATGGGCATGGACGGCCTTGCCTTCGACGGGGACGGCATCTGCGTGCTGCGCTTCGACGAGGTGACGGTGAACCTCGAACTGGAGCGGGACAAGGGCGCGGAAGGGCAGCTTCATGCCTTCAGCGTGGTCGCGGAACTGCCGCAGGACGAGGCGCGGGCGACGGCGGTGTGTCGCCATACCCTGGAGCAGAACGTGGGGCTCATGCTGGCGGGCGCGGGGTCCGTGGGGTTGCGCCAACCGCATGGGCTGGTGCTTGCCAACAGCGTTGGCGCTGCCGGCCTGGATGTCAACGGACTGGAAGCGTTTCTGGAGCGCCAGGTGGTGGTGGCCGAGGGCATGCGCGAAGCCGCCGGGTCTATCGCCGGTGAGGCCGGGGACGCTTCCCCCATGCAGATTCCGGGTACGGCGCTGCGTATCTGATTGCCCTCCGCACGGCGGCGGCACGCTTGTTGTAGAAGTCCGGCCATCGCCTAAAGCGGTGGCGTCGGGGCGCGTGTGCGGATACGGTGTTCGCCGCGTCGGAAACTGCCCGGCACAATTCGAAGGAGAAGACGCATGGTCGGTGACTTGCAGGTTCTCGGAAGGATGCACGCCTCGCTGGAGGCCATCGGCACCGATCACGTGGGGGCGCAGGGCGGCGACGTGGTGGCCGCCACGCACGGGGCGTTCGGACGCGCGGTGAACTGGCTGCGTTCGGCCTTCGGCGGGGGGGCGGCCCGCGCGAACCAGGGCGCAGTCGGCAACCTGGTGGCCCAGATGCGTGCGGCGCACGTGAGCGATGCCGCGCTGGACGTGGCCCAGCGGCTGCTTTCCGCGCAGGCCGCGCCAGGCAGGCCGCTTTCGGGCAGAGCGGCGGCCCAGGTGCTGGATACCGTCATCAAGTGGACCAGCGAGGAGCAGGCGCAGTCGGCCAACCTCGACATCAATATCGCCGGCTTGCAGGATCACCTGGCCAGCGAGTTCGACACCATCTTCGAGCAACGGTACGCCCGTTTCGGCATGAAGGACGTGGCCCCCACGGCGGAAGACCGTGGCGTCATCATGGATGCCCTTCGCACGAAGTGCCGCCAGTGGGGCGAACGGCACGCCATGCGCGCTCCCGGCCTTGCCGAGGCCCGTGAAATGATGGACGAGGCCTGCCGCGTGCGCGGGCTGGCGCGGCTGGACGCTTCCCTTGCCGCCCGGCTGGAAGCCGGGGCCAGCCGTCTGGTCATCGACCTGGGCGGCATAGAGTACATCAGCTCTGCGGGCCTGCGCGGCATTCTCGGCCTGCTCAAGGCCTGCAAGTCGGGCGGGGTGGGACTGGCCTTCTGCGGCATCGGCGAGATGGTGGGCGAGGTGTTTCGCATCTCCGGCTTCACGGGAATGCTGTCCATCCACGCGACGGCGGACGACGCCGTGGCCGCCCTGGCCTAGGCGCGGAGGCACGCATGGCCACGCTTTCGGTACCGGCCAGCATCGAGCAACTGGGGGCCGTCAACGAGTTCATCGCCGGACAGATGCCCGAGGGGGTGGCCGCGCTGCTGCCGCAGGTGGAACTGGCGGCGGAGGAACTGCTGGTCAACGTGTTCAGCTACGCCTACCCCGGTGAACCGGGAAAGGCCGAGGTAAGCTGCCGCATGGTGCATCTGGACGGCATTCCGTTCTTCTGCCTGGCCGTGCGCGACTGGGGCGCGCCCTTCGACCCGTTCAGCGAGGCGCCGGAGCCGGACACCGCGCTGGGGGTGGAAGACAGGCCCATCGGCGGGCTGGGCGTGCACCTCATCAAGTCCATGGTGCGGCACTACAGCTACCATGACGCATCCAACTGCATCGAACTCTACTTCGCCCTGCCCGAATGACGCGGGGGGTGAAGGGGCCGTCGCCTGCGGGGCCGGACGTGCGCCCGCCCTTGCGGCGGCCCAGCTGCTGGCGGCCACCCCGGTGACGGCGGCGGACCCGGCTGCGTCCACCGCGCCGGGCATCCTGCTGGAGGAAGTGACCACCTCCGAACGCGCCGCCGTGCGCCTCACCCCGCTGCGCGCCCGGCCTGGCCCGGCAGGGCCAGCCATATCGCCCGGCAGCCCCGTCACCAATTCCGCCACCGGCCAGGGCACCGTGCAGGATGCCGGAACAGGCGCTGCAGCAGCCCCCGCACCGTCCCCCCAGGTAACGCCCCAGGTATCACCCCAAGTATCATCCATGATGCCCCCCATGGAGCCCGCCATCCCGCCCGGCATGCCGGGTGTGTCACGGGCCGCTAGTCCGGTCGATGCGCTTCCGGCCGATGCGCCCTCGCAGGCGGTGCAGGCCATGCCGAACGGCACGGGCAGGTTCTCCACGGACGGGACCGCTTCCGGCGCGGATGCGGACACCGCCACGGCGGACCTTGCGGCCGCACGGTCCGTGTCGCGCTCCGTCGCATCTCTGCCCCCCGCGGGGCGCCTCCCTTCGGAAAACCTGCTGGACCGCATGGACGTCTATGCCCTGTCGCCGGATGCGGCCAAGCTGGCCCTGCCCCGCATGGTTCCGCCGGTGATGGTGGAGCGGGTGCGCACGGGCAGACTGCCCATGCCCGCCTGGGACGGGATCATCGCGCGGGCCAGCCGCCTGAGCGGGCTGGAGGAGCGGCTCATCGCCGCCGTGGTCCGGGCGGAATCGGGGTTCGACGTGGGGGCCGTGTCCCCCAAGGGGGCGCGGGGGCCCATGCAGATCATGCCCGCCACCGGCCAGGAACTGGGGCTGGCGGATCCCTTCGATCCGCAGGCCAACGTGGAGGCGGGCAGCCGCTATCTGCGCCAGCAACTGGACCGGTTCGGCTCGCTGGAACTGGCCCTTGCCGCCTACAACGCGGGCCCCGGCAACGTGGAACGCTTCCAGGGGGTGCCGCCGTTTGCGGAAACCAGGGCGTTCGTCAGCAGGGTGCTGTCCGGATTGCAGTAAGCGCGCAGATCCCGTTCGTGCCCGGCAGCTTGCCTTCCTAAAAAAAAGGAGGCGAGCCGACTGCCGGGCCACGGCAACCGCATCGAACGGGGTAAACAGCCTGGCGAAATACGCCGCCTAGACCGCGCGGGCCTTTTCGTACGCGGGGTAAAGGCGGCTTTCCTCGCGCTGGATGCGCATCTTCAGGGCGATGATGATGCGCCCAAGCTCGCGCGCGAAGTCTAGCCCGCCCGCATCCGCCGCGCCCGCACTGCCGTCGTACCGGGCAAAGAACGCCAGCAGGCTTCCGGTGATGGACTGCATTTCCGAGGCAAAGTCGTCCGCCACGTTGCCAAGGTCGCCCTTTCCGGCGGTCTGGCGCAACGCGGGGTAGAGCATGGTGTCTTCCTTGCGCAGATGGCGCGCCAGCAATTCCTTGCAGGTGAACAGGCAGCGACGGCCTTCCGCCGTGCCCAGGCCCAGGCGGCGGGCTTCTTCCAGGGTGTCCAGCAGGCGCTGGTGGTCGTCCTTGAGGTCGCGGATGAACTGCGCGGTGGTGATGGAAGCCATGGTGCGTCTCCTTGCGGATGCGGGTTCGGGCTGATGTGGACGATGCGGCCACGTGCCGCCCGCCCGGACCCTATATAGACACCACCCCAAACACCTTCCGTGAGCGCGGTCACATCCGGACACGGCTTTTTGCGGAAGAGCAGAAGGGCCGGGAGCGGTTTCCCGCAGCCCGGCCCTTGTCCGAATATTCCGTGGATATGCGCTGTCGGTGCGTCCCGCCCGCGCGGCGGCAAACCCTCGCCTGCGCGCGCATAACACCGCGCCGCCCTGACCGCACTGACCGCACTGACCGACCCGTTCCCACCCGGCCAGCACAGATGCGTCCGCGCGGCGTCAGGCAAAAACCAACCCCGCACCAGCCCGCGTCAGCCCCCGTCATCCCATATCAGCCCACATCAGCCAACCCGGACCCGAATCAGGGCTTGGCGGGAATGCCCAGCGTTTTCAGGGCGTCGGTGATGGGGATGAACTGGTTTGCCCCCATCATCTCGCCGGATCTGCTCAGATAGGTCAACACCGTTATGCCCACTACATGCCCATTGCCGTCCACGAGCGGCCCACCGCTGTTACCTCCGAAAATCGTGGCGTCACTGTGCAGCAGCCTGCCTGCAGGCGACATGCGGTAGCCACTGACGATACCCCGCGTGATGGTCCCTTGCAGAAACTCCCGGCCCGGAGCGCCCACGGGAAACACCTCTGCCCCGGTGGGCACGTCCGCCGTCTGTATGTACAGCGGTCGCAACCCCTCCATGTCAGCCTTCAGCAGGGCCACGTCGCGGCGCTTGTCGCGCGCCACCACCCGGGTCACCACAGATGCCCCGCTCTGGAAGCGCACCCGCGCCCGTTCTGATTCTTCCACCACGTGGTAGTTGGTCAGTATGTAGCCGTCGTCGGTAATGACGAAGCCCGAGCCGTGGCTGTCGCCCATCCGTACCAGCACGGCGGAATGGCGCACGCTGTCCAGCGGCACGCGGGGCGTGTCCGGCCCGGCCACCTGCACGCGCACGTCGGTCAGCATGGGCCGGGCCTCCTGCGCCTGCGTCAGTTGTGGCGCCACATACGCCGAACCTGCGGGCTGGGTGACCAGCTTGCGGAACTCCTCGTCCGCCAGCAACCCCCGCGCGGCATGGGCAAAGGCCATGCGCAGCACCTCGGCGCCGCCACCCTCCATGGCCGAGTCCAGCTTGCCGTAGCCGGTGGTGGTGCGCCGCAGCACCACCTGGCGGTCCACCGGAGAAAACACCTCCCAGTCCACCACCATGTTGGCCTCGCCCTTGCTGGGAACCGGGTTGCCCCAATCGTGCATGGGAAAGCAGATGTTCTTGCGGATTTCCGAAATATTGCCGCCCACCCACAGGTTGGCCCGCGACTTCTCGGGGTCGTCGAACAGGGCGCGCGTGTCGCCCACCACCTTGAACCCGCTGCCGTCGGCCTCTTCCAGGAACACTTCGGCCAGTTCGTCGCGTGTCAGTTCGGCGCGCTCACCCAGGGCGGCGGTGGCCACACGCGGAATGCACAAGCCGTCATAGGCAACCGTACCGTACACCTCGCCCCGGCGCATCTTGAGGGTAAGCCTGTATATCGTGATGGGCTGGACCTTGGCATCCATCGCCAAGGGGCGCAGGTCGGGCTCCGGCACGGGGTCCACCCGCACCTTCTTCATGCAGGCAACAAGCGGCAGACAGGAAAGCAGGAGCAGGCAGGCGAGGATGCTGCGACAACGCATGAGGGGCCTCCGCTGGGGGGAAATGGGTTGCGCATTGCACCACACTTCGCGCCCCCATTCAAGACGCCCGATACAGACTGTCCCGCAAAACATGTGCACAGCCGCACACGCGCACCAGAATTTGTCCCGTCAATACCCATGTTTATACTTGCACACCGGACCCGATTCCGTGCTAGGCTTGCCGGGAACCGTCACCACTCTGCAACATGCGAGGGTCACCATGAAATTTCTCCGCCAGTTCGGCATCACAACCCGGCTTGTCGTCCTCTCGCTGCTGGCATTCGTCTTCATAGGCGCCGCAGGCACGGCAGGATGGATGGGAGCCCGCATCATCCAGGAAAACCTGAAGGACGTCTCCAACATCCGTCTGCCAAGCCTGAACTACCTGATACAGGCCGACCGGGACCTGCAACAGTTGCTGGTGGCCGAACGTTCGCTGCTGTTCGCCGACCCTGCGGACAAGAAGCTCATCGACCGCCTGAAAAAGGAATACGAAGACAACCTGCGGCAGTCTGACGAACGCTGGAACAAATACAAGAACCTGCCCCTGGACGAGGCCGCCAAACCGCTCATTCCGCAATACGACAGCGCCCGCGCCACCTGGATGCCCCTTTCGCGCGCGGTGGTGGACGCCGCGCTTTCCGGCGACCCCGCCGCACACCAGAAGGCCGCCGCAAACTCGCTGGGCGACGTGGGCGTGAAGTTCGAGGCCATGCGCGAGGTCATCAACCAACTGACCGAGATCATCGAGCAGGCGGCCAAGGCGGACAATGCCGAGGCCGACGCCAGTTACCAGAACACCATGTACCGCCTGGAAGGGGCCACCATATTGGCGCTGCTGGTGTTGGCCGGGTTCGCCACCGCCATCACCCGCTCGGTCACCGTGCCGCTGAAGCGGACCGTGAGCTTTTCCGAGGCGGTATCCAGGGGCGCGCTGGACGAAAGCCTTGCCGTGGACGCCCGCGACGAGGTGGGCGTGCTGGCCGAATGCCTGTGCCGCATGGTGGCCGCACTGAAGGACAAGATTGGCGAGGCCGACGCCCGCTCTGCGGAGGCCCGCGCCGAATCGGAACGGGCCAGGCAGGCCTCTGCCGAAGCGGAAGCCGCCAAACACCGGGCCGAATCCGCCAAGCGCGAGGGCCAGTTGCAGGCCGCCGACACCCTGACCGGCGTCACCGGCGTGATCGGCTCCGCCTCCGAGGAACTGGCCGCGCAGATCGAGCAGGCCAGCCGGGGCGCGGAACACCAGATGCAACGCGTGGCCGAAACCGCCACGGCCATGGAGGAAATGAACGCCACGGTGCTCGAGGTGGCCCGCAGCGCCGGTGATGCCGCCGGAGCCGCAGAAAGCGCCCGCGACAAGGCCTTGAGCGGCCAGGACGTGGTGCGCCAGGTGGTGGCGGGCATCGGGCAGGTGCAGCAGACCGCCGACCAGCTCAAGGCCGACATGGCCGAACTGGGCCGCCAGGCCGAGGACATCGGCCGGGTGATGACCGTAATCAACGACATTGCCGACCAGACCAACCTGCTGGCGCTGAACGCCGCCATCGAAGCGGCCCGTGCCGGTGACGCGGGACGCGGTTTCGCCGTGGTTGCCGACGAGGTGCGCAAGCTGGCCGAAAAGACCATGCTGGCCACCAAGGAAGTGGGTCAGGCCATTGCGGGCATTCAGGGCGGCACCCGCCGCAACGTCGGCCATGTGGACGACACGGTGCAACACGTGCAGGAGGTGACCCGCCTGGCCACCGAATCCGGCGAGTCGCTGGGGGTCATCGTGGACCTGGCGGCCTCGGTGTCCGACCAGGTGCGGTCCATCGCCACGGCCAGCGAGGAACAGTCCGCCGCCAGCGAGGAAATCAACCGGTCCATCGAGGACATCAGCCGGGTTTCCGCCGAGTCGGCCGAGGTGATGCGCCAGTCCGCCGCCGCCGTGGCCGAGATGGCCCAGCAATCGCACGTGTTGCAGGAGCTTATCCGCAAGATGCGCGAAGACGGGTAGGGGCCGACCAGCCACCCGCACCCCACCGAAACGGGGCAGGAATACACGACATCCCCGCGTCCCGCCACGGCATCTGCCATGGCGGGACGCATCATTTTCCCCGGCATGCGGGGATGCGGCGCTACTGCCCGGCGGTTTCGCGCTCCCACGCGGCCATGCATTCGGCCAGCCGCGCAAATCCTTCGCCCCCGGCGGGGCGGCGGCGCACGTCCAGCACGTCGTGCAGCTTGCGCACCTGGCGCACCATCTGCTCCAGCCGTTCGTCCTCGTCCACCAGCAGCCAGATGCGGCTTACCTGGCCGCCGTTCACCGGCGTGCACAGGATGGCCTCGACGTTGAAGGCCCGCCGGGCGAACAGCCCGCACACGTGCGACATGACGCCGGGGTGGTTGTTCACGGTCAGGCGCAGGGCCACCAGCGGGCGGGGGTCCGGGGCCAATGCGGTGGGACAGGCGGAGGTGGCCTGCGCGCCGATGGCATCGGACATCGTGTTGCTGGCGGACCGGGAGGCATGGGGGGAGCGTGCGGCATCAGGCGTGGACATGGCGGCCTCCGGTGGCGGCGGCATGGGTTGCGCAATCGTCGTCATCTTCCGACAGGGTGGGCAGGGCGTCGTCCGGTTCCGGTTCGCCGCCGATCATTTGCAGGTTGTCCGCGCCGGGGGGCACCATGGGGTACACGTTGGCCCCGGCGGGCACGGTGACCCGGATCAGGCACGGTCCGGGCGCGCGCAGGGCGTCAGCCAGGTCGCGCAGGGGGTGTTCGCTGGCGTCCAGATCCACGGCAGGCACGCCGAACCCTTCGGCGATGCGCGCAAAGTCCACCTTGCGCCGATACGCGCTGGCCACCAGCCGCCCCTCGTAGAACAGTTCCTGCTGCTGGCGCACCAGGCCCAGGGCGTTGTTGTCGGCCAGCAGGATCTTGACGTTCACCCCTTCCTCGGCGGCGGTGGCCAACTCCTGGATATTCATCTGCAGGCTGCCGTCCCCGGTGAAGCACAGCACCGTGGCCTCGGGCCGTGCCAGCGCCGCGCCGATGGCGGCGGGCAAACCGAACCCCATGGTGCCAAGGCCGCCGGAGGTCAGCCAGCGGCGCGGGCCGCGCAGGGGGTAGGCCTGGGCGGTGCGCATCTGGTGCTGGCCCACGTCGGTGGCCACTATGGCGTCGTGGTCCACGGCATCGGCGGCGCAGCGGATCAGTCCGTACGGCGTGCGCGGGTCGTCCGCGCCGGGCATGACGAAGGGATGGCGGCGGCGGCATTCCTCCACCCGGGTCAGCCATGCCTCGCGCCCGGCCTCCGCGCGGGGGCGCAGCAGGGGCAGCAGTTCGGCCAGGGCCAGACCCACGTCGCCGGTGATGCCGCAATGCACCGGCAAGATCTTGTCCAGTTCGCTCTCGTCGATGTCGATGTGGATGATGGTGGCCTGGGGACAGAAACGCTCCGCCTTGCCCACGGCCCGGTCGTCGAAGCGGGCCCCCGCCACCAGCAACACGTCGCATTCGGCCAGCAGCAGGTTGGTATGCCGCGCCGCGTGCATGCCCAGCATGCCGAGGGACAGGGGATGACCGGCGGGCATGGCGCCCAGGGCCATCAGGGTCATCACCGTGGGCAGTCCGGCCCGCTCGGCCAGTTGCACGGCCATGTCCGACGCGCCGGACGCCACCACTCCGCCGCCCAGGTACAGCATGGGCTGCCGGGCCGCATTCAGCAGCGTGGCGGCACGGGAGATGGCGGAAGGGTCGGGCGCGGGGGGCGGCGCGGGCCGACCCGGCTGCGGCGGATTGTCGAACACGGCCTGATCCACCGGGGCCATCTGGACGTTCTTGGGAATGTCCACCAGCACCGGGCCGGGGCGGCCCGACGCGGCGATGCGGAAGGCGGCGGGGATCACCTCGGCCAGTTCCTCCACCGAGCGCACCAGGAAGTTGTGCTTGGTGACGGGGATGGACATGCCGTAGATGTCCACCTCCTGAAAGGCATCGCTGCCCACCAGACTCAGCGGCACCTGCCCGGTGATGCACACCACGGGCACGGAATCGAGCTTGGCGTCCGCTATGGCCGTCAGGGTGTTGGTGGCCCCTGGGCCGGACGTGGCGAAGAACACGGCGGGCCGCCCGGTGACACGGGCCATGCCCTGGGCCATGAAGCCCGCGCCCTGCTCGTGCCGGGCCAGCACGTGGCGGATGGAACCGGCCCGGCCAAGGGCGTCGTACAGGGGCAGGTTGGCCCCGCCGGGAATGCCTGCGATGACGTCGATGCCCTGCCGTTCCAGCAGGCGGATGACCAGGTCCGCGCCGTTGGGCGGGCGTTTTCGGGGGGTGGGCGCGGCACCGGATGCGGCGCCGGGTGCGGTACGGGACAGGGTGTGGGCTGGCATGTGCGCTCCTTCTGGTATCCGGTCGGAGCCGGGAGAGGGTGCGCCATTTCCGCCGCGTCGCGGAAAAACGACAACCCCCGCCGGCTCGCGCCGACGGGGGTTGGACTGTTCTCTGCTGCTGAGACCTGCCCCGGCTACGGCGCGACGCGACGTACTACGCGTACGACGACCGCTACGAATACCGGGGCCAGTAGGCCGGTGGCGTTCGGGAGTGCGGTGGCTGCGGTGCGGCGCATGGGGGCTATCGTCCTTGCGTTGGAGATGCGAAGAAAACCTGGAAGACCATGGGTACAGAACTGTATGCCGCAGTCCGCGCGACGGGTCAAGCAGGCAAATACAGATTGACCACACGAACAATGCATGCCGGAACAGCCTTCACATGAAGGCATGACGGCGCGCCCGGGCGGCGGCAACGGGATGTCGCCACCCGGCCTTCTGCCCCTGCCCCCGCGCGTGTTCCCGGCCCGCACGGCTTGACGCCGGTGGCGAAACAGGCTAGTCAACCGTCCGCCGCACGCGACGGGCCTTTCATGCCCGCGCGGCCCTGCGGCGCCAGCCTTGCAACCATCCGCCCTTGTAGCTCAGTCGGTAGAGTGCGTCCTTGGTAAGGACGAGGTCAGCAGTTCAATCCTGCTCAAGGGCTCCATTTCGGGCCGCCGGGAAACCGGCGGCCCGGCTTCGTTTCCGCGCCCGTGCGCACCCCATCCGCGCCTGCCCCATCCCGCGGCCATCCCCTTCACATCCCGCCCCGGCATCAACCGGCACGGGCCGTTAGCGTTGGGGCATGATAACCTGCGCCAGCCGCGCCTTCGGTGGGGGCCGCACCATTGCCCGCGCGGGCGACACGTCATATCATATATCTATACGGTGGCCCTCGCGCGTCCCCATCCTCTCCGCTTGGCCCGGCCCGTTCCCGATTCGGGCCGCACCACCTGCCGACCCGTGCATGCTCCCTCCTCCTCCAGCCGTCATCCGCCGGCATTCGCGCCGGCAACACGGACAAGGTCGGCAGCCGTCACGCGCGCTGCCGCATTTCGCGGCGCCGGGCCTTCAGCACGGAGGGAGACGTCATGAAAGACCCCATCGATGACCGCAGGGAACATTTCCGCATCAATCTGACCGCCGACGAGTACGACTACCCGTGCCGCATCCGCTACGGCGAGCACGAGTACAAGGCACGGCTGCTGGACGTGAGCACCGGGGGCGCGCGCCTGCTGGTGTACGGCGGCGGCGCGGACCTGGGCGGCGCGGGCAGGGGCATGTACCTGCACGCCACCATGAACGAGCCGGGGCACCTGCAGAACATCCCCTACCACACCCGCTGGTACCGGGGGAACGAAATGGGCGTGGAGTTCGAACCGCCCCTGAACGCGGACCGCGAAGAATTGCGGCGCGCCATGGCCCACTGCCGCTGAGGACGTATCGGCAACGCCGCCCGGCGGCCATGCAGCAAACGCGTGCGCACGGCGGCCCACCAGCCGGACCGCACGCACATACCACGAAGCCCGCCACGGACTTGCCACGCGCGACGGCCCTGCCGCTCCCTTGGGGAACGGCAGGGCCGTGATGTTCCAGCGCGTGCCTGCACAACCCCACCCGCGGGTGGGTTGTCACGCGCTCGCGCAAGAATGGAAGGGAAACCCCGCGCATTGCCGGACCTTGCCCGGCAGCGCGAAACCTTGGGTGGCTACAGCCCCCACTTCTCCACGGCTACCGGGGTATAGGCGCGCATGGCGGACACCAGCTGGGCCGGGTCCGCATTGGCCATGACCATGGCCCTGTGCCCCTGAGGCAGAAAGCGCTCTTCGATCATGTGGTCGATCATGCCGAAGAACGGCCCGTAGAAACCGCCCACATCCAGCAGGCCGATGGGCCGCGCGGGCGGATACAGCTGCCCTTCCACCCATATCTCGAACAGTTCCTCCAGTGTGCCGATGCCGCCGGGCATGGCCACGAAGCCCTCGGCCAGCTGGGCCATGCGGGCCTTGCGACTGCGCATGTCGGGCACCACGTCGTGGCTGGTCAGGCCTTCATGCAACTGCCCGCGTTCCACCAGCTTCTCGGTGATCACGCCGTGCACCTCGCCCCCGGCGCGCAGGGCTGCGTCAGCCACAACACCCATGAGGCCCTTGGTGGTGCCGCCGTAAACCAGGCGGATGGACTGTGCCGCCAGGGTCTGTCCCAGCGCGACGGCTGCCTTCAGATAGTCGTCGCCCCTTCCGAAATTGGAGCCGCAATACACGGCGATGCTGCGCATGGCGAATGCCCTCGTTTGTGGCGTTGTCGCGGCGATGCCGTGATGGTCGTTGCGGTGAGGTTCCTGCCGGGCGGCGCACCCGCGTCCACCCGCAAGGGCGGTTACCTACTCCCCTGCGGCGCGGGGTGCAAGGGCGGATAGGGCGGTTGCGCTGGAACGTTTTCCTCCCGCTCAACGCAGCAGGGGGTACGATCCGCCCGAAAGCGTGGCCGCGCCAGCCCCCAGAAAACAACACGGGACCGGATGTGACATCCGGCCCCGTACATGTTCTTCGTGCCAAGGCAGAAACAGGTGTGATCCCACGCGCTGACGCGACGGGATTTTCGTTCTCCGGCTATGCTGAAGGCTCAAAGCTGCAAACCAAGATTTTTTTCCGCTGGCAAGGAAAACGAGGCCGCCATGAGGGAATATGCCTCAACCGTTAGGCGAGCTTGCGAGCCTTACGATTGAGGACCGCAGCGCGCTCTTGGGTATTTGACCGAGCCTCAGCCGTTAGGTGAGCGAAGCGAACCTTACGGATAAGGACAGCAACGCAATGGCGGCCGAAGTTTGACCTCTCTGCGCACGATGCCCGTAAGGCTCGCATACTCGCCTAACGGGCACGCTTCGCGCCCTTCGGGTCGGTAGCCAGCGGGGAAAAGGGCGGTTTGCAGTCAGCCCCCTAGCCGCAGCAACTGCTCGAACTCCCGCACCCGCTGCAACCACCGCCACCGCCGCCAAGCTGCACTTCGGAGGTCACGGCAAAGCCCATGGAGCCAAGGTCGATGTTGATGGCGCCGGACTGTTCCAGCAGCGCACCGTTGACGCAGAAGGTGTAGCCGCCGGGCTCGAACACCTTGTCTTCTTCGCCGGGCTCGTCCAGGGCCAGGGCCAGACGCGGGCCGCTGCAACCGCCGGGGGCTAGGTAGACGCGGATGGGGCTGCGCTCCTTGTCGGAGAAATAGGCATCAAGTTCCGTGCGGGCACGGTCGGTAAGCGTGATCATAAATTCCACTAACTCCTTGGTGTTGCTATAGATAAAACGGATACCAATAATTATAGGCATCAATTTTCGCACTGGCAAGACGCGCCCCCCGCATCGGGCCGGGCGGGGAGCCTTTTGCTGCACGAGAACCAGCGAATACGAGTAATGCTATTGCCTGCCCCGCCGCGCTGCGCTAGGAATCCGAAACATGTACCCTCACCCGGTCGCGCCCGATGCGCTGGCCGGGCATCCGGGTCAACGACATCGTGGGCAACCGCCTCACGGAGCAGCGATGGATTCCCCCGCCGTCAATTTCACCATCCCCACGTTCAATCGCCTGGAATTGACGAAGCGCTGCATCTTTTCCCTGAAACGGCATGTGCACGTCCCGTCACGGCTCACGGTGGTGGACAACTGCTCCACGGACGGCACGCGCGAATTCCTGGTGAAGCTGCACGAACACGGCGTCATCGACCACCTTTTTCTGCTGCGCAAGAACATGGGGGTATCCTGCGCGTCCAACTTCGGGTTCGATGTGTGCCCGACGCCGCTGTACATGAAGCTGGACAACGACATCGAGGTGACCGACCCGCGGTGGATTCTCGACATCCTCGACCTGTGGTCGGCGGACCCGGAGGTGGCCTTTCTGGGGCCACGGCTGGGCGCACCGCAAGCAACCCTGTACGACGTCACCCTGCGCAGCGGGCGAACCGTCACCGTCACCCGGCGCAGTCTGACGGGCTCGGCCACGGCCATCGCGCGCGACGTATTCAACATCCTTGGCTACTGGAACGAGGATTACGGCCTGTACGGCGAGGAAGACGCCGACTACTCGCACCGGGCCAAGCTGGCCCGCTTCCTGCTGGTCTGCTACCCGTCGGAGGGCCGGATGCTGGACCTCGGCACGCCGCCCAGCACCCGGGCGGACTACAACAGCTACAAGCGCGCCCAGCGCCGCAAGAACCTCGTGCCGCGCACGGGCATCAACAGGTTCGCGCTGTACTGCTACCTGTACGAACACGGCATCCTTGAACTGTACTGTCCCCGGCGGTACCTGCCCGTCATCCACGGGTACGACGTGGAATTTTCCATCAATCCGGACTTCATGCTGCGCAAGAAGGTGGTCACCGCCTGCGCCCGCGCCATCGGCGCCCTGCCCGACGCCATGTTCGCCAGCGCCATGGGCAGCGGCGACTTCGTGGCCACGCTGCTGGCCACGGCGGCGGAAGTGCGCCAGCGCCATCAGCCGCAGGCCAGGCCTGATCTGGCCTGATCTGGCCTGATCTGATCTGGCCCGATCTGATCTGGCCCGATCTGGCCTGCCCTGGCCTGCAAGCGCAGCCTCGCCCGGCATGGCGTGGCCTGCCCCCCCCCTGTGCGCCCCTTGCCCCACCACCACTGGCCGCAGCTGCGCCCCTATCCTGCCTGCCCCCGGCGTTCCGCCGCCACCTCGGCATGGCGGAAGCAACTGGTCAGATGATCGTTGACCAGCCCCGTGGCCTGCAGGTGGGCGTAGATGACCGTGGACCCCACGAACTTGAAGCCCAGCCGCTTCAACTCCTTCGACACCGTGTCCGACAGCGGCGTGGTGGCGGGCACCTGCCCCAGTTCGCGCCACTGGTTGCACACCGGGCGGCCGTCCACGAAATTCCAGATGAACGCATCGAAGCTGCCGTGGCGAGCCTGCACGTCCAGAAACAGCCGGGCGTTGTGCACGGCGGCCTCCACCTTCAGGCGGTTGCGCACGATGGCGGCATCGCCCAGCAGCCGCTCCACGTCGGCCTGGGTATACCGGGCCACCACGGCGGGGTCGAAGTCGGCGAACAGGCGGCGGTAGCCCGCGCGCTTGCGCAGGATGGTCAGCCACGAAAGCCCGGCCTGCGCCGCCTCCAGCACCAGGAATTCGAAGTGGATGCGGTCGTCGCGCACGGGCACGCCCCACTCGGTGTCGTGGTAGGCGATTTCCTCCGGCGCGCGCGCCCACGGGCAACGGAGGACGCCGGCTTGCAGTTCCGGCATGCCTCCGCTCATCGGGTCATCTCCAGCACCAGTTCCAGATAGGCCGGGTTGCCGTGGGTCAGCACATGCTGCGGCGCGGGCGTGCGGAACCACACCCGCCCCGGACCGCCGCCCGTGCCCGGCTCGAACAGGGTGGCCTCGACCACGTAGTTGCGGCGCTGGTCGAGGCGCGCGGCGTCGAAGTCCATGCGAAACGGCGCGGGCACCCGCACTGGCGCGGGCACTTCCACGCGGGCCAGTTCCACGCCGTCACCCCCGTCGGTCACGTCCAGCAGCCGCACCTCACCCTGCACCGAAAGCGGCAGCAGGATGCGCTCACGAAAGGTTATGGTGCCCGTCACCATGGCCAGCGCACCGGGCCGGTACAGTTGCAGCTTCTGGCTGCACCCGGCCACCAGCGCCGCCAGCACCAGCAGCGCCACCAGCGCCGAAAACCCGCGTGCGCCAAGCGGATTGCGCCGGGTCATGATCTTGCCGTCGTCGTTCATGCATCCTCCCCGATGACTGTTGAATGTTCCATTCCACCACCTCCCTGCCATACCCGCGCGCCCAAGGCCAGCATTGCGCGCTGCACCGGCCCCTTGCCCATTGACTTTGCCACGCCGAATCCTTACTGCTGCATCCGTCGCGAGTCCCATCCACTCCGTTCCGCCGGGCACCCCCGGCGGCAGCACGCGGCCACACCCCGCCCGGCATCGCCGGTCACCCCCATGCACACCCCCGCACCGCCTTGCCTGCTTCGCGCCCCCGGCCTGAACGACCGGGTCTTCGCGCATGCCGCACCGCCGGGGCATTTCCCCGGCTAACCGCTGCTCCACAAATTTCCGGGCATCTTGCCCGCCCCCGCGAATGCGCCTAGAATGCGCAACGCGGCGCACCTTCCGCACAACCCCCAGGAGACCACCATGTACCGCAATACCAAGAACGTTCCCTTCTACATCTTCGGCAAGGGTTCCTTCGCCCAACTGGGCGACCTTGTGGACGAGCGCCGCGCCGCCGTGGCCGGTCCCGCCGTGTTCTTCGTGGACCATTTCTTCCGGGGGCGCGAGTTGGAAGGCCGCCTGCCCAAGAAGGACGGCGACCTCGTTCTGTTCGTGGACACCACCAACGAACCCACCACCGAGCAGATCGACGACTTTGCCGCCGCCGTGCGCGCCCATGACAACCGCCTGCCCTGCACCGTCGTGGCCATTGGCGGCGGGGCCACCCTGGACGTGGGCAAGGCCGCGGCCAACATGCTCACCAACCCCGGCCAGGCCGCGGACTACCAGGGCTGGGATCTCGTCAAGAACCCCGCCCCGCACAAGATCGGCGTGCCCACCCTGTCCGGCACCGGCGCGGAATGCTCGCGCACCTGCGTGCTGCTGAACGCCAAGCGCGGCATCAAGCTGGGCATGAACAGCGACCTGACCATGTACGACCAGCTGCTGCTGGACCCGGAACTGACCCGCACCGTGCCGCGCGACCAGTACTTCTACACCGGCATGGATACCTACATGCACTGCATCGAATCGCTGCGGGGCAGCTACCGCAACGTCATCGTCGATGCCCTGGCCCAGAAGGCCGTGCACATGTGCGAAGACATCTTTCTTTCCAACGACATGATGGCCGAAGAGAACCTGGAAAAGATGATGATCGCCTCGTACCTCGGCGGCATGAGCGCCGGGAACGTGGGCGTCATCCATCCCATCTCCGCCGGTCTCTCCGTGGTGCTGCACACCCACCACGGTATCGCCAACTGCCACGCCCTCAGCGTGCTGGGCGAATTCTATCCCGAAGACTACCCCAACTACGTGAAGATGATCGAACGCCAGGGCGTCAACCTGCCCAAGGGCCTGTGCGCCAACCTCTCCGATGACCAGATGAAGGCCCTGGTGGCCTCGTCCGTGGTGCACGAAAAGCCGCTCACCAACGCCCTTGGCCCCGACTTCCGCAAGATCCTCACCGACGAGAAGGTCATCTCGCTGTTCAAGGCGATGTAAGGCCAGCCTCATAATTCAGGAAGATGAAGAGCAACCGGGGGAAGGAACCTTTTGAAAAAGGTTCCTTCCCCCGGACCCCCATCCTCCCAAACTTTTCAATGTGGGGGGCAACCACTCCGGCAGAGCAACGAGGGATAATCCTCCTTGTTTTGCTCGCCCATTGCGCCCGCCTTGCCCATATCCTGTTTGCAGCGCACGAAGTGCGCTGCAAACAGGCATAAGGGGTCAAGGGGGCGCGGCCCCCTTGCGGGGCGTGGGGCGGAGCCCCACACACTCTTGATACTGCGTTGCAGGAGCATGGACAGATGGATATCAAGGTGAATTTCAGCGGCCGCGCCCTCTACTACACGGAGGACGAGATTGCCGTGGTGGCCGAGGCCATGCGCACGGCCGAGACCCTGACCCAGGGCCGGTACATGCAGGAGTTCCAAAACAAGTTTGCGGACTACCTGGGTGTGGAGCACTGCTTTGCGGTGATGAACGGGGTGTCGGCGCTGGAACTGTCGGCGCAGCTGTGCCGGTTCAAGCCGGGCGACGAGGTGGTCATTCCGTCGCACACGTTCACGGCGTCGGCGTATCCGTTCCTGAAGAAGGGCGCGAAGCCGGTGTGGGCGGACATAGACCTGAAGACCCGCGTGGTGACGGCGGAAAGCATCGAAAAGGTGCTCACCCCGCGCACGAAGGCCATCGTGGTGGTGCATTTGTACGGCTATGTGGCGGACATGCCCGCCATCATGGAGCTGGCGCGTTCGCGCGGCATCCTGGTGGTGGAAGACACGGCCCAGTCCATCGGGGCGGACGTGGACGGCAAGATGTCCGGCAGCTTCGGCGACTTTGCCATCTACTCGTTCCACTCGCACAAGAACCTGACCACGCTGGGCGAAGGCGGCATGCTGGTGGTGCAGGACCCGGAACTGGCCAGGCTGGTGCCCGCGCTGCGCCACAACGGGCACTGCGGCTTCGACTTCGAGCGGCCCGACTACTGGGTGCCTGCCATGGGCAACGTGGACATGCCCATGATCGACGGCGAGATGCTGTGGCCCAACAACTACTGCATCGGCGAGATCGAGTGCGCGCTGGGCATCAAGCAGTTGGAGCGCATCGACCGTATCAACGCCGAAAAACGCCAGCGCGCCGTGCGTTTCATCGACGCGCTGGCCGACTATCCGGAGCTGGAGTTCCACCGGGTGGACACCACCCGGCACAACTACCACCTGCTGGCCGCGCGCATGACCAACGGCAACCGCGACGCATTCATCCGCACCATGTTCAACGACAAGGGCGTGAAGTGCGTGGTGCAGTACTACCCGCTGAACCGCTATCCGTTCTACCAGCGCCTGGGCTACGGCGCGGCGGATTGCCCCAACGCCGACACGTTCTTCGACAACATGATCTCCTTCCCGTTCCAGCACTGGCTGACCGAGGCGGAATTCGACTACATGCTCGCCGCCACCAAAGACGTGCTCGACGGGCTGCGCAGGGGTTAGCGGCAACATGACCGCCCCCCGGCGCTGCATCGTCATTCCCGCCATCAAGAAAAACGCGGTCATCCCCGACCAGCTGGTGAAACGGCTGGCCGGGGTGACCCTGATCCAGCGCGCCATCGACACGGCCCGGTCCGTGGCCGATGCGGCGGACATCGTGGTGGTCACCGACAGCCAGGAAATCGCCCTGGTCTGCGAGCGCAACGGCGTGCGCCACCATTACAACGCCAGCCTGCGCTTCACCTCGCTGGACATCGTGCGCGAACTGCGCGGCGTGCTGGAGGAACTGGCCGCCACCTACCCGTATCTGGTCATCTACCGGGCCAGCTGCCCGCTGCTGACCGGCCACGACATCGACGACGCCTTCGACCGCTTCCGGAACGAGGGCGCGGACGTGCTGGTGACGGTGAAAAGCATCCGCCAGCGGGTGTGGGAAAAGCGCGACGGCAGCCTGGACGCCATTCTGGCGGATGAGGGGCCGGAAGACCGCGCAGACGAAAGGGCGGAAGACGGGCCGGATGACAGGCCGGATGACAGGTCAGACAAGGGCGCGCCCCAGCCGGGGCACCCCTCCGGCGATCGATCTTCCGGCAACCGCGAAGTCTATGTGGAAAGCAAGGCGCTGGTCATGCTGCGCGCATCCGCCCTGGCCCCCGGCGCGACCCCGCGCGTGATGCCCTATTTCCTCAATGACCGGGCCATCGAAATCAACAGCTACCAGGACTGGTGGCTGTGCGAAAAGCTGCTGGAGCGGCGGCACATCGTGTTCGTGGTGGCCGGGTATCCTGCCATCGGCATGGGGCACGTGTTCCGCGCCCTGATGCTGGCCCACGAGATTTCCGACCACAAGATCACCTTTCTGTGCACCCGCGACAGCGAGCTGGCGGTGAAGAACATCGCCGCGCGCGACTACCGCACCCTCATCCAGCGGACGGATGATCTCGCAAACGACGTACTGCGTCTTGCGCCGGACCTGGTGGTCAACGACATCCTGGACACCGGCGCAAACTACATGCTGCGCCTGAAGGCCGCCGGGGTGCGCACCGTGAACTTCGAGGACGAAGGCCCCGGCGCGGCCCACGCAGACCTTGTGGTCAACGCCCTGTACGAGGAAAAGCACGAAGACCCGCGCCTGCTATACGGCCACCGCTATTTCTGCCTGCGCGACGAATTCATCGCCGGTGAACGCAACCCGTTCCGTCCGCAGCCGCAGCGGGTGCTGGTCACCTTCGGCGGCACCGATCATTCCGATTTCACCCGGCGCACTCTGGACGTCATCGAGCCGCTGTGCCGCAAGCGGGGCGTTGCCATCAGCATCGTGGCCGGGCCGGGCTACGCCCACCGCGAGGCCATGCAGGCCCACGTGGATGCCCTGGGCTCGCCGCTGGTGGAATTCACCCACGCCACCAACGTCATGTCGCGCAAGATGGAAGGGGCGGACATCGCCATCTGCTCCGCCGGGCGCACCGTGTACGAACTGGCGCACATGCGCGTGCCCGCCATCGTCATGGCCCACCACGAGCGCGAGGCGCGCCACACCTTTGCCCGCGCCCGCAACGGCTTCGCCTACCTCGGCGTCATGCATCCCTTCCGCGAAGGGGCGCTGCGCCGGGCCTTCACGCGCATGCTGGACGAAGGGTTTCGCCGCACCCTGCACCAGCGCATGCAGCGGCTGGACTTCACCCGCAACAAGGCCGGGGTGGTGGCGCGCATCGGTGCGCTGCTGGCCCCCGCGCAGGGCGGCGTTGCGCCGCGCAGGCCGTCGTACCTCGATGAACTGCCCTTCGGCCCGGACTTCGACCTGCGCAGCGCGCTCATCGAACAATCCGCCAGCGTGGAAGGGGCCGTGGCATCCAACGGGGGCACCAACGGGACCGCCAGTGGAGCGTCCCCCGCTGTTCCCCTTGCCACCGACGCCCCGCTTTCGGGTGCGCACGTGACGCCCGCGGCCCCTACCACATCACACAGATCCGACACGCCGCGCGGCCCGCACGGAGATTCAGCATGAGAACCGTCGCCCTCATCCAGGCCCGCCTGGGGTCCACCCGCCTGCCCTGCAAGACCATGCTTTCGCTGCACGGCCTGCCCGTCATCGACTGGGTGGTGCGCCGCACCCGCAAGGCGCAGCTCATCGACGAGGTGGTCGTGGCCACCTCCGACCGGCCCGAAAACGACGTGCTGGAATACCACCTGTCGCGGCAGGGCGTGGCCGTGTTTCGCGGGCCGGAAGACGACGTGCTGGAACGCTTTCGCCTGGCCGGGGCCGCCCACCACGCGGAGCAGGTGGTGCGCATCTGCGCCGACAACCCGCTGATCTGGGGCCCAGCCATCGACGACCTGATCCGCTTCTGGCGCAGCGAGAACGCCGCCGGGGCCTGCGACTACGCGTACAACCACATTCCGCGTGGCAACAGCTACCCCGATGGCCTCGGCGCGGAAACCCTGTCCTACGCGCTGCTGGCCGACATAGCGGCCAGGGCCACCCTGCCTGCCCACCGCGAGCACTGCCTGTCGTACATCTGGGACAACCCCGGCCAGTACCGCATCCGCACCTTCGACCCGGCCAACCCCGCCCTGCGCCGCCCGGACCTTAAGCTGGACATGGATACCCCCGAAGACTACCGCGCCCTCGCCCTGCTGGACATCCATCCCGACATCACCCCCGAGGCAATCGTGGCCCTTTTTCCGCCCAAGGGGTAAGCCTCAAGAATGCAGGGGCGCTGCCCCTGCACCCCGCAAGGGGGCACACGCGTTGCGATCGCTATCCATAATGTTCGCGCTGCGCGCTCACATAACGGCTACCGTCCCCTTGACCCCTTTTTGTAGGGTATTCATTGCACAGACCTTCCCCGTGCCCCCCACCCCAATAAAGAGTTTTGGGGGGAGGGGTCCGGGGAGGGAGACCCTTTCCAAAGGGTCCCCTCCCCGGTTACTCTGCCTCCCACAAGTTTCTTTCCCACCACCAGTCATTTCACAAGGAGCACGACCATGCGCCTGACCGAAATATTCAGCACCAAGCCTGTGTGCGCACGCAGCGCGGGCATCCAGCGTCCGTACATCATTGCCGAGGCAGGCGTGAACCACGAGGGCAGCATGGACATTGCCAAGCGTCTGGTGGACGAGGCCTGCGCGGGCGGCGCGCACGCCATCAAGTTCCAGACGTACAAGGCGGCCACGCTGGCGTCCAAGGATTCCCCGGCCTACTGGGACACCACCAAGGAGCCGACCAAAAGCCAGTTCGAGCTGTTCACCCGGCACGACAAGTTCTGGAAGGGCGAGTTCGAGGCGCTGAAGAAGCACTGCGACAGCGCGGGCATCGAATTCATGTCCACGCCGTTCGACGTGGAATCGGCGAAGTTCCTGAACGACATGATGGACGTGTACAAGATCTCGTCGTCGGACATCACCAACAAGCCGTTCATCGAATTCCTGTGCGGGTTCGGCAAGCCCATCATCCTGTCCACGGGTGCGGCGCACCTGCACGAGATCGCCGAGGCGGTGGAGTGGATCGAGGCCAAGGGCAACCCGCTGGCCCTGCTGCACTGCGTGCTGAACTACCCCACGGACGACGTGAACGCCGCGCTGGGCATGATTCCGGCGCTGCGCCAGCACTTTCCGCAGCACATCATCGGCTATTCGGACCACACCCTGCCCCGCGACATGAAGGTGCTGGAAGTGGCCACCCTGCTGGGCGCGCGCATCCTCGAAAAGCACTTCACCCACGACAAGACCCTGCCCGGCAACGACCACTACCACGCCATGGACAAGGACGATCTGGCGCGCTTCAACGCCTCGCTCGACCGCATCCTGCCCATGGTTGGGCCGTTCACCATCTCTGCGCTGGAATCCGAAGCCCCCGCCCGCCGCAACGCCCGGCGCAGCCTGGTGGCGGCGCGGCCCATCGCAGCGGGCGCGGTGATCACCCGCGACGACCTGACCTGGAAGCGCCCGGCCCACGGCGTGAGCCCGCGCGAGATCGACGCGGTGCTCGGCAAGCGCGCCCGCGCCGACATCGCGGAAGATACCGTGCTCCAGTGGAGCCATCTGGAATAACCGGCAGGCGGCCGGTTGGCGCGCCGGACACCACCCGGCGCGCTACGGGCGCACGACCGATGCGCAACCGGAGCCCTGCCGAACACTGACCAGACGCCTTCCGCGCACCGCACACTACACCTGACCGCCCGGCGGGCCATCATCCGGCCCATCTCGCCGCACCCGCCGGGCCTTCACGAAACACCGCGCCCCGCGCGCAGCCCCACATGACCCAACGCCGCACCCTTGTCCTTGCCGTCGCCCCCGACGATGCCACCCCCGACACCCACCTGATGGCCGGGCCGTGGTGCTTCCACGGGCGCGAGGACGCCTTTCCCGACTGGGATACCCGCTTCACCTTCGGCCCCGACCCGTACGCCACTGGCGACGAGGTGGCCGCCGCCATCGACGAGGCCAACAGCTACGCCATCTCGCGCATCCCCGACCTTGGTCTGCGCCTTGGCGCGCACCACGGCGCCGACCTGCCGCGCGATTTCTGGGACCTGACCCTGTACCCGTGGCTGACCCTGTGCTGCCAGATGCTGCACGAGCGCCAGCGCCGCGTGCAGGACATGATCCGCCTGTGGGGCAACGAGGAACTGGACGTCCCCCTGCTGCCGGGCGACTGCGCCTTTTCCTTCGAGGACAGCCACCAGTTCATCCTTGCGGGCGCTCAGGACCAGCTGTTCAACTGGTGGGTCTTCTCGCGCATCCTTGAACCGCAGTTGCCCGCCGCCTGGCGGGCCATCCATGCCGAGCCGGTCACCCGCCACGCCGGAGCCCCCGCCGAAGGCGGCCTGCGCGGCCTTGCACGGCGGCTGCTGTACGCGCTGCCGTTTCCGCGCATCAAGGGCTTTTCCACCCTGCAATCGCTGGTGTTTTCCATGGCCCTGCTGGGGCCGCGCACCTGCGAGGACCGCACCATCCCGCTGGCCCAGCTCAAGGGGCGCATGCCGGTGTGGCGCTTCGAGCCGGACGACATCATCCTGCCGTCCATCCCCCGCGCCCTGTGCCAGCAGCGCCTGCCCCGCACCGTGCGGCAGCGCCGCCCGCGCACCCGCGTTGTCAGCGTGGGGTCGTACCACGACGATGCCTACCGCATGCGCGTGGCCCTGGACCGCGCCGCCGGGGCGCGGCTGGTGTTCATCCAGCACGGCGGCAATTACGGCCACATCCGCGAATCCGCCGTGGTGCCCTATTACGAATACCGCCAGCATGCCTTTGTCACCTGGGGCTGGACCAGCCACGCGCCCTTCCGGGGCAACTACGTGCCCCTGCCGCACGGCCAGTTGGACCGCATCAGGGACAGCCATGTCGACCGCACCGGCGCGCTGGTATTCGTCGGCGCGGAAATGAGCCTGCTCTCGTACCGGCTGGATTCGCGGCCACAGCCCCTGCAATGGCTGTCGTACCGCCAGGACAAGGCGCGCTTTCTCACCGCCCTGCCCGACCATGTGCGCGCATCCACCCTGTACCGCCCCTATTTCCAGACCATGAGCGGCCTGGACGACGGTCCGTGGGTGCTGCGCCGCTTTGCCGACGTGCGCCGCTGCGAAGGGAGCCTGGACGAGCACATGCTGGGCTGCCGCCTGCTGGTGCTGGACCATCACGGCACCACCCTGGAGCTGGCCATGGCCTCCAACACGCCCACGGTGCTGTTCTGGAACGCCGAACACTGGCGCGTGGGACGCGAAACCGCCGCCGCCCTAGCCGAACTGGCCGCCGTGGGCATCCACCACGCCACGCCCGATGCCGCCGCCGCGCACATCTGCCGCATCTGGCCCGACGTGCAAGGCTGGTGGCAAAGCGACGCCGTGCAGCAAGCCCGCCGCAACTGGTGCGCCCAGTACGCCATGACCACCTCCGGCAGCATCAACGGCATCTGGCTGGACGCGCTGCGCGGGTTGTAGGTAACAGGCTGAAAGGCAAATGACTTCGCGGGGGAGGGAACCTTTTAAAAAAGGTTCCCTCCCCCGCACCCCCACCCTCCCAAACTTTTCAATTGGGTGGGAAACGTGGCCCGCGAAGGAGCCTGAAATGGGTGGATTCATCACCAAGGCGCTGCGCAAGGTGCGCGAAGAGGGGCTGACCCCGCGCGACATCGTGTCCTATGGCTGCATGGCCGTGCACCGCAGCGCATCCTGCCTGTGGGGTACGGTGCGCATGCGGCTGAAGGCCGCGCTGTTCGGCGTGCGGCTGGGCGGCGGGTGCGAGTGCTGCGGCACCATCATCCTGCAACGCTGGCCGGGCAGCCGCATCGAACTGGGGCGCGGGGTGGGCATCATTTCCTCGTCCCGGCGGTGCACATCCGCCACCATCCACGCGCCCACCCGGCTGCGCACCTTTGCGGGCAGCGCCGCCATCCTGATCGGCGACGGCGTGACCATGAACGGCACGGCCATCACCGCCCGCTCGCGCACCATCCGCATCGGCAAGGGAACCATGATCGGCCCCAACTGCGTGATCACCGATTCCGACTTCCACGCCCAATGGCCGCCGGAAACGCGCCTGACCACCCCGGCCTGCGAACGTGACCGCGACGTGACCATCGGCGACGACGTCTGGCTGGGCATGCGCTGCATCGTCCTGAAGGGCGTGACCATCGGCGACGGGGCCATCGTGGCCGCTGGCAGCGTGGTCACCCGCGACGTGCCCCCCGCCACCCTCGTGGCGGGCACGCCCGCCCGCGTGGTACGGCAATTGCCGTAATACTTTCCGGGGGAAGGAGAGCTTTGAAAAGCTCCCCTTCCCCCGTACCCCCATCCCCGCAAACTTTTCAATTGTGGGGGTGACATGGACTACAATAACGCCACTGACTTCCATCCCCCCAAATAAA